>CALKOP010000062.1 GCA_938091155.1 uncultured Flavobacteriales bacterium | reverse complement strand
CGTCAATATCAAATTCAAATTCCTTTCGAGGATAGAGCTTCGATTGAAAATGCCATACATTGTTTTTGTATTTGCTTGCTGCTTGGGTGTGCAAACCAGAAAGTGTTAAAGCGCTTCCGCTTTTTGGCACCCGTAGCCATGCGCATGGAAATGAAGCAGGGAGTAGAGAACAGTATTTTAATAGACGATAGTTATAACTCGGATTTGGGATCCTTGCAAGCAGCATTAGATCAACTTGGTTCGCAAAAAGCCGAGGCGCGAGTGGTTATTTTGACGGATATGTACCAAAACTCACCTGGCGATCACCTGTATCATGAGTTGGCGAGCATCCTGAATGAGTCTAGGGTTGACGAGCTTATTTGCATTGGTCCTGATTTAGCTAAGTATCATTCTTTGTTCACCACAAAAAGCATTCAAAACTTTGAAAATGCCGATCAGTATTGGGAGCAACTAGACACGACACAGCTGCGTAATAAAGCCATTCTGGTTAAGGGAGCCCGAGCTTTTCGTTTAGAAAAACTGGCGCAACGACTGCAGGCACAACAGCATGAAACCACACTCCAAGTTGACCTTCACAAGTTGGGTCAAAATCTGAAATACTTTAGAACTCAGATTAATCCTAAGACCAAAATCATGGTCATGGTGAAGGCCTTTTCATATGGAAGTGGTGGCTTTGAAGTAGCCAACTATTTACAAAACCAGAAGGTCGATTATTTGGCTGTAGCATACGCAGATGAAGGGGTGGCATTGCGAAAGCGTGGTATTCGCTTACCTATAATGGTGTTGAGTCCAGCCAAAACATCTTATGATTCAGTTATCCGTTTTCAATTGGAACCAGAGATATATTCCTTGAGAAGTTTGATCGAATTCATTGATAGTGCAGCACTTTTAAGACACCTATTCCACGAGTTAAATATCCACGTGAAAATCGATTCTGGAATGCATCGTTTGGGATTTGAAAGAACTGATGTTCGCGATCTGTTACAACTACTTTCCGAGGCACCTTTTATAAGAGTGGCAAGCGTTTTCACCCATCTATCTGCTGCAGATTCAGAGGAAGAAGATGACTTTACTACAATGCAAATTGAGCGCTACCAGTCCGTGGCAGCTGCCATTGAATCAGGACTCGATTATCACGTCATGAATCACGTGTTGAATTCGACAGGGATTTTGCGCTTTCCACAATATCATTTCGACATGGTGCGCATTGGTATTGGACTCTATGGTTTTGCTGGGACAGACAGTAGTAAATTTTTACAGGCTTTAGGGGCATTCAAGTCGTACATCATTCAAATTAGAACAGTTGCACCAGAAGAGTCGGTCGGTTATAGCCGGGCGGGTGCGTCTGATAAAGAACGCAGAATTGCAACCATAGCTGTGGGCTACGCTGATGGTCTAGATCGAAGATTGGGTCATGGCGAATGGAACTTGAAGTGGCAAGGTCAAGCTTGTCCCATTGTGGGTAATGTCTGCATGGATATGTGCATGATAGACGTGACCGATTGCGAAGCCAAAGAAGGGGATGAAATAATGATTTTTGAAGGAGCAGACGATGTTTCTGCCATGGCGAAGAAACTCGGAACCATCCCATATGAGATACTTACAAAAGTTTCACAGCGCGTGAGCCGAGTTTATTTACAGGAATAGATGCAACAGATTACTGCCATCATATTAACCTTGAATGAAGAGCGAAACATCGCTCGCTGCATGGACAGCTTGGTGGGTGTAGCAGACGAAATAATTGTGGTTGACTCCTTCTCGACTGATAAAACAGAGGAGATTGTGGCGCTGTACGATGCTAAGTTTGTAAGGCAAAAATTCTTGGGATACATCGAACAGAAAAACTTTGCATTGGCATTAGCTAGCCACGACCATGTACTGTCCTTGGACGCTGACGAGGCTCTAACTGCAGAACTAAAAGAATCAGTGCTTCGTGCGAAAGAAAACTTTGAATGCGATGGTTACTTAATGAATCGCCTGGCAAATTATTGCGGGCAATGGATTAAGTACAGCGGTTGGTATCCAGATAGAAAAATGAGATTATTCAATCGAACCAAAGGAGAATGGAAAGGCACAAATCCACATGATAAATATGTGTTGAATAAGGGGTCGAAAACTGCGGAACTTGATGGGGATTTGCTTCACTATACCTTCTACACAGTTGATGAGCATAAGAAACAAGTGGAGAATTTTAGCAGTATATCTGCTCAAGCAAAATACGATCAAGGAGTCCGATCCAATTGGTTTAAAGTCATCGTGAAACCAGTCGCCCGATTGGTAAAAGGATACATTCTCAAGGCAGGCTTTTTAGACGGATATTATGGTTGGTTGATAGGCGTTCACTCGGCTCGAGCCACGTTTTTAAAGTACAGGAAACTCATGAAAATTCAGAATCAGTCATGAGGGTATTGCACATAAGTTCGCCAAAGACATGGCGGGGTGGGGAACAACAGCTGATGTATTTGGTGGAAGAGCTAAACAAGGTTGGCGTCTGGCAAATAGTGATGTGTCCCTTCAATTCATTAGTCCATAAATACTGCCTTAAAAATCACATCAACCACGTTACCTATTTCAAGGTGTTTTCAGCGAATCCAATGGTGGCCTTTCGAGTCAGTCACATTCGCAAGCGTGAAAACCTAGATTTGATTCATGTGCATGACAGTCATGCTCACACCTTTGCGGTTTTAAGCACAGTAATTTCCAATAATCAACTACCGATTATCGTGTCTCGCAGGGTAGATTTTCCTATTCAGAGCGGGCCAATATCTACGTTCAAGTATAATCATCCTAGAATTTCGAAAATTTTGTGTGTGTCGTCTGCGATAAAGGACGTGATGATGCCGTCTATTGGGGACCCAACAAAACTGGAGGTGGTGTATAGCGGGGTTGATTTAAGCAAGTTTGACCGTGAAGGTTTGCCACCAAGTTTACGCGAAGAATTGGGCGTAGATTCGGATGTTTTATTGATTGGAAATGTAGCTGCGCTGGCGCCACACAAGGACTACGCCACCTTTATTCGAACGGCAAAGCGTGTCATAGAAAGTGGTGCTAAGGTTCATTTTTTAGCCATTGGTGATGGGCCATCGCGTAAAGTGGTGGAGGAATGTATTGCTGAATTCGGCATGGAAAAACACATCACGCTGCTCGGGTTTAGAGATGACATCATAGACATACTGCCACAGTTAGATATATTCCTAATAACTTCCGAAACGGAAGGTTTAGGCACTTCAATACTAGACGCACAGGTGGCTGGAGTTCCAATTGTAGCAACAAAGGCTGGCGGTATAATAGAAGTGGTGCAACAAGAAGAGAATGGACTAGCGGCAGAAGTAGCGGATGATGAAATGCTAGCCGAACAAGTGCTTCGCTACGTGAATGACACAGCTCTTAGAATTAAGATGGCGGAGGCTGCGAAAGAGTCAGTAAAGAAATTTGCTAAAACCGAAACGGCTAAAAGGACCAAGGAGGTTTATGAGTTGGTTCTAGGCGCCACACGAGACAAACCCGATAGGGAGTAGAGGAAGAAAGCATTAAAAAACGCATAGAGCGTAACGCCCACTTGGGTTTCGAGCGTATCTTCATTAAGCATGCTGGTATACAAAATCAGGCAAAACCCAATGTATAAAAAGCTGTTAGCGTTATTGTTTCCAAAGAAGGGATAGGCAAGGATCAATAAGAAGAAAAGAAAGCCAATTAATCCAAAAGTGATCATGAAATTGAGATACTGATTGTGAGCACGCAAGCGGTATTCCTTGCCCAATTTTGAATCAAGTTCGTCATACATTTTATTGTATTCAATATTCATGTCGCCAGTACCAATACCAATAACCATGTTTTCTCGAAAGATATGCCAGCCCGTTCTCCAAAATTCGAAGCGTTGTGTTACTGAGTGACCTTGCACGTGCTTAGCTTGAAGCCATTTGTCAAATTCCCAAATTACGGTATATATTCGATTATCTAGTGGGTTACCATATAGGAAGCGAACATTGGCGACACCACTTTCTATTGCTTTAATATCGCGTTTTGACAGATGAGAAAAGCCCTCTTTGTCTTTGCGTAAACTAAGGCTGGTCATATATCGAATCAAGGTGGTATATACGTATTGACCTTTTGCGTCCTTTCCGCGTACATATTTTATATCACTGACTTTGGCCCATTCTTCTTCTAACTCAAGGGGCGAAACGTAGAGGTTAATATAATTACCGTTTTCGAGCGTAAGGTTATTGGTATCGTGGTGATAGTAATTACCCTCCGCAGAGATCATGTCGAGTTTAGATGTGTCTAAGTCGTTATCTGGATAGAATGCATCTACTTGAAACCAGAGGTAAAACACAATAAAAACTGGAGTGAGCCACAATACTGTTGTTCCGGTAATTCGAAGGACACTGTTTTTAATGTGGTATAATGTGTAAAACAAAAGCATGTAGCTACAGAGCATCCATACTACTATACCTGTCATGCTTTGTAGAATAAACATAAATACGCTCATCCATATGGCGAGTATGATATATAATACCCTTAGCCAGGTTTGTTTTTCTTCATTCCAAGCGCAATTCAGTAGAATAATATAGCTGAGACACACCATTAATGAATAACGAATGTGACTGGTAAATAAGCTTATGGTTCTATAGTCGAATCCGGGATCTGAATGGTGCGCTAAATACTGAAAGGTGGATACAAAAGAGGCTGCAATTACCGCGGCCGAAAAAATGGCGCCTATCCAAAGGAACTCCTCTCTGCTCAATCGTTGAGACAAAGGGATGATAATAGGAAAAATAAGGAGTGGAAGTTTTATTCTTAAGTCATTCATTGCGAATGATATATCGGTGGTCCAGAGTAACCCAACAACGTGCATAAGATACAAGCCTAGAAAGAGCCAGATTGACTTGGTAGTTTTAAAAACCATAAATCTTTCTTTCCATCTGCCTTCAACCAAAAAATTAAGGGCTAACAGAAGCTCCCCGATGCTAATTAGGGCATGTGAAAATGGTAGCCCAACCATAATGAGGGCGATAGAAATAAGATATATCCAGCGATGTTGGCGAGAGGTTAGGGCCATAGGATAGGATAGTTACACCTAGCCTTTCTTCACAAGGCAGTCGGTGCAAGTGCCGTCTAAAACGGAATCATAGTAGCTTTTATTGTTTAGGACTTCAATTGCTTTTGCAATTTCTGGGTCTTCATTCAAATATGCACGAATTCTTCCTTTCGAATAATAATATCTACCGATGATTTCGTTTTCTAGCATGAGACGTATTTCTGGCTCAAATTTTACCATGTCGGTTTCTGTGTCTCTCTCCAATTTGGCAGCTAATGCCTCATATTCAGATGTTACTTCTGTCCAAAACTCATCCTCTTCTAAGACCGATTTAAGTTCTTTCATCATTTCGGCGCTGCTAGTCTTGTATTCGAAGTCATGACCCATCACATAGTTTTTAAAATCTGTGTATTGTGTAGCAGATAATTCGAAATCCTCAGGTTGGGCAATGGAGTCATGGCTGAAGTAAAATTGAGTGGCGAAATCGAAGATTAAATTCTCGCGCATTAGCGTGGCTAACAGGTCACTGTATTCTTGATCCTCCGCCTCAATGTCTGGGGTTATTCCCATTCCATCTTTCACGGTTCTACCGTTACGAGTAGTAAATTCAGCCACCAACGAATCTGGAATTTCCTTTGCCTTGCCTTTTGCATCTCGGTTTCCACCATAGTCAATTCGTTGGATACATCGCCCGCTGGGCGTGTAGTACTTAGCAATAGTCAATTTCAGTTTGGAGTTATAACTTAAATTATGTGTCGTTTGCACCAACCCTTTTCCATACGAATTGTGACCAATTATGACAGCTCTATCCAAGTCTTGAAGAGATCCTGAAACAATTTCAGAGGCTGAGGCAGATCCCTCATCAATTAAAACAACCAATGGAATCTCTAAGTCTAGGGGTGCGTTCAGCGCTTTATTCATACGATAGTGTTCCTTCACTTTTCCTTTTACCTCTGCTACATCTTCCCCTTTTTCAATAAAGAAGTTGACAATGTTCACTGATTCGTGCAGTAGTCCACCACCATTGCCTCTTAGATCGAGAACTAGCTCTTCCATTCCATCTTCCTTTAATTGTACATATGCGGCCTTCACGTCTTGACTAGCAGTTTGCGTAAAACTATTCAAGCTTATGTACCCAACACCTTCTTCTAACATGCCGAAATAAGGCACATCATCTAGTTTTATTTTTTCTCGAACAATGTCTAAGTCAAGCGTTTCACCCGTTGCTTCGCGATTAATCTTTACGGCAATTGATGTTCCGTTCTGTCCTCTGAGCATATCGCTGAGCTGTGAGGTGTTTTTACCTTCAGCGGTTTCACCATCAACACTTATAATGATGTCACCGGCCTTTAGACCTGCCTTATCGGCTGGGAAGCCTTCATATGGTTCGGTTATTATCACATTGTCACCTCTAGTGCCAATAAGGGCGCCCACGCCCCCATATTCGTGAGTTGTCATGAAACGATAATCCTCTATGTCTGATTCGGGGATGTAGTTGGTGTATGGATCAAGCGAAGCCAACATAGCGTCAATTCCCGTTTTAACCAGTTTTCCTGGGTTTGTTTCTTCTACATAATTAACATTGATTTCGCGGTATACTGTGGAGAAAATATCCAGGTTTTTGGAAATTTCAAAGTAGCTTTCTACGAACCCAAATGACCCGAAAGAGGTAATCGTGATTACGGCTATTGCCAGCCATGTGCGTTGTCTTTTTTTCATCTGCAAATAATTATGGTACTGGGTCAAGTCCACTTCCTCCCCAAGGATGACATGAACCAATTCGTTTCAAAGCCAGTTTACCACCTTTCCACGGGCCGTGCTTTTTTATTGCGCCTACTCCATATTCAGAACATGTGGGAGTATATCTGCATGTTGCAGGATATAGGGGCGATATCGCACCCTGATAGAATCGAATTAGAAAGATAAAAAGCTTACTGAACATCGTTGATTTTTGCTTCGACCGAACGTAAAAGTAGCATCATTTTATCCCTCGTTGCCTCATAAGAAGTGTTATCGGTATTAACAACTACAACCAGCATCGCGATTTGTTTGTCTTTAGATAGTAAGGCTTTATGCAAATCGTGTTTTTGCAGACGATACGCTTCTCGCAACCTTCGCTTGATCAGATTGCGATCAACGGCTCGTTTAAAGTGCTTTTTTGGAACTAAAAACCCAATCTGAACCGACACATTTTCAGGCAGTTCAATTTCTTTCCATATTAACATTAGCGGATGTTGAAAGGATCTCTTTCCTCCCTTGAATAAGGGATCGAAGAGTCTTTTTTGCTTTAAACTTTCAGTTCTCGGAAAACGGTTTCTTACCTCCATGCACTCAGGCAAAGGTGAAAATACTGTGAAGGAAATCCTACTTATTGTGCTGCTTGATGTGTAAGTTGATAGCTGCAGACATAGATGGTGCCTCTGGTGTTGGTGCGGCAAGGTCTAGCCTCAATTTATGATCTACCATGGCTGACTGTGTTGTTGCTCCAAAACCCGCAATGCAAGTATCACCTTGCACAAAATCAGGGAAGTTGTGGAATAATGACTTGATTCCACTGGGACTAAAGAACACAAGCATGTCATATTTCACCTCTTTCAAATCGCTTAAATCACTAATTACAGTGCGGTAAAAAATACCACGTGTGTAACGAACTTCTAAGACATCAAGGGTTTTAAGAATATCGCCCTTTATTTGGTCGGCACTAGGTAATAAGAATCGTTCAGCGCTATGCTTTTTGAATAAAGGAATCATATCAGAGAACATACGTTCTCCCACGAAAATCTTTCTTTTCCGATATACCACATACTTTTGCAGGTAGTATGCGATTGCCTCTGACATACAGAAATATTTCATGGATTCAGGCACAGGTACACGTGTCTCGCCACAGATTCTAAAAAAATGATCTACAGCATTTCTTGAGGTAAAAATTATGCAGGTATTCTCGAGTATTTGAATTCGCTGTTGTCTCCACTCTTGAGGACTTAGACCTTCAACATGTATAAATGGTCTGAAATCAATTTTGACTTTATGCTTCTTAGCCAAGTCTGCATAAGGTGATTTTTCACCCTCAGGCTTGGGCTGGCTAATCAGAATAGTCTTGATTTTTTTCTTCTCTATGGCTGTGCCGCTCATATGCTCGTTTTTTATCTATCCGATTTGCCTCGAAATTACCGCAGCCGTCACCAACAACGGTAAAATTTCGAGCGCGCAAATGTATAGAAAATTATAAGCGACAGGCACTCGAAAAGTGGTCGAAGAGATGTAGCCAATTCTCAGAACGCGAATTAGATAGAACACGATTAGCGTCCATAACCCAGCATTCAGAAAGAAAGCCTGAGTAGTTGATGGACCAAAGACCCCCGCAATGGTCAATGGAAGAATAATTGCGCACAGGATAACATTCGTGAGTAACCAGTGAAAAGTGTGATGCTGCTGGAGTATTTCCAAGTTAAAGACCCAGGCCAGCAGAGAGTAAATCGCTACCCGAGCGGTGGTAATAATTATCAAAGATATAAGCAAAGCAGTGAACAATCCAATGAAGCTAAAATCCAGAAACAAATCTATATGGTGGAAAAATGAAGCTATGAAAGCTGCAAGAACAGTCATAACTAAGAGGAAGAGCAATATTGCCAGTCGAGAAAATGCCCGTTCTTGCCTCAGTTGCTGCTCAACCAGATTTATGTTGGTGAAGGAGCGCACGAATATGGTAAATCGACTGCCTTCTAATTGACGTACCAATCCAATCAGAAAAAAGATAATCAGAAATACGATGAAGGCTGAGTCTGTTGGTATGGAGTTTAAATGTGTCATTTCTCATGGCAAATCTAGCTGCTTCAACAAGAACAATGTTATACCTTCGAACGTTCATACTATACTATGGCAAATAAAGAAGATCGTTTTCAAGGAGTTGATTATTTCAACATAGATGACCTGCTTACAGAAGAGCATGTTTTAATTCGTGACAGCGCGCGACAATGGGTGAAACAGGAAGTTAGCCCAATCATTGAAAAGGCATACGAGGACGCTAAATTTCCCAGACAATGGATCAAAGGATTGGGAGAAATTGGTGCTTTTGGCCCTTACATTCCCGAACAATATGGTGGTCCTGGATTGGATCAAATTTCCTATGGTTTGCTGATGCAAGAATTGGAACGAGGCGATAGCGGTTTGCGATCCACGGCTTCGGTTCAGAGTTCGCTAGTAATGTATCCCATTTGGCAATATGGGTCTCAGGAACAAAAAATGAAATACCTCCCTAAGCTCGGCACTGGAGAAATGATCGGTTGTTTTGGACTTACAGAACCAGATCATGGAAGCAACCCAGGTGGAATGGTGAGCAGTTTCAAAGACGCAGGTGATCACGTAATCTTGAATGGTGCTAAGATGTGGATCTCAAATGCGCCATTTGCTGATATAGCAGTAGTTTGGGCAAAGGATGAGTCCGGTCGGATTCATGGTTTACTTGTAGAACGCGGAATGAAAGGTTTTACTACACCAACAATGCACGGTAAGTGGTCACTCCGTGCCTCAGACACGGGTGAGTTGGTTTTTGACAATGTGCCTGTTCCAAAAACGAATATTTTACCAAATAAGTCAGGTCTTGGTGCCCCCTTAGGTTGTTTGGACTCAGCGCGATATGGTATTTCTTGGGGAGCGATAGGTGCCGCTATGGATTGTTATGACAGCGCATTGCGATACTCAAAAGAACGCATTCAGTTCGATCGGCCAATTGGTGGATTCCAGCTTCAACAAAAGAAATTGGCTGAAATGGTTACTGAAATAACCAAAGCTCAGTTGATGGTTTATCGTTTGGGTCAATTAAAGAATGAAGGAAAAGCTACTACGGCTCAAATTTCTATGGCTAAACGCAATAGTGTAGATATGGCACTAAAGGTTTCGAGAGAGGCACGTCAAATTCACGGGGCAATGGGGATTACTAACGAATACCCAATCATGCGTCATATGATGAATCTTGAATCAGTCGTTACCTACGAAGGAACCCATGATGTGCATTTGCTCATCACTGGTATGGACATTACAGGTTTGAATGCTTTTAAGTAGGATTACTTCTCCCTATCGATGGTGTACTGAATCAAATCTTTGAGCGACTGACGCGCCTCTGACTCAGGAATTGTGTCGATTCCTTTAAGGGCATCTCCGGCCAATTTTCGCATTTTTTGTTCCGCGTATTCAATGCCTCCAGATTGTAATACAAAGTCGATCACTGACTTGACATCAGCATTAGATTTTTTATCGCGCTTAAATATTTTGAGTGCCTTTTTTCCTTCGCCATTAGTACAATGGTTGACGGCATAAATGAAAGGAAGAGTTGTTTTTTTCTCTCGTATATCGTTGCCGGTTGGTTTTCCGATTTTACCACCAAGGCCATAATCAAAAAGGTCGTCTTTGATTTGGAAGGCTATGCCAATTTTTTCGCCAACTAAGCGCATTTGTTCTACGGTATCTGCGCTTGCGCCTGCCGATGAAGCGCCACAAGCACAACAGCTCGCGATGAGTGTAGCTGTTTTCTGTCGAATGATATCGAAATAGATCGACTCGTTAACATTTACACCGCGACTCTTTTCAATTTGCAACAATTCACCTTCGCTCATTTGGCGCACAGCACTACTTACTATTTGCAGCTGCTTAAATTCTTCATTATCAATGGCGAGTAGTAATCCTCTGGACAAAAGGTAATCGCCTACCAAAACGGCAATTTTATTTTTCCAAAGCGCATTGATGGAGAAAAAACCTCTTCGCTCATAGGACTCATCTACAACATCATCATGCACCAATGTGGCGGTGTGCAGTAGTTCGATTAGAGCGGCTCCACGGTGTGTAGATTCGTTTATTCCTCCTAGCGCCTTCGCAGTTAAAAACACAAACATGGGTCGCATCTGCTTTCCCTTGCGCTTCACGATGTAGTGGGTAATCTTATCCAGCATGGGAACCGAGCTACGTATAGAGTCGCGAAACTTGTCTTCGAAATGATCCATTTCGCCCTTAATCGGTAGCTTGATTTTATCTATTGGCTTCACCCTTGCTGTGATCTGTTACTCTCGGTCAAACGTACGTTATAAAGCTCCAATCGATTATAATTCATTGGCACGAATAATACCAATCTTATAGTTCTTGCCATCTGAAAACACCAGGCTAATAGTTCCTTTATCTTCAAATCCTGGGCAAGCGGTAAAATGCACAAAGTCGTCACTTGCTAGTGCTCCTGTTCTAAGTATTTCATTATCAGTTGTAGAAACATATCTTAACGCAGATCGAGATGGGTTGTTCATGATGCGTTCCGCTTCGAGTGACTCGTTTCTGACATGGTCATTGTAGAAAATGGTTAAGGTTCCATTTGAAATGTAGGCTTGCTGGCCCATATATGGGCCTTTGGTCTTGTCGTCGATTTGTCTCCGTCCAATAATGGTATTGCTGTTTTGATTTGACACAGATTGCAAGAGAATACCATCAAAATGGTATTGGTCTGTACAAGTAATTATGCCCGTTCGAGGATCGGTAGTGCAGACTTGATCTAAATATTGTTGATCTAAAAGAGCAATTAATTCTCCATTTAACTCAAGAAGATCTGTTGCAAATAGATGTTCAACATGCTCTGTTTTTCTGCTATCAGGGCCTTGCAGCTCGTAAATGATATCGTCTTTAAATTCAACAATACTTTTTTTCAAAACCTTTGTACCACTGGTGTCAATAGTCATGTACACAAATCCATTAGTTTCCGCCTGCTCAAATGGATCTCTTGAATACAAGGCAATGGCACTGGTTTGCGATGAATGGATTTGAATTACTAGGTCTTTTAAGTAAACCTTATCCAAACTCATGTCAAATTCATGTAGCTCGTTTTGTTCAGGCGAAAAGCAATAAATGATGTGCTTGCGTAAAAATGGGCTGTTGATTTTTACACCAGTTTGTGCTCCGATATTTACGATACCTCTATTGGTGATAGAAACACCCGTAATTTCGATATCGTCAGAGTCGAAAGGAAGCTGAACTAGGTGTGTTTCCACTGTTCCCTCGGGGTGTCGAGTAATTTCCAAAAACACTGAAGCACTCTTGTTTTTCGCAAATGCCTCTTGCCTAACAATAAGCCCAAATTTTCCGTTTGCCGAAGCTGTGAAATGGATGGTTTGCGCGGTTTTGGTGCTTGGAGATTCTGAAAAACGAACATCGTGCCTATGTGCTTCTGAAAGCACATCTCCGCGCAAGGAATAGATCACAGATTCAAAACCATCAGGTTGGCCTTCTTCCACTGATTTTACAAGACAATACAAGCTGTCACCTCTGAGTTCATGTCTTCTTATTTTCTTGGTATCATTAGAGCGGATGCTAAGTAGCCTTATTGGAAGCCCCGTCTCCATGCTGATGGGTCTAATGAAAATGATATCGCCTTTCGTACTTAATAGTATCGGAGAGCCTGTAGATGTGTTTTTGAAAAACTCTACTTCTTCCGTTCGAGGAAGCTCAAATTCACTTAACAAATTAAGGTTTGAGGCAGGTTCTTGTGCCAATGCTGATAACCCAATCAATGTATAAATCAGTATGTTTAAAAACTTACGCAATGGCTGCCTCGTTTTTGTTGGCCAATTGGCCGCAGGCCGCATCAATATCCTTACCTCTACTTCTGCGAATATTTACGGTAACACCATTTCGTTCTAAGTGTCGCGCAAAGGCATCTACCTTATCTGGGTCGGCTTGCTCAAATTTCCCGTCATCAATAGGATTATATTCAATTATATTAACCCTTCCTGGTACGCGTTTGCAAAAGTTGACAAGCTCTTGAGCATCTGATATTGAGTCATTAAAGTCCTTGAATATGATGTATTCGAAAGTAATCCTGTTTTTAGTTTTTAGGTAAAACTGTTCAAGCGATTTAGCCAGACTATCTAGGCTGTTTTGGTCATTGATGGGCATGATTTCGCTACGTTTTTTGTCATTAGCTGCATGCAATGAAAGCGCTAATCTGAAGCGAACCTCGTCATCTGCCAATCGCTGAATCATTTTATCGATACCGGCTGTTGAAACGGTAATGCGTTTTGCTGCCATGCCTAGACCTATGTCGTGCGTAATTCGATAAATGGAGGTTAATACGTTTTTGTAATTCAACAGAGGCTCGCCCATGCCCATGTAAACGATATTGCTGAGTGGTTTGTTGAAATGCTTTTTTGCCATGTCCTTAATGGCAACAACTTGGTCAAATATCTCATCCGGTTCAAGATTGCGCATTCTTTTCAGCCGCCCAGTTGCACAAAAAGCACAGTTCAAACTACATCCAACCTGTGAAGAAATACAGGCAGTCATTCGATCTTTAACAGGAATCAAAACTGCTTCGACCACCATGCCATCATGCAAACGAATTGCACACTTCACGGTTCCATCATCGCTCACTTGCTCTTCGGCAATGGTCAATTCGTTAATTACAAAATTCTCATCCAAAGACTCCCTTACCGATAGAGGCAAATTGGTCATCTCATTAAAGGTTTTGGCTTGCTTTTGCCATAGCCATTGGTCCACTTGGTGAGCGCGAAATGCGGGTTGATCAATAGACTCAAAAAACTCAACTATTTGCTGAGAACTTAGGGAACGTAGATTTTTTTTCTTGGCGAGCATTACCGCAAAGGTATCATCGGCTAGCGGACATCCCTAAAATGGCCTCGGCTATTTTCAAATCGGCTTGGGTTGTAATTTTAATATTGGTGGCATCACCATCAACTAGGTGTATAATGTGCCCTGCTGCTTCGGCTAAAGTGGCATCATCCGTAAAGTCTATATGCGAAGCGGATTCATATGCCTTGAGGATCATCTTATAATCAAAACACTGCGGGGTTTGAACGGCCATCATTCCAGTCCTATCTACAGGGTGGTTGCCATCAGGGGTGGTTTTTCTAAGGCTCTGAGAAATTGCAGTTACAGGTAGTGCGGATCCATGCTTTTCAGCCTCTTTATAGCAGGTGCTAATAAGCTCTTCGCTTACCAAAGGTCGAACTCCATCGTGTATTCCAACTATAGTTGCCCTATCACATTTGGCTAATCCACTTTTTACAGAGTCGAAACGTGTGGCCCCACCCATGGCAAGCGTGTGTGGAATGTCGAAGGCATATTTTTTACAAAGGGTTTCCCAATACGCAATATGATCCTTTGGCAAAACAAGCACGAGTTGAATGTCTCCATGAAAGGCCTTAGAAAACTGTTTCAGGGTTCGCATCAATACAGGTTTACCCTTCAGTTCTAAAAACTGTTTTGGAATATCTGTTTGCATGCGCAGTCCTTTTCCTCCGGCTACTATAACTGCGCTGCGCATTAGGTAAGTTTACTGTAAGATTAGCATGGCATCGCCATAGCTGAAGAAGCGATACTTTTCTTTGATCGCAGTCTGGTAGGCCTCCATCATCAAATCATATCCTCCAAAAGCCGATACCATCATCAACAGAGTGGATTCTGGAACGTGAAAATTGGTGATCATGCTATCCGCAACTGTGAAGTCGTGTGGTGGAAAGATGAATTTATTGGTCCATCCATTATAAGGCTGCAAGTGCTGATTGGTTGAAAAACTAGTTTCCATGGCTCTCATGGAAGTTGTACCCACAGCACAAATTCTCTTTCTTCTATCCTTGGCGCTGTTCACAATGTCACAACAATCCTGAGGAATAATAACCTGCTCAGAATCCATTTTGTGCTTCGTTAAATCTTCTACTTCCACGTTTCTGAAAGTTCCGAGTCCAACGTGTAGAGTCAATTTTGCAAAATCAACACCATTTAGTTCTAAACGCTTTAATATTTCGCGGCTGAAGTGCAGTCCAGCCGTCGGCGCTGCAACAGCGCCTTCGTTTTCAGCATAAATTGTCTGGTAACGCTCAGCATCAGAAGATTCTGCTTCTCTATGAATATATTTTGGAAGAGGAGTATTTCCTAAAGCCATTAAAGTCTCGCGGAACTCTTCATAACTTCCATCAAACAAAAAGCGAAGTGTTCTTCCTCTGCTTGTTGTATTGTCTATAACCTCTGCTACTAATGAGTCGTCTTCACCGAAATATAGCTTGTTTCCAATTCTGATTTTTCGCGCTGGATCAACTAGTACATCCCAAAGACGGCTCTCTCGGTTCAATTCTCGAAGCAAGAAGACTTCAATTTTAGCTCCAGTTTTTTCTTTGTTACCGTACAATCGAGCTGGGAATACTTTGGTGTCATTTAAGACCATTACATCGCCTTCATCAAAGTAATTGATTACATCCTTGAACACCTTGTGTTCTATTGTGCCCTTGCTGGCATCAATAACCATTAGCCTTGCTTCGTCTCTTTCAGGAGATGGGTACTCAGCAACTAGTTTTTGTGGAAGATCAAATCGAAATTGTGAAAGCTTCATAAAGTGTCTTGATTTAAAGTTTCGCCCCTTACGAAAAGGGCTGCAAACTTAAAATTCTAATCCGAATACACTTTCATGTATTTAAGGTATTCGCCTTCAATGTGTTTGATGGCTTCCTCAATATTAAAAGCTTCATCAATTGCATAGGTACCAATTCTGGTTCTGTGGAGTTTGCGTAAATGCCCTCCACTACCCGTGGCTTTGCCGAAATCAAAAGCAAGACTGCGAACGTATGTTCCCTTGCTGCAATTGAGTATAAAATCAATGTCAGGGTAATCCTCAGTAGCTAACTCTAGCGATTCAATACATATTTGATTTGGTCTCATTGTAACTTCTCGTCCCTTTCGCGCTAACTCATAAGCCTTTTTTCCGTCAATCTTTTTTGCTGAGAATATCGGAGGCAATTGTTGTTGTGGGCCAATAAATGTTTTTCGAATTGTTTCGAGAAGTCCTAAATCTAATTCAGGAATTGGAAAAGTTTGATCTATTTCTGTTTCTAAATCATACGAAGGAGTTGTGCCTCCCAATCGGATAGTACCCGTGTAGGTTTTGTCTAAACCCATCAAACTTTCAATGGTTTTAGTATGAGTGCCGATGCATATAATGACCAAGCCAGTGGCGAGGGGATCTAAGGTTCCAGCGTGGCCAACCTTGTTTTTTTTCTTGCCCGTCAGTTGCTTTACTGCATATCGCAGCTTATTGACCACGTCAAAAGAAGTCCACTCCAATGGTTTATCGACCAATAAAGTGAGGCCAAAAGGCTTATTTAAATTTTCGCTCAGAGAGAAAAGAATATAGCAATGGTTCCAGCCGCAAAGCAGTAGTAGCTAAAGTATTTGAGCTGGCTTTTTTTCACCAAGTTAATCATCCAAGTGCAGGCAATTAGACCGGCTACAAATGCCGCAATTGCTCCCAGCAACAAGGGCAGGATATCCATAGAGGACTCGCTAATACCACCATCTAAAATATCTTTTGCCATTTTCCCAAAAATGAGGGGCACCACCATCAAGAACGAGAATCGTGCGGCTTTTTCACGATCTACTCCAAGTAAAACAGAGACGGAAATGGTTGCTCCACTTCTGCTAATTCCCGGCAGTATGGCTATTGCCTGCGCAATTCCAATTAAGAGAGCATTTGAAAAACTGACAATCTTATCCGTCCGCTTGGCTCGATCGGCAAGGAATAGTAAAAGTCCAGTGATAATAAGCATGGCGCCAACCAAAAGGGTTTGTTTTGAAAATAGCGCTTCAATTTGATCGTTGAATAACACTCCAATGATAGCGGCAGGCATCATTGAGATTATGATTTTTACAGAAAACTGACTTTGTTCGTTCCACTTAAATTGCAGCAGACCCTGAAAGATCTCAACAATCTCTTTTCTGAAAACTACAATGGTGCTTAGCGCAGTGGCAAAGTGCAACACTACAGTGAAAAGCAAGCTTTCTTCAGGTAAGCTTTTATCTTGAAGAATGGCTTTTGCCAATTCCAAATGACCGCTGCTACTTACAGGTAAAAACTCGGTTAACCCCTGTATGATGCCGAGTATGATGGCTTCTAATATGCTCAAGGCGGATTACTTTTTAATGATGCCGTACATCACCAAACCATATCCTGCTAAGATTGCAATTGGGGCAACGAACATTCTTCTATCGCTAAACACTTCAGGATTGAAAGAGGAAGCATCATCTGCTCCACCGCCACTCATAAGAAAGAATCCTATTACAACGACTAAGGCACCAATGCCTATCATGATTAAGTTTTTCCTCTCAAGTGAAAATTCAGTAGTCGGATTGTTGTCGCTCATAACTTAATACATTTTGTTGCCTCTCATTCGGAGGAACTTGCGAACCGCCAAACTTGTAGAGACCCACGAAATTATGATTCCCAAGGCCATAACAATCACAAATAGGTAAGCTAAAATTTCTATGTCCTGAATTTGTATCAAATCTGGCAGGATAGATCGCAGGTAATACATCACCAACATGATGAGTAGAATGGCAATTAGTGCGCTATATATTCCGTGTACAATGCCCCGTATGACAAAGGGTCTGCGAATAAAGCCTTGTGTGGCACCGACCAATTGCATGCTTTTAATAATGAATCTTCGGCTGTAAATAGAGAGTCGAATGCTGTTGTTAATTAATGCTATTGCTACGATAAGAAGCAATCCACTAAAGACTAACATGACAATTCCCGCAATTCGGAGATTTTCTTGCACTTTTTGAATCAATGATTCTTGATATACAATTTCCTTGATTTTTGAGCTGCGAGTAAGGGAGGATTTGATAACCGCAAGGCTATCCGTATTGGCGTATGCCGCCTTTACTTTTACATCAATGGAAGCAAGCAGTGGGTTGTAATCTAAGTATTGCATGAAATCTTCACCTAAATCTTTTTTCAGAATTTCAATGGCTTGATCTTTTGATATGTATTCCGTCTGGTTGGTGTAATCGGCTATTTCTATTGCTTTTGTTAGACGTTCTACATCCACTTCATTCACAGCGTCATGCAGGTAAACCGTAAAACCAATGTCTTCCATTACTTGATTGCTGATCTTTTGCGTGTACAAAAGAAAAAGCCCGAGTAAACCAAGGGTGAACAATACCAACGATACACTCAGCACTACTGAGATGTAAGAGCTGCGCAATCTGCGCTTCTGAAATTTAACCTCGCCTTGATTTGCCATAATTACGCAGCGAATTTATTGATAAACCAATGTGCGATTTTCAGCTAAATAGAAAGTAACTAACAATGAAAAGGGAGTTTTATTACGCTTTATCTCCACGAAGTTTTCTGAACCGCTTTCGAGCTTCAATCACAAATAGACTTCCAGAATGATCGGTTAAAATGATCTCGTATAAAGCCATTGCTTTTTGGGTGTCCTGTAATTGAAGTTCGTAGATTTTAGCCGCGGACATTATGGCGTTGTCTACCAAAATACCAAAGGAATAATCCTCTGGAATTTTCATATAAGTCTCAGCAGCCAAGTCGTATTCGCCCTGCTCACAATAGATGTCTGCGCGTTTAAGTAAAATGTTGTCTCCTAATTCATGTCCAGGGAATTTCGCCTCAATAGAGTCGAGTGAAATCAGCGATGAGTCAAATTTATGCTGCACAACCATCAATTCCATTTTCGCAAAGGCAGATAGTGCTTCCAGATTTGAGTCGATACCTACGTTTTCGGTAATGAACGCGCTTAGCTCAACAGCATCGTTAGAGATGAGTTTTGATGTAGAACCTTTCAATACATTCAACTGAGCTTGTGACCAGCGAAAGTCTCCAGCGTAGTAAAACACTAGAGCGTTTTTGAGTTTTGCTTGATGGCCGATTTCATCGTACTTAAATTTCTTTTCGACTTGACCATACAGAAGAGAGGCATCCCAAATGTCGCTGGATAGAACGTAGATGTCAGCGAGTTGAATCTTCAGATTAGCCTCGTCAATGTCGGTTAATCCTGGTTTAGCTAACGCATCAACCAACAGTTGTGCAGCATCAACCACGGCTTCATTTCTATACTTGCTTTCATAAAAAGCCTTGATGTAGGCTAAATCATTAATCAGTTTGGATGTAGAGGCGCTGTAGCCTAATTCATCCAAGGCGCTGGTGTATTCTGAGACCAATTCATGAATAGATTCTTGATCATATCGAGAGTCTGTCACACGCACTTTGTAAGATCTAAGTAATCCCGTGATAGATTCAATGTAGTAATAAGAGCGAGGACCTTTTGCCTTAACGTAGGAGTATCCTTCAATGGCAACTCGGTATTTGAAATTGTTAAAAGCTAGATCCGACAATTCCATTACTCGTTCTCCATCCTCTTTGTTGCGTTTATCCAATGCAATAACCTGTGCCAAAGCAGCATCAAATTTGTTCTGCTTCATGAACGTCCAGATCAGCATTTCTGCATAAATTTCTTCATCTGGACTTTTTTGAATTCGCTTTAGTAGCTCGTTTTGAAGTACGTCATTGCACTTATTGTCTTCCTCAAAACCAATGACTCTATTCAGCGTGTTTTGTACGCTCTTGATATATCCATTACTAAGCTTTAAAACATCTAAGTACTCGGAAATCATTCCCTCTACATCGCTCTCCTCTCCTAAGAGTTGGGCAATTTGAAAGTTGAACGGATATGAGTCACCCATGTGCTTTCTGCCCACATAGTAGGTTTCTAAGGCGCGTTTATTTTCACTCATTTCACTAAATGCCCTACCTACATCCAATATTTGATTGACAGATGCTTTGTCTAGGTCTTTAATTATCCGATCGAAGTGTTTTTCCGCTTTCGAAGGCTCGTCTGCCCTCAGCATTACCCGCCCAATATCTACTTTGTATCGATACGCTTGGGGATGTGCTGTTGCATGTCGTTCGGCAAGTTTTTGAGCGTCTTTGTAGTTTTCGCCGGCCAGCAAGCTGTTCAGGAAGTATTCGTAAATCTGATCGCTGCCGGACTCTTCGTAGAGCTTTTCATAGTATAATAAAGCCTTGCCAAATTCACCCTCGCGGTAATAGTGGGCGGCTAATTGCTCGTCTGTACTTTGGGCATGAACAATAGGTTGTAGACTCAAGATGAAGACTACAATCAAAAATGCTCGGGATGGTTTAAATAGGCTCAGGAGACAGAATAACGGATTTGATACTATCCTTTAACGTTAGAACGGGGGCTTTGGTTTTGGCGTATTGTGCATTTACGGAAACATACGTTCGATCAAGTTCCTCTGTGGCTTCCATTAGTTTTGCGGCCGACTCTGCTTCAGATTTAAAGTGTATGAGAAACTCATCGTCATTATACAGCCCATTATTGACATCTCCACGAAGTGTGCTCAGTTGTTTTTCACTGTATTCCAGCTCTGTTTTTACTTGGGATAATCTTTGAGAAGCTTTTCCATAAAACTTCTTGCACCTTAGATAATCGCCAAGAATTAATCCAGTCTTTGGATCTAGGGTGTCCTCCACATTATCAAGAAACCAATTCCCCACTAGGTTCATTTCGCTTAGTCGAGTTTGAATTTTAGCTTCATCAACTTGAGCAACTAATTCATTGACATGATTTAACAGGGACCCAAGACTATCAATTTTTTGAATTCTTTCTTTTTTAACTTCTGTATTGCATGAAGTGAATGCTAGCACACAGGCCAAAAGGGTGTAGATAAAGGCTATTTTTTTCATGCGATAGAATCAAATTTAGTGTATGGAACTAGGCAAGCTGGAATTTTGATTTCGTTGCCGTCACAATTGTTTTCGAGTACAGCAGCCAATATTCTAGGTAAAGCTAACGCGCTACCATTTAGTGTATGTGCCAACCGTTTTTCCCCATCTTTTGACTTAATACGCAACTTCATCCGATTGGCTTGGTATGTTTCAAAATTTGAAACAGAACTAACCTCTAACCATCGGCCTTGGCCTTTTGCGTACACTTCTAAATCATAAGTCAAAGCGGATGTAAATCCCATATCACCACCACAAAGACGTAAAACTCGATATGGAAGTTCAAGTTGTTGCAACAAACTTTCTACATGCTTCACCATAACTTCGAGAGCCGCATAGCTTTCTTCAGGGCGAGATAATTGAACAATCTCAACCTTGTCGAATTGATGTAAACGGTTTAATCCACGTACTTCTTTTCCATAGGAACCTGCTTCTCTTCTAAAACATGGAGTATATCCAATGTTTTTAATGGGCAGGTCTTCATCCGCCACAATTATATCGCGGTAAATATTAGTTATCGGAACCTCGCCAGTTGGAATGAGGTAAAGATCATCTTCCACTGCATGATACATTTGTCCATCCTTATCAGGTAGTTGACCTGTTCCAAAGCCTGATTCTGCATTAACTAAATGTGGCGGGATCACTTCTGTATATCCAGCTTTTTCGCCTTGATCTAGGAAAAACTGAATGAGTGATCGTTGAAGTTTGGCTCCTTTTCCCATGTATACAGGGAAACCAGCACCGCTGATTTTCACACCCAGTTCAAAATCGATCAGGTTATATGTTTTGGCAAGATCCCAGTGGGGGGTTGCGTGAGAAGCGTCTTCCGCCTTACCCCAAGAACGAATGGTTTCATTGTCTTCGCTGCTGCGGCCAGCAGCAACGGATTCGTGCGGGGTATTCGGGATTCCAGCAAGTGCATTTTTTAGGTCAACTTCAATTTGCTTGAGCTCTTGATCTAGCTCTTGATTGTATTTTTTAAGCTCAGATGTCTTTTCCTTGGCGGAGTTAGCTTCCTCATGACGACCTTCTTTCATCATCTGACCAATTTCTGAGGCGACTTTTTTTGCCTCTCCTAAATTTTGGTCTAAAGTGAATTGGGCGTGCTTTCGCTTGTCGTCCAATCCGATAACGTCATTTACTGTTTGCTCAGCGTCAATGTGTCGCTTTTTTAAGGCGTCAATCGCTTGCTGACGATTGGCTCGAATCTGTGATACTTCTAACATGGGACAAATATGAAACGAATGAAAACAAAAAATCCCGACTCAATGTACATCGAATCGGGACTATCAATATGATTTAACGAGTCTTAATTCTCAGCGTCAAGGACGATTGATACATAAGACTTATTGTCTCTTTTCTTTTGAAACTTAACGACTCCGTCTGTCAATGCAAACAAGGTGTGATCTTTACCTACACCTACATTAGCTCCGGGGTTGTGCTTAGTGCCTCGTTGGCGAACAATAATGTTACCAGCAATAGCAGCTTGACCACCAAAGATTTTTACTCCAAGTCGTTTACTTTCCGATTCACGTCCGTTTTTCGAACTACCTACACCTTTTTTATGTGCCATTTTTTATTCGATTTTTTGAATTTAGCTTAATGCTTCAACAAGCTCAGCCTTCTTCATTGATGAATATCCTGAAATATCTTTTGCTTTTGCCATGTCTTTCAACTCGGCAACCGTCATAGAACTCAAATCACTAGACTCTGTAGCCGCTGGCTTCGCTTCAGCTTTAGGAGCCTCTGCCTTAGGAGCAGCTTCTTCCTTCTTAGTTGGAGCCGCTTTCGCGCCACTTGCTTTGATGACATTGATTTGGATTTCGGTCAGGCATTGACGGTGTCCATTTTTCTTTTGGTAACCTTTACGTCTCTTCTTTTTGAAGACGATTACCTTGTCACCTTTTAGGTGCTCTAAGACGGTAGCACTAACTTGTGCTCCGTTGATAGCTGGGGCGCCAATATTTACTTTGCCATTGTCATCGATGAGAAGAACGTGATCGAAGTTTACCTTCTTTCCTTCTTCTGCATCCAATCGATGAACGTAAACCTTTTGGTCTTTTTCAACTTTGAATTGCTGCCCCGCTATATCTACAATTGCGTACATAGCTTTAATTTTTCTTTATTTAAAAAGGGCTGCGAAAGTAAAAGAAATAAGTTTTCAACAAAGCCTGCATCTCAGGTTTATTTTCTTTGAAACAATCCCATAAAAGTTGCAATGGGCGATTTCATGTTAATCAAGAAGATTCCTGTGAGGATGAGAAGCATATATAAAAGGTCAGTTAGGGAAATAACTTCACCATCTAAGAGGCCCCAACCAACAGCTACAATCGGAATCAAATAGGTGACCGTTGAAGCGAAGATGGCAGTCGTTTCCTTGATCAATCGATTAAACATAATTACCGCAGCGGCAGTGCCAACTATGGCTAGGATTAAAAGATAAAATATGCCCATCCAACTTTCCTGATTGGTAGTTGCAATTTGGATGAAGTCTGTGCCAAACAATAAGTATAACGCACAAATGGGCCCAGTCATCAAAAACGAGAGGGAGGTAATGTGAATGGGTCTCATTTCGGATAATTCTGCCTTTATGGTATTTACTGCAATGCCGTACATGCCAGATGCCGCAATAACTAATAGCGAGTATTTACCGTGTTCCGAAAACTGGAATAGGTTATCAAATCCTATTAATCCTGCGGCAGCAGCAAGCGCAACCAATACACCACTGACTTGTGCAAACGTGGTTTTAGACCGAAAAAGGATAACCCCAATAAGGAGAGTAAATAATGAGGTTAATGAATTGAGAATACCCGTGAGACCGCTCGGGATTTGTGTTTGAGCCAAGGCGAACAAAAAGGCAGGAATAGCGTTTCCAAGCAAACTAGTTACAAGCAGCGGCCAAAAGTGACTCTTAATTTTGCGCAAATTTCTAAGGCTAATGGGCATTAGGACAATTGCGGCAATGGCTATTCTAAATGAAGCCACTTCTGTACTACTGAAAAAGACTAACGCTTTTTTCATAAGAATGAACGAGCTTCCCCAAGTTAGCGCGAGCAGCGCTAGAATAACCCATTGCGTGGGCTTGTGAGAGAAGTCGATTTTTGGCATAAGGTCGCGAAAGTAGCCTTTGCTAAACTCAAATTTTTAACTATCGTTGAGTCATGAAAATTTATACTAAAAAAGGAGACAACGGAACAACTGGATTACTTGGTGGAAACCGGCTTCCAAAACACCATCTCAGAATAGAAAGTTACGGCACTGTGGACGAATTGAATGCTTTTACAGGGGCACTAAAAGATCATTCTTTGTCTGCCGACCAGAAGCAATTGCTGCTCCATATACAAGAAGATTTATTTACAATAGGTTCTCATCTAGCAGCCGATCCAATAAAGAATAAAATGACGCTACCCGAAGTGGGTGAAGAGAGCGTTACTGAATTGGAGCAAGAAATGGACCGTATGGATGCTCAATTGCCAGAGATGAAATTTTTCGTTTTGCCAGGTGGTCATCCTGCTGTTTCGGCAGCTCATATTTGCAGAACAGTATGCCGCAGGGCGGAAAGATTATGTGTGGCTTTGAATGAAGAACAGGCACTTAATTCTATCATTTTAACCTATTTGAATAGACTCTCAGATTATTTTTTCGTCTTGTCAAGACAGCTTACTCAAGATTTTCAGGCAGAGGAGATTCCATGGAATCCAAATTCGAGAAATTAATTCCTTGAAAATCAATAATTAGCGGCAAGTAAAATTTCTCTTGTGTAAGAAGCTAGAAAATATATTTTTGCCGCCTTTAGAAATGACCCCTAAAAATAGGAGACATGTATTGGACATTAGAACTTGCATCATACTTAGAAGACGCCCCTTGGCCAGCCAGCAAAGATGAGTTGATTGATTTCGCTATGCGAACAGGAGCGCCCTTAGAGGTAGTAGAAAACTTACAAGCCTTAGAAGACGAAGGCGATAATTACGAAACCATCGAGGACATTTGGCCCGATTATCCCACGAAGGAGGACTTCTTCTTCAATGAAGACGAATACTGACATAGAATAAAATAGCCTAAAAAAGCTGCACGGAAGTGCGGCTTTTTTTGTTTTCTCACCCGTCTGAAAGCACTCAATCAATGAGTAACTTCGTCCACTTTTTTGAATTACGATCTACATAGCGCGCAACTTTGTCAGGTTATTTGCTTTGGCAAGCCAATTGACTTATAACGCTATCTATAACGTAACACTATGCTTCAAATAGTAAACAAGGTTCTGAATCAAGTATTCGGAAACAAAAGCGACAAAGACATAAAGGAGTTAACGCCATTGGTTGCAATAATCAACGAGCATTTTTCCTCATATGCGCCTTTAACAAATGATGAACTGCGGGGTAAAACAGCAGAGTTCAAAAAACGGATTCAGGACTCTATAAAGGAAGATCAGAATAAGGTAGATGAACTGAAAGCAATCATAGAAAAAGACGAAATAGATTTTGCCAAAAAAGAAGAAATCTATGAAGAAATTGATTCTATTGACAAGCGAATAGTAGAGCAAATTGAAGTGGCACTTCAAGAAATTTTACCGGAAGCATTCGCTGTAGTTAAGGAAACTTCACGAAGATTTAAAGAAAACGAGGAGTTAGAGGTAACTGTAACTGAGATGGATTCAGAACTTGCTGCAACACGGAAGCATATCAGAATTGAAGGAGAGAAAGCATTTTGGAATAACACTTGGGAAGCTGCTGGTGTGGACGTGAAATGGGAAATGCTTCACTATGATGTGCAGCTCATTGGTGGCATGGTGCTCCATGGCGGAAAAATTGCTGAGATGGCTACGGGGGAAGGAAAAACGCTAGTAGCAACACTACCAGTCTACCTGAACGCACTAAGTGGTCGTGGGGTTCATGTTGTAACGGTGAATGACTACTTGGCTAAACGTGACAGCGAGTGGATGGCTCCTATATTTCAATTTCATGGATTGACCATTGACTGCATTGATAAGCACCAACCTAATGGTGAAAGCAGGCGTGCAGCTTACCGTTGCGATGTTACTTACGGAACGAATAATGAGTTTGGGTTTGACTACCTAAGAGATAACATGGCTGGCCGACCAAAGGACTTGGTGCAGCGTGTACACAACTATGCAATTGTTG
Organism: uncultured Flavobacteriales bacterium; assembly: GCA_938091155.1. Classification (GTDB taxonomy): domain Bacteria; phylum Bacteroidota; class Bacteroidia; order Flavobacteriales_G; family Salibacteraceae; genus SHAN690. The sequence goes on along the minus strand of CALKOP010000062.1, from coordinate 42,317 downwards.
ATGAGGTAGATTCTGTACTGATTGATGATGCGCGAACACCGCTTATTATTTCAGGACCTACACCCAAAGGAGATCAACAGCAATTTGTAGCTCTCAGGTCTCGAGTAGAAAAGCTAGTTGGAGCTCAAAAGTCACTGATTAATGGACTATTAGCCGAATCGAAAAAATTATTAGCCTCCACCTCGGAAAATTCTACGAATAAAAAGCAATTAGAGGCGAACCTAAAATTGGGTGGTGAGCAGTTGCTTAGAAGCTATAGAGGATTGCCAAAAACGAAGGCTCTTATCAAATATTTAAGTGAGCCAGGCGTGCGTACAACACTCCAAAAAACGGAGAACTACTATCTGCAAGATCAGCAGAAGGAGATGCATATAATTGATGATGAAATGTTTTTTGTTATTGATGAAAAGCAGAACAGCATTGAGTTAACAGAAAAGGGAATCGATTTAATTACCGAGCAAGGAGATGATAAGTCGTTCTATATTTTACCCGACATCGGGACTGAGTTAAGTCAACTAGAAAACCGTATTTCGGATAGCGATGAGCGGGCTGCCGTTAAAGACAAACTGATTACAGAATACGCTGAAAAGGCAGAACGAATTCACGCAATCAACCAATTATTGAAGGCATACGCATTATTCGAAAAGGATGTTGAATATGTGGTTATGGATGGCAAAGTCAAGATTGTAGATGAACAGACCGGTCGTGTTATGGATGGAAGGCGCTATTCTGACGGACTTCATCAGGCTATTGAGACCAAGGAGAATGTAAAGGTGGAGGCGGCAACTCAGACCTACGCCACAGTTACGCTACAGAACTACTTCCGTATGTATAACAAGCTAAGCGGTATGACCGGAACAGCAGAAACAGAAGCTGGCGAATTCTGGGAGATCTATAAACTAGATGTGGTGGTTATTCCAACAAACCGACCAATAACTAGAAAGGACGACCAAGACTTGGTTTTCAAAACGGCACGTGAGAAGTACAATGCGGTTATTGACGAGGTTGAGAAATTAAGAAATGACGGACGACCTATTTTAGTGGGAACTACTTCGGTTGAGATATCAGAGCTATTGAGTCGTATGCTTAAAATGCGAAAGATTCCACATCAAGTATTAAATGCGAAATTGCACCAAAGTGAGGCGGAAGTTGTTGCCGCTGCCGGTAAGTCGGGTACTGTAACCATTGCAACTAACATGGCAGGTCGTGGTACGGATATCAAACTAGGTGAAGGAGTTAAAGAAGGAGGCGGACTGGCCATTGTCGGCACTGAGCGTCATGAATCAAGACGGGTTGACCGCCAGTTGAGAGGTCGTGCGGGCCGACAAGGAGACCCAGGTTCTTCACAGTTCTTTGTTTCATTAGAGGATCATTTGATGCGTCTATTTGGATCTGAGCGCATTGCTAAGCTAATGGACCGAATGGGTCTTGAAGAAGGGGAAGTCATTCAACATGGAATGGTGAGCAAGAGCATTGAACGTGCTCAGAAAAAGGTGGAAGAAAACAACTTTGGAACTCGAAAGAGATTGTTGGAGTACGATGACGTAATGAACTCTCAGCGAGAGGTAATTTATAAGAAAAGAAAGTACGCACTTCATGGTGAGCGTATGGGTGTAGAAACAGCAAATGCTATTCATGATGTTTGTGCTTCAATCGCAAATGAATTTCAAGAGGCTCGCGATTTCGAAGGTTTTGAAATGGAGCTTTTCACTTCTCTAACACTTGAGTCTCCAGTGTCGGAAGAAGACTTCTTGAATCGATCTAGCGAAGAGCTAACGGATATCGTTTTTAGCAAGGCGCTAAAGCACTATGAGAACAAAAGCAAGTATGTTGCGCAAGTGGCGCTTCCTGTGATCATGAACGTGCATCAAAACCAAGGAACTCAATTCAAGAACATTGAGATCCCTATGTCTGACGGTAAGCGCGGTTTGCAAGTAGTGGTCGAGATGGAAGATGCCATTGTGAAGGAAGGCCGACCTATAAAACTGGAATTGGAGAAGGCGACAACGTTAGCCATGATTGATGGACAATGGAAAGAGCATTTACGCGAAATGGACGATTTGCGTCAATCTGTACAGAGCGCAGTTTATGAGCAAAAGGATCCTCTATTGATTTACAAGTTTGAGTCTTTCGGATTATTCGAACAAATGATAGACAAGGTGAATAGAGAAATCGTTAGTTTCTTATTCAGAGCTAACCTTCCTAGTAAACAAGCCGCACAGGCTACACAAGGACCGAAGGCGGACTCAGATCTAAGCAAGGTAATGGCCACCAAGCAAGAGGTTGCTCCGGGCAACGCTCCTGACCCTAGAACGCAAGGCAATACTCCGCAGCAACCAAAGGTTAAAAAGGAGCCTGTACGCGTTGACAAGAAGCCAGGTCGAAATGATAAAGTGGAGGTACGTGACATCAAGTCTGGCGATGTGAAAGTGGTGAAATACAAAGTAGCTGAACAGAAGGTGGAAAGAGGAGAGTGGGAAGTACTGCAGGTAGTTGATTAAAGAAAAAAGGATCTTAAGTGATTACTTAGAACAACGTCTTCAGTTAATCATGAGCGTAGGATTATTGATCATAATTCCAGTCAGTTCAAATGTTTTCAATAATCGATATGGTGGCGTTATCGGGAATTTTTGGAGCGCTACAGACGCTGGAATATTCCCACAGCGCGTAACATCCGCCTTGCACTGCAACTTCTAAACGCAGTTCATACTCGTTCTTTTATACTCTAATGATTGTTCGACCAAGGCTGGTTTACATCTAGCATAACCTTTGTCAATATAAATAATGGTCTGTTTACCAAAATCAAAATCTGGTTTTTTATAGTCAACACAGTCCGGATGTGGTGAATCACTTTTGACACTCAGGTTGTATCCCTTCTCGGATTGAAATATATATACGCCATATCCAGATTGCCAGCATTTGATGGGTTCGGCTTCAGAGCACTCTATTGATCCAATTGGCTGTTCAGGCTCTATTGCCTTGTGATCGCAACCAGCTAAGCCCAAGGAAAAAACGCAAAGGAAACATGCTAAACTTTGAAAAATAATTCTTTGTAAGCCTGCGTATCCGATGCTTAAGTCTGATTTTTCATCTTCTTGAATGAAAAGTTACAATATGCATGAGATTAGTAAGTCCATTGTTGGATTAAGCAAGGATACTTTCTCTATAAAACACCTCAACCAAACTGTAAAAATTGATACAAAAAAAGGGCGCCCAAAAGGCGCATGAATGACACCAAACCCTATGGAGTTTTAATCTTATGATAAAACGAAAAGCCACCCTGATCATACAGGTGCTCTAGTTCATAATTCTCCTCCATGAGTTTTGGAATGTGCTGAACCTTGCAGACGATGTAATGCACGTCTGCGGTTTGTGGACTCGTAGATTTAAGGCTAACCCTTCCATAGAAATAGTTTGAATAACTCTTGTATTTGAAGGTTTCGAAATAGGCGTTTTCGTTCTGGTGCTCTTCAAAAAACTGGATGGCGCTTCGTTGGCTATAACCTTCAACTCTCGGCACAATTACAACCATAAGTGAAGAGATTACTAGTGCCGAACCAGTCGTCAATAAAATAAATGCTCGTTTGGGCTCCGACTTTTTTAATCGAAGGAATACCAAGATTACAACTAGAAATAAAACACCAATCATCCATTCCCAACCCATCCAAGAAACAGGCGCATTTAGATTTCCTGCTGCGAATGGATCAGATACCAGATGAATCCAGTGCACCTTCTTCATCAATAGAATTGGGACTGCGATAAATGCTATGGCCAAGAGGATGCCTTGCATGCCAACCCACCAGAATTGCCATTTCTTAATCTGTGTGCTCTCTAAATGCCGCACAGCAACTAGTGCTGCTAAATAGGATAGAGGTAGGTAAGTCATAGAGCTGTAGTGTACAATTTTGGTTGTCACAATACTGAATAAAATGAGCACTACCCAAAACAGGTATTTCATCCAAGTGCTCATTGCATGATCATCGCCCACAAAGGATTTTTTAAATGCGGATAAAGCTATTATCGACATTGGAAAACAACCCAATAAAACGACCAAGAAATGATAGAAAAAGAGTTGTTTGTGTCCTGCAACAGGGCGAAGAAATAGCTCCACTTGATATTGGATGAACTCCACTAAGAACCAAGGCCCGTTTTGCAGTGTTTCGTACCCGAACCAAATGGTAGAAGTAAGGAATACGCATAACGCAAAGACCACAATGCTTTGCCAGTTCGCAGGCTTTTTAAATCGATTGAATCCCCACCAAACCAAGAAGGTGAGTAGTAACAATAGGAAACCAACAGGACCCTTAGTAAGAATCGCTAATCCGCTGAATAACCCGGCGATTGCTGGATGTTTCAAAGATCCAGTATCACCATGTTCAACCGTGATGAAAAGATGATAAACGGACAAGAAAATGAATAGATTGAACCACGGATCAATGATTCCAGACTTGAAATATAAATGAGGAAGAATGGAACCAATATAAAGTAAGACCCATGCCCAAGCGAAGCTTCGGTTTTGCCATTTCAAACCAATCAAAAACATGACCTGTAAGGTGATAATGCCGCAAATAGCGTTTGGTAATCGCGCAGCATACTCACCTACTCCAAATACGGACATTGATATGGCTTGCATCCAAAAAAACAAGGGTGGCTTTTCGCGAAAGGGTTCGTAGTTGATTGTTACCTGCCACCAATTGCCTGTCTGAAGCATTTCGCGCGCACTTTCAGCAAAGTTGATTTCGTCCCAATCAAAAAGGTGAACGCTACCCAAAAATGGGATGAAAAGCAGAGTCGATAGAATGAGAAGTATTAGCCTGTCGCGATTCAAGACTTATTTCGATTTGTTTCGAAATTAGCCAATAGACCTTTCTCGCCCCATTTCTGATTTTTGAAAAGGGCAAGAATCACAAAGCAGATGGTGGTGCCAATGATGCTGCCAACGGTTATATCCTCAAAGAAATGCTGCGATAAATAGACACGACTAAAGGCGTTTATCAAGGCTAAGGCATAACACAAAAGCTCTAGTTTACGATTATTGACCGTGAAGGCCAGAAAAAGAAATAGGGCAAAAGCTGCTGTTGAATGTCCAGAAGGGAAGGAAAAGGCCTTGTGCAGCGAAACTCCATCAACAAAATGCAGGTTTGCGATTCCATCAAATACCTTAGAAGGTCGAAAATGGTCATTGAAAACCATGCGTTTAAAAAATTGTGTGACCATGCCTGAAACAACTATGCCGATTAATCCAGCAATTGCATAGCGTACCTTATATATTAAGATAATGAATACAATCAATCCGATAACTAGACCCTCAGCCATGTGCGTAGCGTACTTAAAAAATTGGTCGAAAAACGGATTATGAAATTGATTGAACCACAGGTGCAGTTCATTTTGATCCGTAGCGAAAATGACAACCAAACTTCCGAGCAATACCAGCGCATGAACGGAAATGAAAAGCTTTACCTCTTGAAAGGCTGATTTCATTTTTTCGTTTTGAATATGCGAGGATTGACCAAGCCAAGTTTACTCAGTCTATAGATGAAAGACCATTTCAACACACCAAGACCATAGGTGCTGCTTCGGGCAAAATTGATGGAAGAGGCCTCCTCAAAATACTTGGTTGGACAAGTGACCTCACCTATTTCAAACCCCGCATGGAAGACTTGACATAACATTTGATTGTCAAATACGAAGTCGTTAGAATTTGTCTCAAAGTCGATGGTTTCAAGAATGTTTTTTGAAAACGCCCTATAGCCTGAATGGTATTCACTTAGTTTTTGACCAATGAGTATGTTTTGTGTGAGTGTAAGAAATCTGTTTGCGATGTATTTATACATGGGCATTCCGCCTTTTAGGGCTCCTTTTCCTAGTATTCGACTGGCTAAAACAGAATCATACAAATCATTTGCAATGATGTGCGCAATGGATGGAATAAGCAGTGGAGTGTATTGGTAATCTGGGTGCACCATGATGGTGATGTCCGCATTCAGTTCCAATGCTTTTCGATAACAAGATTTTTGGTTTCCCCCGTATCCAAGGTTGTTTTCGTGTGTAATAACGTGTTTGATACCTATTTCCCGGGCAAGGTCAGCCGTTTTGTCAGAGCTTTTATCGTCTACCAAAACAACATCGTCCACAATGTCGAATGGAATTTCATCGTAGGTTTTTTGGAGTGTTTTTTCTGCATTGTATGCAGGCATCACAACCACTACTTTTTTGCCATTAATCATACCGCGAAAATAGAGGAATAGTGCGCTTCAATGCAGGGTGTGAATCACTGAACAATCACTGTCTTTTGAATCGACCCATCTTTTCCTGTAAGATGCATAATATAAAGTCCAGAATCCAGATTGCTCATATCAATTTCCATCCCCTGTCGCCCCGCGATTTCCATTTTTGCAACCTTCCTTCCAAATATATCGATCAACTCAAGGCTGATGAAATTATGATATTGCAACCCTGAAATATTTAGACGATTTATCGTTGGGTTGGGAAAAACTTGAATAGAAGAAGCGTCTATTATTCCAACCTGAGTTATGGTGTCATTAATTGTCGTGTCTGCAGTATCTAAGGGGGTGGTTTCAAAATTCAAGGTTTGCATAGCTGTATCCGAAGAATCGCAATGGAAAGCAGTGAGGGTTACAGTGTACTGACCTGACCCAGGATAAGTATGTGATGGATTTGAGTTAGCACTTGTTGTTCCATCTCCAAATTCCCAAAACACATTTGTCGCATTTGTACTGAGATTATTAAAAGTTGCATTGAATTGACTCTGGGCTGATTGGAATTTCGCATCAACTGCAATAGCCGAGTCATAGGGTCCAACAAACCATTTCTCAAGACTATCAAACACGACCAATTTTGCTGCTTGTCTAATTTGGTATGCTTCCAATACATTTAGTGTGAAATCATAAGGAACGTTGACGGGATTTTTTCGGTGGATGATTGAATAGAATGCACAGGCTGCTGCGTAGCTTCCTGCGGCACTTGGATGTGACCCATCTTGGTCATAGAGATTAATGCTTGACATATTTGTTCTGATGAATCGCCAAACTGCCCCAACCGGCGATACAATAGCATTATTGTCCTCTGCCATTTGCATATAGCGATCGTATAGTAAGCTGTCCATACCTTGATAGGTGCACACAGGTGGCCAATTTGGACAGTTTCCTGCGTCTCCATTTTCTCTTCCCCATGTCATGAAGAAAACGGTTTCAGTACATGGATTTACAGCGTTAATCATGGTATCTAATTTGGCAGCATATGGGAAACACTGTGTCTGCACTTGGCTCAATGGAAACGAGGGTAATTGACTTTGCTCTTGCAACACGACAAAATCCCAATCACCTTGGTTGATCATGTCCTGCGACATTTGATTGGTGCTATGTCCTTGTAAAGTATAGCCACCCGGAGTGTTAAAACCTGCTGTAATCGTGTCTCCGGCTGCATTCGATAAGTTTTTGAACAGATCTGGAAGATTATTGGAAAACGTATAGCTGTTTCCCAAAAACAGAACTTTTTTTCCTTCAGTTTGGGCAAAGCCAGAGATGGATAGTAGACCCAAAAAAAGTAAAATCTGATACCTCACAACCTAGAGACGAAGTTGAGCAAAAAACGTTGAGTCTTGGGTCCTATTGAATGATGATTTGCTGGGATTGAACACCTTGATCAAAAACGAAATTCATGATATAGACCCCTTTCGCGACATCTAAGAAATCAAGAGTTCCAGCTTCAAAACCTGATAATGAAATCTTTTTAATGCTTTGTCCGGTTATCGATTCAAGCTGAATATAATCAAGGCTTATATCTTTATTAATGATTTCAAATTGGATCGATCCATTACTTGGATTTGGGTATATTCTATAGTCTGGAGTTTTGATAATAGGACTGATACCTAGGCATGAATCAGTGGTTACGATTACACCCTGCGAGCTGCTGCAACCTCGAGAATCTGTGATTGTAACCTTGTACGTGCCGGGGATCGATATTTCGATTGTCTGTGTAGATTGGTTTGTAGACCAGGCATATACAAAACCTGCGCCGGCATCAAGAGTAGTGGTTTGATTCACACAGATAATTGCAGCGGTATCCATTAAAATTTCCGGGTTAGCATGAGTGTAGGAAATTGTGACGGTATCTAGAAAAGCGCAACCATTTTGGTCTGTAAGGCTAAGCACATAAACACCTTCATCGAGATTAAATAGTTGACCATTCGTGTCTCCTGAAGACCAATTATAATCATATGAGGAGACACCTCCCGTCACATCTGTTTGTATTGCCCCGGTCGACCCGCCTTTGCACCAAACGTCTGTGATTCCCATTTCATTGTCTAGTTCTGCAGGAGAAATTATATCATAAGAGTAGACCTCTTCACAGCTATTCTCATCAGTCAAAGTCAATGAATATGTTCCTTGTCCAAGATCTGTAATGTTCGCAGTCGTTTCCGAATTTGACCAATTATATGCATAGGGGGCAACTCCGCCAGAAATTAGGATTCCCAATTGTCCTGTTTCGTCTCCAAAACACAATGGGTTATACTGATTAAAAACACTGTCTGCAATCGCTTCCGGTTGGATAACATACACTGTATCATAAGCGAAGCAACCATTGACATCGGTTAACAGCAAGCTTAATTGACCTGCGTTTAATTGAATTGCATAATTGGAGTCTTCGCCAGTTGACCATAAGTATGAATAAGGACTGAGTCCAGAACTTCCTGTTGCTTGAGCGGATCCATCTGATCCACCAAAGCAAAGCACATCCATCACATTTCCAATGGAGACGCTTGGACTTGGAAACACCTCCAAGGTAATTGAATCGCAAGGGGACAAGAGGCTTTCATATGAATTCGCACAATAGTATGTTGTAGCTGTACTTGGGCTGACCTGTATAGTTGTTCCCGAATCTATTGGCGTTGATCCACAAGTGCTAGTGTACCAATATGTTTTCCCGACAAAAGGGTTGTCATTTGTAAGTGTTATTGGAAGGTCATCTGTGCACGCGACAGAATCTGAGGATGAAATGGATGGAATGGGCACTGGACATGTTAGACATTGAACATATGTCTGACGGCAGGTGTCTTGCTCACGGCAGGAGCTGTCCTGAAAGATGTGAGCTCGAATAGTTGTATCTCCATATGGATTTGTAAATGTGAAAGGGGTTTGCCCACTTGATATGTATGTATCATCAGTCAGGGTAAGAAAAAACCAATCCGCACTGTCGCTGGAAATTTCGTAGGTCTCGCCTGCATTAATATCCATTCTTACATACTGCCCAGCATAGTTACATTGCCAAATTGTATCAAGAGCAGGATGATAGGGCGCCTGAACAGAATAGCCAGGAGACTGATTTGTTGCAACACATGGCAGTCTTCTGACAGTGGTAGTGCGACAGGCGGCTTCTACATCGCAGTAGAGAGAAGCGAAAATGTGAACTCGAACTTTTAAATAATTGGCAGCAGTTACTGTGCCAAGAAACGGTGTTTGCCCGTAGGCTAAGAGGTTGTTAGCTGAATCCGTGAAAACAAAAAAATCGCTGCTGTTGGAGCTCGCAAATTCATAGCGACCGGGAAAAAGTACAATTTCATAAAATTGACCTGGATAACTGCATGCAGAAACGAAATGCGTGTCATAGTTATTGTTTGCCGTATCCACATATGCTGGGAATTGTATAGTTGCAAGACACGGAGCTCGAGTCACGGTGGTTACCCTGCATGTAGTTTGCTGGGCACAGGCAGTATCCAAGAAAATGTGCATTCGCACTGTATCTATACCGGCGCTATTGATGGTAACAGAACCAGAACCAGTGTCTATGGTTGTATTAGAGGTGTTGGTTATCGTAAGGAAATCAGTTGCCACACTACTTTCGAAAGTATAGTTGAAGTTTCCGGATAGAACCACAACAGCATATTCGCCTGCATAGTTGCAAGTTGTTATTGTCAATGGATTCAGCGAAGATGAGTCTGTTACAGTAGTATTGGCAGGGTAAATACTGGAAGCCGTGCACGCAGCGGATTTTGTCGAATATAAGAGACTAAAAAGAGTTACAGCAGTCAAGTAGCTTAGAATGCGCATGGGCGAATTTATGAATCTGAGTTGAAACATGCAAGTAGTTGTAATCAATTGTAAACGTTAGCTCGCTTATTGGCAATACCTAAAAAGGTGTAATTTTCAGTTCTCTAAAAAGAGAATTGAAAATAACCCCATTAACAATCGACAAAGCATTTAGCTACCCTGCCCAGCTATCTCGGTCTAAACTCCTGTATTTAATCGCTTCTGCTAGGTGTTCAGATTTGATATTTTCAGAAACACCGAGGTCAGCGATAGTTCTGGATACTTTTAAAATGCGATCGTAAGCTCTAGCTGATAATCCCAAACGCTCCATAGCGCGTTTTAATAAAGCTTGACCAGCCGAATCGATCTCACAATATTTATTGATCATCTGCTTGGTCATTTGTGCATTGGCATGTATGCCCGCGCTTTTTTCGAAGCGCTTTTCTTGAACCAAACGAGTCTTCATAACCCTCTGGCGTATGTCACGGCTTGATTCCGCTGGGCGTTTATCGCTTAGTTCATCAAATTTGACTGGAGTCACTTCGATATGAATATCAATGCGGTCAAGCAATGGTCCGCTAATTTTGTTGAGGTAATTCTGTACAACTCCCGGAGGGCAAACACATTCCCTTTCAGGGTGATTGTAGTATCCACATGGGCAAGGGTTCATACTTGCAATGAGCATGAATGAGGTTGGATAATCGACTGAAAGTCGTGCTCGACTAATAGTGACCCTGCGTTCTTCCATTGGCTGACGCATTACCTCTAATACAGTGCGTTTGAATTCAGGTAATTCATCTAAAAACAAAACTCCATTGTGGGCTAATGATATTTCTCCAGGTTGTGGGTAGCTCCCACAGCCAACAAGTGCCACATCGCTAATTGTATGATGAGGTGAACGGAATGGGCGTACGGTAACCAATCCTGAGTCTTCTTTCATACGACCAGCTACACTATGAATTTTAGTGGTTTCTAAAGCCTCGTGTAAATTTAATGGAGGTAGAATTGTTGGAATTCGTTTGGCTAGCATTGTTTTACCAGCTCCTGGCGGTCCGATTAAAATAGCATTGTGACCGCCAGATGCCGCAATTTCTAAGGCTCTTTTGATGTTTTCTTGACCCTTAACATCGCTAAAGTCTACATCGAAATCATTCAAGCGGTTGTAAAATTCTTCGCGCGTATCAATTGATGTTTTTTCGATGGTTGCTTTGCCATCAAAATGATCAATTACTTCTTTTATATTTTCAGCACCCAGAACCTCAATGTCATTTACAATGGCGGCTTCTAGTGCATTTTGTTTCGGAAGAAGAATACCCTTAAATTTTTCCTTACGGGCTTGAATTGCAATCGGAAGTACTCCTTTAACTGGTCTTAAAGCACCGTCTAGCGCTAACTCGCCCATTATAATATAGTCACCAACTCGGTCAGATTTAATTTGATCGGATGCGGCTAAAATTCCAATGGCCAGCGTTAAATCGTAGGCAGAGCCTTCCTTACGCACATCGGCAGGAGCCATGTTAATGATAATTTTCCTGCCAGGAATTTTATAGCCCGAATTGTTGAGAGCAGCATCTATTCTGTGTTGGCTTTCCTTAACTGCACTGTCCGGCAGGCCAACTAGCGAAAAGTTGATTCCTTTATCAATATTAACCTCTACTGTGATAGTACTGGCGTCTGCACCTTGTACAGCACTTCCAAATGTTTTTACGAGCATACTATCCATTGAAGGTTGCAAAGTAAGAAAGAGGAAAGGAAAAAATTGATGTTAAGCTGCCAAATCTGAAGAGTCAGCTCTGCGAATTTCAGAAGAGGTAACTCTTGCCTTGAATGTTTCGCGATCCAATTCCATGAATCCATTAATTCTCAAATAAGAAATTAATTCTTTGGCATATTCGGTTTCAAAGCCAAGTGAATAAGCAACATTCAGCGCATTAGTTTGGGGATGTAAACTCCCTTCCACCCTGTGTTTTAGAACTTCTAGTAGAAGGGTTCTGTCGTTATTGCGTTTTTCTTGGTCAGTCATGGTTAATCAATAATGGTGAATATAAAGCTACCAACACTCCGTTTTGCGAGTCCACATTGGCAGTTATAAACGCGTTTTGAACCGACTTAATCCTTTTTATTAAAAGCTTCTACTCCTTCTTCGAGCCAATAAACATAAAAATCGATGTCTGGATCGTAGGCTGTCGTTCCATTCAATGGATCTAGAGACTCATGATCTACGATAATGTATTGGGGTTGTGCGTTTGATTGGAAGTGTTTGATTTGGAAATCTGCCCACTTATTCCCCACGCTTTTCACCTTCTTGCCTGTTTCCTCCGAGACATATTGCTCATCCTCTGGCAGTAATATTTTCTCATCAACATAGAGTGAAATCAAAATTACATCTTCTCTCAGTTGCTTGAGAACCCGTGGATCACTCCATACTTGCTCTTCCATTTTTCTGCAATTGACACAGGCCCAACCTGTGAAATCAAGAAGGATTGGCTTGTCCACTTCTTTAGCATATGCGAGTCCTTTTTCAAAATCATGGAAACAATTTAATCCATGAGGACAGTGTGATGGATCTGCTCCATCTGGAATACTTGAGTCTCCAGCATGATTCATAGTTACTGCTGCGGAGCTGCCCCAAAATCCATTTGGAGCCTCACTATAAAACAGGGGAGGAGGGAAGCCACTAATGATTTTGAGTGGTGCTCCCCAAAGTCCAGGGATTAAATAAATAGTAAACACCAAGAAGCCAGTCCCTAAAAGTGTTCTTCCCACACTTAAGTGATCAAGCGGGGAGTCATGAGGCATTTTAATGAAACCAAGAAGATATAAGGTGAGCATTGCCGAAACGGCAATCCAAATCGCAATAAAAAGCTCTCTAGGTAACCAGCCGGCTTGCCATACTAAATCAGCGTTGGAAAGAAATTTAAACGCAAGACCAATTTCCAGAAAGCCAAGGACAACTTTGACCGAGTTTAACCATCCGCCAGATTGAGGAAGGGAGTTTAACCAACCAGGGAAAGCAGCGAATAAGACAAATGGTAATGCGAGTGCAAGAGAAAACCCGAACATTCCTACTAACGGTCCGGTTATACCACCATGAACAGCTGCTTCTACCAGTAAGGTGCCAATGATTGGACCGGTGCAGCTAAACGAAACCACAGCAAGTGTGAATGCCATGAAGAAGATTCCAATAAAACCTCTTTTATCCGATGCTTGATCAATTTTATTTACGAAAGATGAAGGAAGTGTGATTTCGAATGCTCCAAGGAATGAGACGGCAAATACAATGAGCAGGACGAAAAAAGCCATGTTGAAAATGGCGTTTGTTGACAATGCATTAAGGGCATCAGCTCCAAAAATCTTGGTAATCGCGAAGCCCAACAAAGTGTAGATTCCGACAATGAATGCTCCATATATCCAAGCGTTAGTGATTCCTTGAGCACGAGTTTTACTTTGTTTAGTGAAGAAACTCACTGTCATTGGAATCATTGGAAACACACAGGGTGTTAGCAATGCGGCAAAACCTCCAAGAAAGCTTAGTAGAAAGATGCCTGTTAATGATCCGTCATCTTCAGTGCTATCTTCTTTAGATTCCTTCTGTCCTTTGGATTCAACCCTAGCTGAGCTGTTCATTTCAGCTGCCTCTTCTTCGGTAATCAGCGCACCCGTTTCTGGATTTACAAAAAACTCGATCGTCTCAGGTGGCAGACACTTCTCAGCATCACAACACATGAAATAAACTTCTCCTGAAATTGCCTTTGAACCGGTTGCTTTAAAGCCTTGCTCCAACTTCATTGCACCTTCAAAGTAATCAAGATCCATCATGAAGTTTTCATCATATTCTGAATGAAGTTCTCCGATTTCAATCAGCTCTCCAATAAGTTCAAATTCACCATTTAGTATGCTCAATTCTGTAGCAACAGGTCCATCTTCTGACGGTAGATTGATGGAATAAACATGCCATCCTTCTTCTATATTCGCGGTAGCGCTGATTAAAATGGTGCCGTCCGAATCCTTTTTGCTGGTAATTTCCCAGGTAACGGGCTTCAATAACTTAGGCTTTTCTTCTGTGGCTTCTTCTTCACGTTTGTCCTCTTTTACTGGTTTAGCAGCGGCTTTATCTTTAACTTGAGGTTTGGCGGCTGGTTTTACAGCTGCTTCTATATAGAATTCGAAATCGAGGTATTCAGGAGGAAGACACTTGGAGTCATCACATGTCATATAGGTGAGCTCTCCTGTGACCTTGGCAAATTCGCTGGAAAGTTTAATGCGCTGTTCGATGGTTACTATATCTTCAAACCACAACAGCTCCATATCGAAGTTTGGATCATAATCTTTGTGTGCCTTTGGTTCTTTGATTCCACCAACCAATTCAGCTCCTTTGATTGTTTTAATGTCAATCATGGTTGGAACAGGTCCAATGCCATCCTCAATTGTAGTAGAATATATATGCCAATTCTTTTCAATTGTCGCTTTGAATTGAAGAATAGCATGCTCATCCCCATCTAATTTATGGCTGAATTCCCATTTCACAGGGTCGTAAACCTGTGATAGCGCACTGGAAACTGAAAGTAGAACGGAAAATAGAAAAAGGATAAATGGCTTCATAGGCTTGAAATTACAACGAAGCAAAACTAACCAATACCCAATCTTTGTGTATAGTAAGCCTCGATTATGTTTGGAATCTTACCAGTCATTTTCTTTACTGTTTTTGTTAATAGAGCGTGACTTTCTTCACATCAGGATTCCTTCATGCAAGGTTAGAAATTGAAAACGCATCTAAAAGGAAATTCAAAATTGATATGATGAAAAATATTTTAATAATTCTTGCCTGTGCCATTGGGTTTGTTTCATGCGAAAAACAAATCATTGACCTTCTAGGCAAATATGGAGGAAATGTTACTACTGAAGAAGTAACGTTTCGAGATATGGGAATGTGCAGCGGCCTATGGTTTGAAAAAGACTGTGGTGATGTGCTTGAAGTGTACAATTACTTTCCTGAGGATATGGGTTTTTGTGGAACCTCTTTTATTCTCAATAGGGTGAACGTGTGACGTTGACTTATCAGTGTTATGACGACAGTGAGCTGATACAATGTGAGGCTTTATCTGTATTCGAGCAGGAATCTTTTGAAACTGTTAAGCGCATAAGTACCGTAGAGGTAGTGCATGATTTAGTGGCTTACGATGACTAAAAAAAGGCGGACTGATCTATGATCAGTCCGCCTTTTTCAAACCAACCTACTATTTATAAATGCAGTTCCTTATCTCCTGCCAATTGGTACGCAAACCTCGTTTTTAGATAATACATGACAGGCACAATTACCAGTGTAAGGAAAGTTGCGAATGTCAATCCGAATATGACGGTCCAGCTCATTGGTCCCCAGAATACTACGTTATCTCCACCCACGTAAATCTTAGGGTCATATTCGGTCAAAAGTGAAATGAAGTCGATATTTAAACCAACGGCTAATGGCACCAATCCAAGAACAGTGGTAATTGCAGTAAGCAATACTGGTCTCAGACGTGTTTTGCCTCCCTCAACCATACAGTCAATAAGATCTGGAATTGGAAGCTTAGAGTTTTCCGGTAAATCAAGCTCATCTCTTTTACGATCAATGACAAGTTTGGTGTAATCAATTAATACTATGGCGTTATTTACCACAATTCCAGCGAGGGAAATGATCCCGATCATGGTCATCATAATGATAAATTCCATTTGGAATACAACTAAACCTAGGAATACACCAATGAGGCTCAACACAACCGAACCGACAATAATGAAAGGGGTCAGCACAGAATTAAACTGGGCAACTAGAATTAAGAATATTAGAAAAACTGCAATTAGTAAAGCGGTGCTTAAAAAGTCCATTTCCTTCTCTTGATCTTCCATTTGACCAGTGAACTTTATGTCAACTTTTTCTGGTTTTTGGTATTCTTCTAAAGCTGCTTGAAGTTCTGCTACCACCTCATTCGGGTTTGAGCTTTCCAAAACATTGGATGAAACAGTAATCAACCTTTTTTGGTCCTTTCTTTTTACTGCATTGAATGTTGTGGAGCGTTTGGCACTTGCTACAGCAGATATTGGCACTTGTTGTATTTGACCGTTTGTTTGATCGCGAAATGTGATGAGTTGATTCATCAAGGCATCTTCGTTATAGCGGTATTTGTCCTGTAACCGCACCATTATCGGGTACTCATCTTCACCGCTTTTAAAACGACTTACTTCCATGCCAAATAGAGAATTTCGAAGGGTAGAACCAATTTGTCCTGTCGAGACATTGTATCTCCTTGCTTTTGCTCTGTCTACAAAAACTGGCATTTCGGGCTTTCCAATACTAACATCCAATTTTAGCTCTTCCACACCGACAATATCAAGGTCATCAATGTATGCCTTGACTCTTTTGGCTTCTGCAAGTAATTCATCATAGTTGTCACCTGAAACTTCAATGTTGATAGGCTTTGCTTGTGGAGGTCCAGCAGGGTCTTTATCTACTGTGATTTGAACCCCTGGGGTACCGCCAACTAGCTCGCGTATATCATCCATTACCTGATTGGTACTTACGCCTCTTCGATGTTGAAACTGAACAAAGGAAACAGTGATTCTTGCCTTGTTTGGCGTGGCTGCCATGGATGGGCCTTCGTTCGGATCCGATGTACCCGCTCCCACCTGCGCAATAACCGATTCTACCAAATAGTTATATCGATTGCGTACGCCATTTGATTCCTCATCTTCCACTTCATATTGGCTAACGTAGTCGATGATCTTGGTCTCGAGTTCTTTTGTTGTTTTATTGACATCAATAATGTCAGTGCCAATTGGCGCTTCAATAAACACATTCACATAGTTGGGCATGTTGACTGGAAAGAACAACACCTTTGGAGAGAAAACACCAAGTAGAATGAACGAGAATACCAATAGCAGCAGTGTGCCAATAAAATATGCAATTGGTGTTTTTCGATTGAACACATGTCTCAGAAATTTCTCATAACCACGTTCCATCCACGGAATAAGCCTGGTTTGGAAATAGTTTGTTGCTGGAGTTAGAATGAATTTCGTGGTAATGACCAGAAAACCTCCAATTGCGATGAGATTACCGAGAGCAACTGCCTCGTATGAAATAATTAGTCCAATAATCATCAAAATCGACCCCAAGGTTATTGCCTTCTTAGCTCGCATTGGAGCCTCTTCTAACTTCATGAACATTGCAGTTAATACTGGATTGATTACCAATGCCACAAACAATGATGAGCCCAAAACAATAATAAGCGTCATTGGCAGAAAGAACATGAATTCTCCCATGAGACCCGGCCACACAATCAATGGCGAGAATGCAGCAAGAGTCGTAGCGGTTGATGCGATAATTGGCCAGGCGACTTCTCCGACACCATATTTAGCCGCATCTATGGCATTCATTCCCTCATCCATCAATCGATAGATGTTTTCAACTACTACAATTCCGTTATCTACCAACATTCCAAGTGCAAGAACCAAGGCGAATAATACCATCATATTGAGGGTGACTCCTGCGGCACTTAAAATGAAGAATGAGATAAACATGGATAGCGGAATAGCAACTCCTACAAAGAGGGCGTTTCTTAATCCAAGAAAGAAAAGAAGAACAGTAATTACTAGAAGCATACCGAAAATGATGCTGTTCTCCAACTCACTCACTTGGGTTCTTGTTTGTTTACTCTGATCTCCTGTGATTGTAATTTCAAGGTTATCAGGAAATATTTCTTCTCTTGCCTCATCTATAATGTCTACAATTTTGTCAGCCGCATTGATGAGGTTTTCTCCGGCTCGTTTTTTCACATCAACCATCACTACTGGTTTGGTTGCTTGGCGGGCGTAGCTCTCAGATTCTTGCTCTTCGAAAACAACATCTGCCACATCACTGAGGTACACAATGTTGCCTTTTTCCTGTTTGATGATCACCTTGCCTAGGTCGGCCGCATTTTTAAACTCACCCTCGATGCGAACGGTTTTACGCATGGATCCTTCCAGCATATTTCCCGCTGAAATGGTCATGTTTTCATTTGAAATGGCTCCTGCAATGTCATTAAAGCTTAATTCATTGGCTTGCAGTCGAAAGAGATCTACATTGACCTTCATTTCTTTTTCCTGAACTCCTCGTATATCGACCTCTGTAATTTCGGATAACTTTTCAATCTTATCCTCAAGATATTCCGCGTATTCATTGAGTTGGTCAATGCTGAAATCGCCACTAAGGTTGATGTTCATCACAGGTGTAAGCTCCGAAATGTTCATTTCGAATACGTTAGGATCAGCAGGAAGATCTTGTGGGAAATCTTGGTCACCCATCGCAATGTCTACCTTATCCTTAACCTTTCGAAGGGCCTCATCTGGAGTCACACTGAAATCGAATTCTATAAAGATAGTTGAGTAACCTTCCACTGAAGTAGAGGTCATTTTATCAATTCCGGATATGGAACCAATTTCTTTTTCAAGTGGACGCGTCAGGAGCTTTTCAATATCAACGGGCGAGTTTCCAGGGTATGGAGTACCCACATAAATTTGAGGAATGACTACCTCGGGAAATGCTTCTCGAGGCATGCCGACATAGGCTTGGATGCCTGTTATGACTAGAATAACGAGGATAACCATAACCGTCATTCGATTATTGATGCTGGCCGTACTCAGTCCGAATTCGCGCAGTTTAGCTTTTATTTTCTCTTGCATTTTTTTGTCTTGAGAGATTTCTAATTATGACTGAATGGCAACCTTGTCACCATCTTTTACAGATCTTGCACCGCGTTCTATTAGAATTTCTGTTCCTGTAAGTCCCTCGGTTACTTCAACATTATTCAGGTAAGTAATGCTCGTTGTAATTTCTACCTTTTTGGCTAGACCATTTTCTACTGTATAGACAAATTCTTGACCAGTCGGGGTCATCTGTATTAAGGTAGCAGGAATAACAACGGTGCTCTCCGAACTGTAATCGCAAATGCTGATTTCTGCCAACAGATTGGGGCGAAGCATGTTGTCCGAGTTGGGTAAATCCAGTGTGATCTTGAACGTTCTGTTGTTTGGATTTATAAAGTTTCCAATTCGACCAATCTTAGTTTCAACTTCATGATTCATGCTTGGAAACGAAGCTACCACTGCGTCACCAGCCTTAATTTTTCCCAAGTAGCCTTCTGTGACATCTGCTTTTACATAAACTGACTTCATGTTAATGAGTCTGAAGGCTGGCATTGCTGGATTTGCCATTTCACCAACTTTTGGGTTGATTTCATCTACGACACCTGAAAACGGAGCATTGATTACATATAAGCTCTTCTGAGCCTCAAGCGTTTCCAAATTATTCTCAAGCGATTCGAAATTGTTCTTGGCTTCTAGGTATTGAATTTCAGATCCTATTTCTTGGCTCCAAAGTGATTCTTGTTTTTCATAAATCAATTTGGCAAGTTTTAGCCTTGACTTCAACTCATTTATTTGATTAGAAACAATCTTGCTATCGATGATCATCAGCGTTTGTCCTTTAGAAACATTGTCACCTTCCTTTACAGAAATAGAGATAATTTTTCCGGCTGCTTCTGGGAAAAGCTGGGCGTTTTGATCTGCCTCCACTAAACCCTGAACGGTGAAGTAATGGCTAAAGTCAGTTCGAGCCAATTGTGTAGCGGTTATTATAGTCTTTTTTTCCGCAACTGCAGTTGTATCGCTTGTTTCAGTTGGGTCAGTTGAATCATCTCCGCCACAAGAACTTAAAACGATGGCTGTGGTAATAGTTAGCAATGAATATCTCATGATACTTTTTGGTTGTGTCGTTTGGCTTGTTTTCATTTTAGATTCCGCAGGCTGTCACTAGATTAAGCTTCGCATTTAGCAGCTCAATGGTGGTGTTGATATAGTTTCCGAGAGTAGTTAAATACTGAGATTCGGCTTGAGTCAGATCATTGCTAGAAGCAAGGCCCTCATTAAATTTAATTCTGGTTGTTTCTTTAATAGATTTCGCAAGTTCCAGATCGTCTGTTAATACACTATATCGTTCTAGTGCACTTTTATACGAGCTTGCTGCATTAATTGCTTGCATTGTTAAGCTTTGCTCAAGCATAGCTTTTTGACTTCTTGTTTTTTCCAGTTCCAGCTTAGATTGCTGGGTTTTCATGTAGCGCATTCCAGAACTAAAAATGGGCACATTCAGCTGAAGTCCCCACAAGGTTGTTGGGTAGAACTTGTCCACGATGTCGCTAAAATCATTGCTAAACGAGTTTTGACTATGGGTGAAAAACGCACTTAGTTGAGGATAATATCCAGTTCGGGTATTGGAGAGTGATAGCTCACTAAGCCTCTCTCCTTGCAGCACTGTTTGATAGTCGATATGATTTGTTGGAGAAAATGGCTGGTTTATTAAGCTTAGCGCATTATCAGATCCCATATCAATGAGGGTTTCTATGTCGTCTGTAAGTGTAATTGTCTCGCTAACGGGCACACCCATTTGAAACTTGAGAAGATTAAGGACTGCTTCGTGTTGCCGATTGGCGAAGTCTAACTGATAAGTAATGTTTGATTGAAGCAATCGGACCTGATCAGCGTCCTGCCTTTCCAGAAAACCTACCTCGTAAAACTTTGATGTTTCCGTATAAATCTGCTCGATGTTTTTCTTGTTTTCTTCAAGTGCCTCAATGTTCTCTTGAGCAGCGATGGCATTGATATAGGTCTGAGTGATACTCGTTTTTACTTCGCTTTCGGTTCTGTCAGCACCTAATTGTGAATATTTCATGTATTCCTTGGCAGCCTTGAGACCCACGAAATACGAACCATCAAACAATAATTGACTTGCGGTTATTCCACCAGTTAAGCTGTGTGGTAACCCAAATTGCAGAGGCACCAAAATACCGGCAGGTGCGGATGGATCAAAAGCGCTGGCTTCAGCAACTTGGGTGGGGATGTCAATAAAGTTGTTGTAAGAAGCCTCGGCATTTACTCGTGGTAAGCCAATGGCCGTGATTTCGCGAACTTTGCTTTGACTAATCTTAATATCTATCTCAGCTTGTTTGAGTTGCAGGTTGTTTTGCCCTCCAAAAGCCAAGGCCTCTGCTAACGAAAAGGTTCTCGCTTCTTGGCCTGAAACTATATTGCTGAGAGCGATGAATAATAGACAAATAATGAACTTCCCTTGCATGGTGATTATAGTTCGATGTTTTCGTTTTTAACTTTTTCTTTCAAGTATTTCAGCCCTTTTTCACTGGCAATACCTCGAATGTGATAGCGCATCATTTCTAAATGAATCTTTTTGAAAGAGTATTTTTCTGGTGGAAATGTGTGTCCATCAGAGCAGAGATGGACTTTAATAGCATAAAATGCAGCAATAAGAAATGGATCTAAATTATCTCGATAATAACCTTGCTCTATTCCTTTCTTTAAATTGCCCTCAACACATTCATGTACAAAATTGGTTTGGAATTGATGAAATACGTCCCAGGCTTGAGGGTGATATTTCTGTAAATCATAGTTGATTGAGGGGTGAACCTGTCCAAATTTTTGACTCATTT
Source organism: uncultured Flavobacteriales bacterium (assembly GCA_938091155.1). Classification (GTDB taxonomy): domain Bacteria; phylum Bacteroidota; class Bacteroidia; order Flavobacteriales_G; family Salibacteraceae; genus SHAN690. Next base: position 20,752 of record CALKOP010000062.1, on the reverse strand, counting down.
CTTTGGTCAACTCAAATAGCATATCAATTGCATTTGGGATGGAATCGCACAGATGATTTGCGTGAATCATTTCTTGAGAAACCAGCGCTTGAAGTGACTTCACTACCAGGTCGTTTTTATCAGATACACATAAATATAGAGTCTTTTTTGACACTCCGAGGTGACGCGAAATGTCGTCCATCGTCATGCTCTTGATGCCATAGCGCATAAACAGCTGAACTGTTCCAGCTAATAGCTTTTGACCACGTTTATCCATTTCTGTATCCATAATTCGGGGTGAATGTAGAAACAATAATTACGCAGGAAACAAAAAAGCATAAAAACGTTTCCTGTGGGTCTAAAAATTCCAGCGATCGATTATAAAGCCAATTGCATTTCCTACTTAAGATTGCGGAGGTTGGGTCTAGAATTAGCAGGAATTCAAACTCTATTAATCACATTTAAAATGAAAGCTATCGCATAATCTATTTGAAATGAGGCATATTAAACGCAGGGGCTGGTTTTTACGTATTACGTGTTTAAAGCGGCTAAATTAGCGTCGTCAAAACAAGAGAAAATGGAAATTAATCAATGAGAGTGTTTCTCTCGACAATAAAGTTTTGATTCTTTCTGCACACGACACAACACCAAGGTATTGTAAAGACGATGTAATACACCCACATATTGGGTTATACTATACCCTTGGAACCCTTACCAAAAGACAAATCCGATTTATAACAACCCACCCCCTGAGGTGATTCGACACCTTAGGTTTTGGCTTTCAGGTTTTAGTTGGTTTTGAGAGATAATTGAGGTTTTTTGAGCCAAAAACCACTAAAAACTATCAAAAATAGGTGAAAATGGCTCGTTTGGGACGAAAAGAGTTATTCTATGATTATTTTGAAATTATCATTTATAATCACTTGCTCCCCACTGTAAGTTTCCGTCTTAAAAACAGTCTCAACAAATAAGTTAACCGTATCGCCAATCATTTCATTATCCAAAAAAATATTTTGAGAAGGCTTGTAAGTATACTTTGACTAGCTTCCAATTAAAGTTTGAGCATATGGACAAACAAAACAAAAATTCTTGGTTAACTGATAACCCGCTATGTTAAGTGGTTCGTGATTTTCAACCAAATCAACCATACTGTAACTATAATTTCCAATTGGTATGGGATTATTAAAGTTATTGTCATTGACCCACCCTAAATAAGAATATTGGGGTGTAGTAAAGCTAATGGTATCTATTAAAATCCAATCATCGCTGTCATATCTAGTTTTTATCAACGGGACTCCATTTATGACGTATTCAGGGTCTAAACTGGATAAATAATCCTTTACTCGAAAATAATTTAGCCCATCCCCTTTGATTCTATAAAAACCATCACTGCTGATATTAATAGCACTATTCTTGTATACAATTTCATGGTTGGAAGCGATTAAAGAATGTTAAAACAGAGTTAAATCCATAGCTCTAATTCATCAGCAATTATAATAGATAGAAGATTTATCTCAGGTCGATTTTCAAGAATATTGCGAGTAACTTGTTTCTTTTCTCCAATCAGCTTTTGGGCAGTCAAGCAAGGCCATTGTAGCCGAGATAGAAGCAAACGAAATACAATTAGATATAGACACGTCTGTTCCACTTGGATTGATAATCAACGAGTTGGTAACCAATGCATATAAGTATGCCTTTCAAAAACAAGATTTAGGCCTCATTCGGATTGAATTAAAAAAGCAAAATGAAGGGTTGCAATTATGCATAAGCGACAATGGTTGCGGAATGCCCACGAATTTTGATATCTCAAAGGCCAAATCACTTGGAATGAAGCTGGTTAATATTCTCGCGCGCTAGCTAAAAGGCAAGGCTCACTGGGAAAATGATAGCGGTACTAGATTTATTGTAAACTTTAACGAGTCCGCTGCGCGAAAAGTAAAGGCCCTAGGCCCTGCACTTCATCCCATATTGTTGAATAACAGAATTCACTTTCATAAACTTGGACTGTCATTGCAGTGTGATTTGGTTTAGAAGTTAATAGTGCATATAGTTTAGTAATAACCCTAATTGGCGTCTTGCGAGAGCAGCACGCTTTTTTTTTATGCAAAATTCAGTACGAGGAAGAAGCCAATTTGAACTCCAAAAACAGCTAGCGCAATTTTTCGGGTCATATCAATTTGCAAGCTCTGCCAAACCACAGATAAAAGTGTAGCGATTATAAACCAAGAAAAATAGTTCGCCAAAGGAACACTGTCCGCACTCCATGTCCAGAAATTCAATTTGATTGCTACGGGCTCAATCAATAGGTCTAAAAATGTCATCATCGCTCCAGCAATAGCAGCTCTTAATATCCAATCTCTTGATAATGGCTTTGCGATTGCATTGGTTGCATATAATAGCATAAGCCAGTTCACTCCAATCATTAAAGGTGTTGAAAAAATCTTAGAACCCAAAACAGGTCCATAAACATATTCACCGAAAGGCCAACCTGTATTAACACCGATAATTTCAATTCCTAGTCCGGCCACATAGCTCAACAGAAATATCCACCAGTTTTTCCAATCATTATGATTGATTAAAATAATTAAGAGTGTGAGTAAAAGGTTGAGCGGAGTTAAGCTCAAAAACTCCTGCGAATCTCCCAGCATAACTCCTCCGATGCCAATTAAGTGGAAAAGCACTAAAATTCCGATTGAGATATGCTGCTTGTCCTTAATCATTAATGATCATTTCCGAAGTGATTTTTGCGCTCAGCAATGCTAAAGGTATACCGCCACCTGGGTGCACACTTCCACCGCAGAAGTAGAGGTTTTTAATCTTAGATGAAAAGTTCGGATGTCTCAGAAATGCGGCCATTTGATCATTGGAGCTTGTGCCGTAAAGCGCGCCTTGGTAACTTCTCGTATCTGATTCGATTCCTTTAGGAGTCCAAATTTTCTCTTCTTGAATAAGGTCCTTGATATCTACTTTCAATTGACCATTAATTTTCTGAATGACCCGTTCCTTCAAAGCGTCAACATCTCTCTTCCAGTCTTGTCCTCTATGTGCAGGTGCGTTTACCATTACGAACCAGTTTTCTGAACCTTTTGGGGCATCTTCTGGATTTGACTTGCTTGATATATTTATGTAAGTAGTAGGGTCCGTGGGTAATCTTTTTTCTTCGAAAATTTCTCTGAATTCTTGTTTGTAGTCCTTCGAAAATAGAATGTTATGCAATGAAAGTTCGTCAAATGAATGTTGAATTCCCCAATAGAAAACAACTGCCGAGCTCGATCTCTCTTGTTTCAAAGTTTTTTCTGGAGCTGGCTGGCCTTTCATTAATCTTTTATAAGTGAAATAAACATCAGCATTACTTGCCAAAATATCGGACCTTACCATCTTGTCATTCACTCGTACTCCGATTGCCTTGCCATTTTCAACCTTAATTTCCTGAACAGGCGAATTAAAATGGAAGGAAACCCCAAGATTTTCCGCTAGCTTTTGAAGGGATTTGGGGATTTCTTGCATACCACCTTTTGGTGCGAATGTTCCGAATCCGTGCTCGAACCAAGGAATCACGTTTAAAATGCCAGGAGCTTTGTAGGGATTGGAGCCGTTATATGTCGCAAATCGATTGAAGAGTTGAACCAAATGGGGTTCTTGAATGCGATCTTCATTCGCTTGATTCATGGATTTGAATAAATCGAATTGCCCCATTCTTACCAATGAGTTTAATGTGTCCTTACTCAACCAAGTTGCAGCCTTGTGCAATGATTTTTCTAAAAATATTTTGCCGCTATGGTCGTATATATTCTTCGAATAGTTGAAGTAATCAGTTAGCACCTTGGAGGAAACACCAAGCTTGTCTTGAACCTCTTGAGCAAAGGCATAGGGGTCAGAATATCCTGTAAGTCGCGTGTTATCTTCCCAGAAATACCTGCAAGATTCATCTTCTTTATCATATTGAAAATAGTCTTCAGAATTCTTGCCAACTAGTTGAAAAAGCTCTGTTACATAATGCGGCATAGTTAACAAAGAAGGACCGCCATCAAAGCGATAATCACCTAATTCAAAGCTATGAAGCTTACCTCCTGCATAGTCATTCGCTTCATAAACATGGACATCGAACCCAGAGTTGGCTAGCCTAATGCTTAACCCAATGGATCCTATTCCTGCCCCTATGATGATTGCTTTCATTTTTTGCAAAGAAAAGATGGAGTTCAACATAGAGGCTGGTTTAAATGTTTAAGTTCTATGAAAGCAAATCGATTGAAATGGTTTTTTGGACTTCCCTTGATTGCTCTGATAGTTCTCGTATTAGTTACTCAACCCAATCAGCGACCAATATCAAAAGCCAAATTAGGGTTTAAAGTCTTGGAATCAGATGCATTATTCTTTAAAAATCTAAGGCAGTTTTATTACGAACGAGAGGTTCGAAAGGATGCTGATTTTGAACTATTCAGACATCCTGATCAGATTCAATTTGAGCCAAATGCGCCAAGGTTGATCATCGTTAACAACTGGAAGCATGATGAGGCTTACCTGTTATTTGAGACTAAAGCTGGAACCCCTTTTGAGCAGGTAATTCGCTTTGACAGCAACAAGGATTCATTTGAGTATGATTTGTCTGGTTTAAATGCCGCTGAGCAACAACAAATCGCGGTTAATTTATACGATGTGCTAAAGTCCAAAGATCTTCGATGCTCGGTTTTAAGCAAAAACGAATGGTATCCAATTTGGGACAATGAGGCCGAACGAGGAGTTGTTAGAATGATTCTCAAGGACTATTTTAAATTGACGGGAAGTTTGTGATTTTGAAAACTAGCAAAAATGATTCTCATACCTTTCTGCCATGAATAGAAAGACCAGATTAAAAGCGGATAAGCTTTATCTTTTGTTAGGAGCTCTTTTTATCACAGCGCTCGTTGTATGCAACCTCATTGCAAATAAATTCGTTTCGGTGGATCTAGGGTTTTACATTTTCACCATTTCTGCGGGAGTTTTGCCATACCCAATTACTTTTTTGATTACTGATATTCTAAGTGAGATATATGGTCAAAAAAAGACCAATCAGGTTGTGATTAGTGGCTTTGCTGCACTTCTCTTCACAATGTTTATTCTCTGGGTCGGGGGACAGTTTAACGCAATAGACACCTCACCCGTTTCTGATGGAGTATATAAAAGTGCATTCGGTAACTCAACACGAGTAATTTTTGCCTCTATGGCGGCTTATCTGGTTGCCCAACTCGTGGATGTACGTCTTTTCCACTTTTGGAAAAGACTGACTAATGGAAGAATGCTTTGGCTAAGAAATAATGCATCGACTATTCTTTCTCAATTAGTAGACACCACACTCGTTGTGGTGGTACTTTTTTATGGCAAGGAAAGTTGGGAAACAATGGGGAGCTATATTCAAGATGGCTGGTTTTTCAAAGCCTTGGTAGCGCTAATTGACACGCCCGTTATCTACCTATTGGCATGGATTATTCGAAAGCAATTCAAGCTAAAGTTTGGGCAAGAAATTTCGTGATTACAAGTCGGTTGCATAATCGCTACATATCCAGTATTTTCGCGGTAAGTTTGACTCTATTTAGAAGCAGTCTAAATAGTTGCGAACCATTTGTTTAACAAAACGTTTGAGCATCATGATTAAAGTTAGCGATAGTGCTAAGGAGCAAGTTCACAAGCTACTTGGCGAGGAAAAAATACAAGGTGATTCTTTTATCCGTGTAGGAGTGAAAGGTGGAGGATGTTCAGGATTGACATATGTAATGGATTTTGATTCTACACTTAAAGATGATGACAAAGTCTTTGAAGACAAGGGCATCAAAGTGGTGGTAGACAAAAAGAGTTTCTTGTATTTGATTGGAACCGAGTTGAACTACTCAGGTGGCCTCAATGGAAAGGGATTTGAATTTGTGAACCCAAATGCAAGCCGCACATGTGGTTGCGGGGAAAGCTTTTCCATTTAAATAAACTTTAAAGAATTGCTAATGGTGAAGGCTATTAGCCAAAAGCTATCAAGATGGCGTATACAGAAATAGAATTAGCCGAAGAATTAAAGAACAAGAAATACGAATTTGGCTTCGTGTCAAACTTTGAGTCTGACAAGGCCCCAAAGGGATTGAACGAAGACATTATTCGACTTATTTCGGCTAAGAAGAACGAACCACAATGGATGTTGGATTATCGCCTAGATGCGCTTAAAGTCTGGCTGGATATGAAGGAGCCTGAATGGGCGCACATTCACTATCCGAAGATTGATTTTCAAAACTTACACTACTACTCGGCACCGAAGACCAAAAAGAAATTGAATAGTTTGGATGAACTCGATCCTGAGTTAAAGTCCATGTATGAGAAGTTGGGAATTAGTACCGAAGAGCAAAAAAGACTTACTGGTGTAGCTGTTGATGTTGTAGTGGACAGCGTAAGCGTTGAAACGAGTTTTAAAGAAAAACTAGGTGAACTGGGGGTCATATTTTGTTCTTTTTCAGAGGCTGTGCAAAATCACCCAGAGTTGATCAAGAAATATATGGGAAGCATCGTGCCAACCAACGATAATTTCTACGCTGCACTAAATGCGGCAGTTTTCACCGATGGTTCGTTCTGCTATATTCCAAAAGGTGTCCGTTGCCCAATGGAGCTGAGTACCTATTTCCGGATCAATGATGCGCAAACAGGACAATTCGAAAGAACGTTAGTTGTAGCTGATAGCGGGAGCTATGTTAGTTATTTGGAAGGATGCACGGCACCTATGCGTGATGAAAACCAACTGCACGCTGCCGTGGTTGAACTCATTGCCATGGATGACGCTGAAATTAAGTACAGCACTGTACAAAACTGGTATCCGGGAAACGAAGAAGGCAAGGGAGGGATTTACAATTTCGTGACGAAGCGCGGTTTGTGTGAAGGCATCAATTCAAAGATTAGTTGGACACAGGTTGAAACTGGGTCTGCCATTACTTGGAAATACCCAAGTTGTATTCTGAAAGGCGACAATTCCATTGGAGAATTTTATTCTGTGGCTGTCACTAACAACTACCAGCAAGCCGATACGGGAACAAAAATGTTACACATTGGTAAAAACACCAAAAGCACTATCATTTCTAAAGGCATATCTGCAGGCAAAAGCAACAATAGTTATCGCGGTTTGGTCAAGATTTTACCAAATGCACACAACTCAAGAAACTTTAGTCAATGTGACTCGCTGCTCTTGGGGAGCGAATGTGGCGCGCATACCTTCCCATATATCGAAACCCAAAATAGCTCTGCCAAAGTAGAACACGAAGCAACCACTTCAAAAATTGGTGAAGACCAGATTTTCTACTGTTTACAGCGTGGTATTGATGAAGAGAAGGCAGTTAGCCTCATCGTAAATGGATACGCCAAAGAAGTGCTAAACAAGTTGCCAATGGAGTTCGCCATTGAAGCGCAAAAATTGTTGAGTATATCCCTAGAAGGATCAGTTGGCTAAATTGGTGAATACCTTATCGAAATATCTGAAATGGAGTTGGTTGCTGCTTTTAGTGCCAATTTATCTCTTCATCTTCCTAAAGATTGGCAATTTCCATGTGCGATTATGGGATGAAAGTTGGTTTGCGGTACATGCCTACGAAATGCTGGAGCAAGGTTCATTGTTGGTACCGTATTTTGATGGTCAACCAGTAATCCACGGCACAAAACCACCCCTGCAATCTTGGTTACAAATGATTTCAATATCGGTCTTTGGATATAGCGAAATGTCATTGCGTTTGCCAAGCGCAGTGGCCGCTGCAGCTACCGTAATTTGGGTGTTTCACTTTATGAAAACCAATGTTGGCCTACTTGGAGCTTGGATCTCATCCATGGTTCTTCTTACAACAAACGGATTTGTGAATTTTCATGCAGCAAGAGGCATGGAGGCTGATTCATTGTTGACGCTTACCTTATTCGCCCAGGCCGTTTTTATTTGGAGCTATATTAAGACTCATGACTTCAGGAATCTTGCGGTTGCTGGTCTATTAGTTGGGGTATCTTTTTGGGTGAAAGGTGTTGCAGGGTTCTTGTTGCTTCCAGCTCTGCTGACGGCTCTTTTTTACATCAAAAAAGACTCTATTACTTCTATTTTTAAATCTCCATTCACTTATGGAGGCATCGTTTTAGCCTTTGGTTTATCTGCTGGATACATGTTTCTTAGAGAAAGCCTTCAGCCTGGCTACACCGATTTTGTAATGGACATGCAGGCTGGTAGAGCGGTGGCAGATGTCGGCCATGACCAATCTTTTGGTTTTTACTATGATCTGTTTGTCAACAAATTCTTTGGCTACTGGATTGCTTTTGGAGTTGCGGGAATAATTCTACCCTTCGTATTGAATATTGAGGGAGAATCCCTCTTCAAATTTTCAGCCATTATCACGGTCATTTTTCTATTTACGATTAGTATAGCAAGATCTAAATTGCAGTGGTATGCTATGCCCGTCTATCCTTTTCTTGCTATAAGTGCCGCGGCTTGCATGGCTTACATATTCAAAAAGTTTGATCGAAAATTCGCCATCATTTTTTTGGCTATCCTTTTCTGGTATCCAAGCATTGCCATGTATCACAAATCTCAAAACAACAAGATTGATGGTTATTCGATGATCACCGAATCACAAGAAGATTATCTATACGATGCGTATTATAATGGTAAAGAATTGGATGGTTTAAAGGTGCTTCATACGCACTTTAGCGGGGCATTATTATTCTACAAATACAAGTATGAAGCCGCTGACCAGTATTTGCATTTGCAAACAAATTCGTCAGTTGTAAAGGATGATCTCGTTTTGGTCAGAAACCATAAGCTTTTGAAAGAATTGGATCAGAATTATGCCCTGGATACACTTGACCAAAACGGAGCCGCTTATTTGCTAAAAGTGCTGTCTGAAAATCCCGTATCCCAAGACCAGAAATTTCAACACTTGATGAAATAACGGGTGGAAACATTATTGAAATATCCAAAATGGAGCTGGTTGCTGCTTATTGCGCCCATCTATTTTTTCATTTTTTTGAAGTTAGACTCCTTCCATGTATTGCTTTGGGACGAAAGCTATTTCGCTGTGCATGCAACTGAAATGTTCTTGAATGATTCATGGTTCTTGCCATATTATAATGGAGAGCCTATAAACGGAGGGACAAAACCTCCAATCCAATACTTATTTCAAATTCTATTTATACAACTTCTTGGTATCAATGAACTTGCGTTGCGGCTTCCAAGTGCAATTGCTGCGGCAGTTTCAGTATTGGTTGTATTTCACTATGCACGTTCAAGATTTGGAGATTTGGCGGCATGGATTTCATCGCTTGTGTTATTGACATCATCAGCGTTTATACACTTTCACACGGGCAGAGGAATGGAGGCTGACGCCATGTTAGCTATGGTAATGTTGCTACAAGTAGTTGCCTTTTCTCGTTTTGTCAAATTCAACACAAACAAATCTTTGATTCTGTTAGGTTTAATGATCGCGCTTGGCTTCTTGGTAAAGTCCATCGCGGGGTTCATGTTCATCCCTGGTTTTGTGATTTATATGCTCATATATGAACGAGATCGAATCAAATTGGTTTTCAAGTTGCCATGTTTTTATGCAGCGATTACCATTGCCTTGGGTTTACCCTTAGCCTACATCGCCTACCGAGAATGGGCGTTTCCTGGTTTTATAGACTTTATTATGGAACGGCATGTAGGCCGGTTTAGTAATGAACTGGGCTACTACCAATCGGCTCATTATTACATCAAGCTTTTCACCACACCACGATTTTTAATTTGGACAGCACCAGCATTGGCTAGTTTGTATTATGTCTTTGTTTCCAAAGACAAGTTGAGTCAAGAAGCACGACTTATTGGGGTTATTGCATTATCCTATTTCGTGTTAATCAACATCGCCAATACTAAGTACGAGCATTATGTCAATCCACTTCATCCGTTATTCGCATTGACTATTGGGTTCATGGGTTACTCCATTTTCAAACAGCTGAGTTTGAAAAACACAACCGTATTGCTAACCCTCATTTTCAGTATTCCATGTTACATGATGTTCATTAAATCTCAATCTAATTATATGGAACCCGCAGGAGATCATGACGATAACAGCACGCGATACCTATTCGCTGCCAGTAAGTCTCATCGTGATGTAGATGGTTTAACAGTATTAGACAATGGTTTTGAGGCTGCTTTGCTGTTTTACAAACACAAGTTGGCAGCACAGGGACAGACTATTAAAATAAACGACAAGAGTATTAAAGCTGGAGACAGAGTTTTAACGGCCAATCATGAGTATCATGAATGGATCAACGATAATTTTTATTCAGAAAAAGTAGATCAATTAAACACCGCAATTGTTTATCAAATAAACGCACCAAGAAATGAGTGATTTTCTAAGCATTAAGAACCTTCGAGCATCCATAGAAGGAAATCAAATATTGAAGGGAATAAACCTAGAGGTAAAACCGGGTGAGATTCATGCAATCATGGGTCCAAATGGCAGTGGTAAAAGCACGCTTTCATCTGTCTTGGCAGGACGTGATGATTATGAAGTAGAGGCAGATTCTGTCACTTTTTTGGGTAAAGATTTGTTAGAGCTTGCTCCAGAAGAACGTTCTAGAGAGGGGCTGTTTTTGGCTTTTCAATATCCTGTTGAGATTCCGGGAGTTAGCAATATCAACTTTTTGAAGGCGGCTATAAATGCGAAACGAAAGTATCAAGGTTTGGATGATATATCTGCCAAGGACTTCATGGTCATGGTGAAAGAAAAACAAGCGATGGTTGAATTGAAATCTAAGTTGGCAAATCGTTCTGTGAATGAAGGATTTTCGGGAGGAGAAAAGAAGAGAAATGAGATTTTTCAAATGGCTATGCTCGAACCTAAGTTGGGCATCTTAGATGAGACTGATTCTGGATTGGATATTGATGCGCTAAAAATCGTGTCCAACGGAGTAAATAAGCTGCGTGCTGCAGATCGCTCGTTTATTGTTATCACTCACTACCAGCGCTTGTTGGAATATATCGTTCCAGATTTTGTTCACGTTTTGTTTGAGGGTAGAATTGTGAAATCGGGTGGTAAAGAGTTGGCAATGGAACTTGAAGAGAAGGGTTACGATTGGATTAAGGATGAAGTTACCGCGCAGCAACCCTCATAACAACAACATTGAATTTAAAGCAATGAATAAAGAGACTTTTCTAAAACAATTTGATAGCATTCCGGCTCATTATCCTATTCAAGGAGAGGCGAGAGCGGCTATTCACAATGGATTGGATTTCCCAACTAGTCGAGATGAGAAATGGAAATATACGCGCGTAAATTCGATCGTAGAATCTAGCATCAAGCTGAATGTATCAACCATTACAGATGTTAATTCCTTCAAAATTGACGCTAATTGGTGCTACTTAGTTTTCGTTAATGGTGCCTTTCACTTAGGCTTGAGCGATGCATTACCAAATGGCGTTGAAATGACGTCCATTGCCCAAGCTGAAGGTTCAATGAAAGAAAACATGCTGGCAAAACTTGGCAAGTTGTTCGATCATAAAAGCCAAGCCTTTCCTTCTTTAAATACAGCATATTTTAATGATGGCGCGTTCTTGTCCGTTGCCAAAAACATAAAGATTGATCAGCCCATTGCTATTTTAAATATTTCGGAAGGTTCAGCCCAGGCGAGTAATCCTAGAAATTTGATTCATGTGGAAAGCGGTGCTGAAGTTAAGTTGATACACCAGTTTGAGGGTGTAAACAATTCCGAGGCATTTACCAATTCGGTATGTGAAATATTTGTAGATGAAAATGCGCAAACCGAGTATTATTTAATCGAGAATGAAGGCCCAGAAACCAAGACGATAAGCAGCACCAATATTTCGCAAAAGCGAGATAGCTGTTTCACGATTGTTACCATAACCAAGTCAGGTCAATTGGTGCGAAATAACATCCATATGGCCATAACCGAGTCTGGTTGTGAGTCAAATATGATGGGAATCTATTTTACAGATGGAACGCAACATGTGGACAATCAGACCTATGCCGATCATCAAGATCATGGTTGCAATAGCAATGAATTGTACAAAGGGGTATTGGCTGATCGATCCACCGGAGTATTCAATGGAAAAATCATGGTTCATCAGGCAGCCCAGCAGACCAACGCCTTTCAGAGTAATCAGAATATTTTATTGAGTGACAAAGCCACCATCAACACAAAACCTGAGTTGGAAATTTATGCAGATGATGTGAAATGCTCACACGGTTGCACCATAGGCCAGCTGGACGAAGAGGCAATGTTTTATTTGCAGAGTAGAGGTTTAGGAAAAGAAGCCGCTCACCGCTTGTTGGTTGAAGCATTTGCACAAGATTTAATAGACACCATTGAGATCGATAGTTTAAAAGAAAACTTCTCACAATTCATAAAATCAAAATTTGAATGAAGCTAGATATTGATAGCATAAGGGAGCAATTTCCAATACTACATCAAGAGGTCAATGGCAAGCCCTTGGTCTATTTAGATAATGGTGCCTCATCACAAAAACCAAAGCGAGTCATTGATGCAATAAGTCATTATTATGAAAATGATCACGCCAATGTGCACCGTGGTGTGCACACCCTGAGCCAGCGAGCTACAGATGCATTCGAAGCTGTTCGAAAACAAGTTCAACACTTCATAAATGCTGAACATGAGCACGAGATCATTTATACACGCGGAACTACGGAAGCCATCAATTTGGTAGCTAGTTCTTATGGAAAAGTCTTCATCGAAGAAGGTGATGAAGTGTTGATTTCGACCATGGAGCACCACAGTAATATTGTGCCCTGGCAGATGATGTGCGAAGAATGGGGAGCGGTTTTAAAAATCATTCCAATCACGGAGAGCGGTGAAATTATCATGGATCGCTTTGATGAGTTGCTTTCGGGTCGAACGGCTATGGTAGCCGTAAACCATGTAAGTAATTCGCTAGGAACCATTAATCCGTTGCATGAGATCATCAATAAGGCACACAAGGTTGGAGCAGCGGTATTGATAGATGGCGCACAATCGGCACCACACATGTCGGTAGATGTGCAAGATTTGGATGCGGACTTTTATTGCTTTTCAGCTCACAAAGTGTACGGTCCAACGGGCATTGGAATCTTGTATGGAAAAGAACAATGGCTCAACGACATGCCTCCATACCATGGTGGTGGAGAAATGATTGATAAGGTGTCATTTGAAGAAACTACTTACAATACTCTTCCATTCAAATTTGAGGCGGGTACACCAAACATTGCCGATACCATTGCTTTAGGAGAAGCTATCCGATTTATGGATGACATTGGCATAGAGAATATCGGAGCTTGGGAAAATGAGTTACTTCAATATGCGACTGAAAAGTTGTTAGAGGTTGACGGCCTCCGCATAATTGGCACTGCTAAAAATAAGGCTTCTGTTATTTCATTTTTGGTTGGCGACATTCACCCTTTCGATATGGGAACGATTTTGGACCAATTGGGAATAGCGGTGCGTACAGGTCACCACTGCACCATGCCATTGATGGATTGGTATGGAATTCCAGGAACCGTGCGTGCTTCTTTTGCGGTTTACAACACCAAAGCCGAGGTTGATGTCTTAGTGGATGGAGTAAAGAGAGCTGCTAAAATGTTGGGGTAAGTTTTACCTTCGAACAATGGCAAAAACCAAAACAGCTTTCGTATGCCAATCATGTGGCACTCAAGCATCCAAATGGATGGGCCAATGTGCAGGATGTAACGAATGGAACACCCTCATTGAAGAGGTTATTTACAAGGAGAAGAAGGGCGGAGTTAGACGCAAGTTTGTCGATAACATTTCGAAAAAACCGGTTCCAATTACCCAAGTAAGTAGCGAAGATGCAGAGCGCATTCCGCTTCCAGATTCTGAATTGAATAGAGTCTTAGGTGGAGGATTAGTGCCTGGTAGTGTAACGCTCATTGGCGGAGATCCGGGCATTGGAAAATCTACATTGTTGCTGCAATTAGGGCTTAACTATTCGAGTAAAAAAATCTTGTATGTATCCGGGGAGGAAAGCGCCAATCAGATCAAAATGAGGGCTGAGCGCATCGGCAAACTGCACGATAATTTGTTGTTGCTAACCGATACTTCGTTGGAGCGAGTAATGGAGCGCATTGAAGAGTGCGAACCCGACTTAGTGATTATCGATTCCATACAGACAATGCATAGTCCAGAGGTGGATTCTGTGCCTGGTTCGGTAGCACAAATCCGAGAATGTACGAGCGAGTTAATTCAGTTTGCAAAAGAAACTAGCACACCTGTTGTCCTCATCGGACATATTACCAAAGAAGGAAATATTGCTGGACCAAAGGTCATGGAACACATGGTAGATGTGGTACTTCAATTTGAAGGTGACCGACAGCATTTATATAGATTATTACGGTCTTCTAAAAACCGATTTGGATCAACCAATGAGCTAGGTATCTATGAAATGCAAGGTTCCGGATTGAAAGAAGTTCACGATCCATCCAAGGTGCTTTTAAGTCAGCGAGATGAAGGATTAAGTGGTTCGGCCATTGCAGCTAGTATGGAAGGCGCTCGCCCAATGATGATTGAGGCGCAAGCTTTAGTGAGCACCGCGGCCTATGGAACACCACAGCGCACAACTACAGGATTTGATCAACGCAGGTTGCACATGTTAATTGCCGTATTAGAAAAACGTTGTGGACTTGCCATTGGCAAGTTTGATGTTTTTGTGAATATGGCTGGAGGAATCCGTGTCGATGATCCTGCCATTGATATGGCAGTGTTGTGTGCTGCACTTTCCAGTTCTGAAGATTTCCCCATTCCGGCTAAAACCTGCTTTGCTGGTGAGGTTGGATTGAGCGGAGAAATACGTCCAGTTACTCGAATTGAACAGCGCATTGGCGAGGCTGAAAAACTTGGATTTGAAGATATATTTGTCTCTGGTTATGGCCTAAAGGGCATCGAAACAAAAGGCTTCGATATTACCGTAAAACCCGTAAAACGAGTCGATGAGGTGTTTCAGCAATTGTTTGGGTAGAGTTTAACCGCAACGATCGCTGCGAAAAAGCGCTACGACCGCAGCGGTTGGGGTTTCACTTATTCTTGTTCTATGAGCGAAAATAAAATTGGCACCTTAGTTCTTGATGCTGCGTTTAAAGTTCATAGTGCGCTGGGATCTGACCTACTTGAATCATCCTATCAGGTATGTATGTTTTATGAGCTTCAAAAAATAGGGTTGAAAGTTGAAAATGAAAAGGCGCTACCACTCTATTATGAGGAGGAGAAAATGGATATTGGTTATCGTATAGATCTGCTTGTGGAGGACAAAGTTGTAATTGAAATGAAAGCAGTTGAATTGCTGGCAGATGTGCATTTAGCTCAGGTACTAACCTATCTAAAATTGAGTCAATGTAAATTAGGATACTTGCTAAACTTCAACGTGCCGCTGATGAAATCAGGAATAAAACGAGTCGTGAATGGACTGTAAGTTTTTACCGCTGCATACACTGCGATCGCTGCGGTCAAATCATTTTACATAAACCGACTTCGCATTCACAAATTCTAGAATTCCTTCAATCCCTAATTCGCGTCCAAAACCTGATCGCTTTATTCCTCCAAATGGAAGCCTTGGGTCGCTCTTCACTATTTCATTAATAAAGACAGCGCCTTCTTCAAATTCATGAACCCGCTCTAGAGCAGCGTCAACTTTACCAGTGCAAATAGTAACTCCAAGTCCAAAGCTGCTTTGGTTGCTAAGCTTTATAGCTTCATCAAAGTCTTTGATTCGAATAAATGGAGCAACAGGACCGAAAAGCTCCTCGTCAAACGCTGCCATTCCTGGGGTGACATTGGTCAATACGGTAGCATCATATTTAGCACCAGCTCTTTTACCTCCCGTTTTTAACACAGCACCTTTTTCAAGACTAGCGTTCACTTGCTTTTCAATTTCTTCTGCCAAATCAACCCTTGCCAATGGACCAATCTTCGTTGTGGCATCAGTTGGATCATTGAATATTAAGCTTTCGACTCGTTTCAAGAATTTCTCCACGTACTCATCATGAATCTCATCAGCAATTAAGAATCGTTTTCCAGCAATGCAGCTTTGTCCGCTATTCAAGAATCGAGCTCTAAAACCTGTGTCCACAGCTGCGTCAATATCCGCATCTTTTAATACAATAACAGCGTTGCTTCCACCAAGTTCCAATAAGCTAGGTTTTAAAACGCTTCCCGCGGTGCTGGCTACAGATTCACCCGCGCGCTCACTGCCTGTAAGAGATACTGCGCGCACCTTAGGATGCTTAATCACCGCACTTGCCTGATCGTTTGTAAGCACCAATGTCCTAAAGGCGTTTTCCTGATATCCAGCTTCTTTAAATGCATCTTCAATGTCCATCGCACATCGTGTTACGTTTGGTGCATGCTTGAGTAAAGCGGTATTGCCAGCCATCAATGTTGGAGCAGCAAAACGTAGTACTTGCCAAAATGGAAAGTTCCAAGGCATGATTGCGTAAATAACTCCAAAAGGCTCGTAGCGCACAAAGCTTTTACTTGCGTCTGTTTCAACAATTTTAGGCGTTAAAAATTTCGCTGCATTTTCTGCGTAGAACTTACAAACCCAGGCGCATTTCTCAATCTCGGCCAAAGATTCAGAAATAGGTTTCCCCATTTCTTCCGTAATGTGATCAGCGTAAGTCTGTTTGTTTTTTAAGAGGACCTCGCCTACTTTAATCAAGAGCGATGCTCGTTCTTCAAACGATGTTTTCTTCCATTGGTGATAGGTAGAATCAACTGCCTCGATGATTGAATTAGCCTCATCATCTGTGTGATTGTTGAATGTCTCAATCGGTTGAAGGTTCCAAGGATTTATTGTAGAAAATTCCATGCTCTAATTTTTCGCAAGATTACATAGCATAAGTAGATGGTAGTGCGAATTGAAAGGAATATTTAAGCCCATATAATCCCTATGAATTAGCAATGATCGGTGAAGTCATAAAGCTATTTTTGCGCGCCATGTTTGTATATCATATTCTTCGGTTTTGGGTAGGTGGTGGACTGCGTATTTGGATACGTAAAATCTACGCCTCGTTTGAGGATCCTATTCCAGAAAATGCACCCATTATTTTTGCGTGCACCCATCCAAATTCTGCTATAGATTACTGTTTTCTGCCTTTAATTACTAGGAAGAAGAGTTTTGTAATGGTGCGAGGAGATGTGTTTGCAAACAAATTCTTGGACAAGTTCTTACGAGCCATATGGATGCTTCCTGTTTATCGAATGAAAGATGGCTTTAGCACACTGAACAAAAATGTAGACAGCTTTCAGGAATGCTATGATGAATTTGATAAGAATGGGAGGACTATGATCTTTTCGGAGGGAACAAGTATTCAGGAAAAACGGCTTCAATCTTTAAAAAAGGGAACAGCGCGTTTGGCTCTTGATTATCTGAACTCCGGTTCCAAAGAGGAGATTTATGTGGTGCCGATGGCGAATAACTATTCGCGGTTTCGCCAGTTTAGGTATACGGTGATGACCAGATTCGCAAAACCTATAAAAGCCTCAGACTATCGAGCGATGTACGAGGAGAATAAGGCAAAAGCATACAACCAATTGACCCTTGATATCGAGGCCTCACTCAAACGGGTATTGATTGAGGAGAAAAACTACGCAGATGAAAGTTGGGCTGAAAAAGCATTAAATGTCCTGCGCCTCAATCGATTAGATGGCAGGAAAGAATGGATCATTACAGATGAACAACCATTCAATGAGGAAAAACAAATCGTTGATCGATTTAATGAAAAGGGTGATGCTGCGGTTTCAGATAATTGGAAAAAAGCATATGATGATCTGCACGTGAACGAAGAAATGGAAGGGTTGTTAAAGCGAAGTGAACGAAAGGATCTACATTGGATGCTCATCTTTTCGCTCTCCATTTTTGTGGGTTTGGCCAAGATCATTCACTTTCTGCCCCTAGAATTATCCAAGTGGTTGATTAAAAACAAGATTAAAGACGGTCTTTTTGAAAACACTGTAATGATTATCGGATCGTCTGTCTTTTACCTGATCCAGTTCCTCATTGTAGCTATTGTATTGACAATGCTAATGGGGTGGACAGGTTTTGTAACTGCTTGCTCCATGATTGCCATATCGGCTATCTATTCAGAGATAGTAGATGATTTTAGATTTGCTTGGAAAAACCACAAATTGGTCAATAAAAAAGCCGAGTATACCTGGCTTTATAATGATCTGGTGAGATAGGTTTTATACGAGGGCATTCACGCTTTGCCATCCTCCGCCATTTACTGCTTCAATACCATGTTTCTGCAAGATTTGTGTGGCTTGACCACTTCTTCCTCCAGAAGCACAGCATGCGACTACCGGTTTATTCATTTTCTTGATCTCCATTACCTTAGACTCGATGTTCTGGAGAGGAATGTTCTTTGAACCTTTTACATGTCCTCCGGAAAACTCCCCTGCCGAACGAACATCAATAATCACTGCTCCACGCTCTAAAAACTCTTTGGCCTGGCCTCGGCCACTTCCACCAAATATTGCACCAAATAATCCCATTTCTATTAAATTTTTGACAAACCTAAGCTCAGCTTGCCCTGTTATAAGTGACCTCTGTCACTCAGCTAATCTTTCACTCGATTAAACGCCATAACAGAAAACAACCACCTAGGTAATGGTTTCTTTTTGCGCTTTTGACTCAAGGTCAACAACCAATTCAGCTTTTTTGACACGGTGATTTTATCCGTTTCCACTAACTCAATCAACGAACCGTCTGGATCTTCCAAGTACGCAAAACGGCCTGCGGCTTCTCCCATATTGAAAGAATCCCCGCTGTCAATAGTAAATGCATTGCCCATTTCGGCAGCGCGCTGCTTGATTCCATCCATTTGGTTGACATCAAAACAAAAGTGAATGTAACCTTGGTCACCCCAAAAGCGACCATCTAAGTTGTGTTTTCCGCTCTCATCATTAACAGGCTGCAGAAGTTCAATGTGAAAGGCACCAAAAACCTCAGAGAAAGCCCCCGTATTTCTATTGCTTGGTTCCAAGCGAACACGTCTGAATTTTTTATCTCCATCTGCAAGACCATTCAAGTCTTCAAAAACGGACTCTTTATCGTAAACAATAGTGTCTATTTCCAACACTTCACGATAAAATTTCAGAGATTTCTCCATATCAGAAACACCAATAATAGCGCCTTCAACTCCACCGAATTGGCTGCCCTTTTTTTGATACCAGTTATTTGTCTCACTGGCAATAAATGGATTGCCAAAAGGATCAGTAACACTAAAGCATTTCATTCCTGTTGGATCTGTAGATACCGCGCTTGTTGCATTATTTTCAACAGATTGATGTCCCAATTCTGCATTTTGGCATTTTATTTTAGTGACTAGCAATCCATTTCGCAACAACGAAAAAGGATGTTGGTCGGCAGACCTGCGGCTGGTAAATTGCCAAATCTCCATTCCACCGCCACCATTTAGGTTCATTGCCAATATGGCGTGGCGTGCATGAACCGTTCCTCCAGTATACTGCGTCATCAATGGAGCTTCAGCGGCTTCATCAAACACGGGTACATCAAAGCCAAAGTTTCTTCTGTACCACTTGAATGATTTATGCACATCGGTGGTGCCGATGCCCATTTGTTGAATGCCATTAATCATAGCTTAGTTGGGTTTAATGCGTTTAACAATAATGTGAAATAACCATGGCGCATATCTGTGCAAATAAATTAAAACTTGCTCTCTACCTAGATATACTTCAGCTCTTCCTTTTTCCGCTGCTTTCATAATGGCTTCGGCACATTCTTCAGCGGTAATTCCTCTTGCTAATCGCTCATCGCTGGAATTGGCTGGGGTGCCATCACCTTGCAGGGCATTTTGTCCAATTTGAGTCTGAACTCTTCCTGGTAGCAGGAAGGATATCGGAATGTTTGTATCCTTTAATTCTGCTCGTAATGATTCGAAGTATCCATGTAGTGCATGTTTGCTGGCAGCATACGAAGAACGCAACGGAAATCCGAATTTTCCCGCAGGTGAACTCAAGATCACAATGTTGCCTCTTTTCCGTTTCATCATTCCTGGCAAAACGGCTCTAGCTACAGTAACAGCTCCAAAATAATTCGTTTCCATCAATTGTCTTTCTGACTCTGGCGTTGCGTTCCATGTGAGCGATCGCTGGCTAATACCTGCATTATTAATTAAAACATCAACGGTATCTAACAAATCCTTGTTTTCAGAAACAATAGTTTCTAAAGCCTGGGCATTGCTGACATCTAATGGAAGAATGAAGTGTCGGTTCTGGTTGGGAAGCGAAGCTTTGAGGGATTCAAGAACCGATTCCCTTCTACTGCTGAGAATGATTTTGGCTCCAGTTGGCGCCAATAACCGAGCAACTGCCTCACCAATTCCACTTGATGCGCCTGTAATCCAAACGGTTTTATTTTTCCAGAAACTCAAAACTTGAATGTTGCTGCAAACCAAGTGGTTTTTATGGAATAATGAGATACATTAGTGGCACATCAATTCAATAAATGGATTTAGTAAAGCGATACAGCAGACATACAAACGAAGAATTAATCGAAGTCATCGAATGTGCTAATGATGATTATACCCAGGTTGCGCTAGACGCTGTTGCTGTAATTATTAAGAATCGCCAATTCAGTGAGGAAGATTTACGGTCAATTGCTCGTGAGGTAATTGGAAATCGAATTCGTGAATACCTCAAGAACTTTGATGTCATTAATGATAAACTCGAATTGCCTAAAAGCAAATTGCTCAACACCGAGGAGGTAAAAGCC
>CALKOP010000061.1 GCA_938091155.1 uncultured Flavobacteriales bacterium | reverse complement strand
GCATAGCATTGTGGCCAGACTCGATAGTAAAAGTGATGCAAAATCTTGGGAAAGCATTTCTTTGGCTGACGTTGCCATCGAATTTAGCCGACCAGAGGCCGCCATTGAGAATTACAAGAAATGCCTTAACCTGAAAGTGCCCTTAGTAACGGGTACAACAGGATGGTATGAGCAGATGGAATTGATCAGGCAAAAAGTCCAGAATTCGGACGGATCTTTTTTCTGGGCGAGTAACTTCAGTATAGGTGTGAACCTTTTTTGGCAGATCAACAAGAAATTAGCCGCTCTTATGAATAATCACAAAGAGTATAAAGCCTCCATGATAGAGATTCATCATACTCAAAAACTAGATGAGCCGAGTGGCACCGCGATTACCTCTGCAGAACAAATAATAAACTCATTAGATGGTTACACTAATTGGACGCTTGAAAAGGATGGTATCAAAGACTCAGAGATATCGATTGAAGCAATAAGAGAAGGCGATGTAAAAGGCACACACATCGTACGATATGAAAATGACATTGACCTTATCGAATTGAAACATGCAGCGAAATCTCGAGAGGGCTTTGCTATCGGATCTGTTTTGGCTGCTGAGTTTTTAATTGGTAAAAAGGGCTTTTTCACCATGACAGATATGCTTGATAGCTAAGGAAAGTCTAACATTTATTAACATGACATAATCGATTTCATCCGTTCAACAAAAAATCTACTTCAACCCTTCGAAAGTTCGTTTCTTCGTTCCGCATTAGAAAAACATCATGAGCATTATTATCTATTCCATCATAGCCATTGGCTATTTACTAGGGTTCTACCTCATTTTTCCAAAGGCAGATCGAAAGGCTTGGGAGGGACTGATTCCTGGATACAATTTCTACGTCTTAACTAAAATCATAAAACAGCCATGGTGGTGGTTCCTATTATTGATTTTCCCTGGAGTCAATGTATTGATGCTGATGGTTTTCAATTCAAACTTAGCTAGTGTCTTTAATAAACGTGAGCTAAAAGATCAAGTTCTGGCAATTCTGTTTCCGTTCATTATGTTTCCATTGTGGGGAAGGGGTGACGCCATTGTATTTGCAGGTCCCATTGATCGCAGTAAATTTCCAAAATCAACCACCCGAGAATGGGGTGACGCCATTGTATTTGCCGTTATTGCCGCGAGTATAATTCGAACGTACTTTTTAGAAGCATTCACGATACCCACCGCTTCCATGGAAAAAACATTACTCATTGGTGACTACCTTTTTGTTAGCAAAATGGCTTATGGACCAAAGGTTCCGCAAACACCATTAAGCTTCCCATTTGCGCATCACACACTGCCAATGACTGAGATCCCAAGTTATTTAGAATGGATGAAACTAGATTACAATAGACTTCTTGGATTTGGTGATGTAGAGCGAAACGATATTGTTGTTTTCAACTACCCAGAAGGTGATACTGTTAGCGTTGAGTTACAAAGCAATATGAGCTACAATCAACTCACGAGAATTTACGCACTTTATTTTGGAGAGAAGAATGCGCGCAATTTCATTTGGGATGGTATCCCCAAGAAGTATCATAATACTCCACAGGTGAATGATATTAAAAACTTTTTGGGCAATTTTGACATGACAGAGGGCCGCGCTGTAAAGATCATTCGTGACGGTTTTGATATGACCGTTAGACCTGTGGACAAGAGAGAGCATTACATTAAACGATGTGTTGCCGTGCCTGGCGATGAAATTTTCATAAAAAACAGCAAGCTGTTTATCAATGGCGAAACTGCTTACATCCCACCCATGTTTCAGTTCAACTGGATGGTATCGAGCGAGGCATCTCTAAACCAGAATTTAATGAAGGAGCGGATGGATATTTATCTAAGTGATTCAAATCCAATGAGAAGTCTTCAGAATAAAAACTTCCCACCTTATATATATAAGTTTCCAATGACGCTTGATGCGGTTAGTCAAATGGACGATTACAATTCTGTGAATTCAGTCAACATCAACATACATCATCCTGCAGTATCTCTTGAAGGTTCAATTTTCCCAAATAAGCCAGATACTGAATGGACAGTAGACAACTGGGGTAGACTGACAGTGCCAAAGTCTGGTGAAACAGTTGAATTGACACTAGAGACCTTGCCATTCTATGAACGTATCATTTCAGTATACGAAGGTCATGACATAAAAACAGAAGATGGTAAAATAATGATCGATGGTGTGGCTAAAGACTCATATGCATTTGAAATGGATTACTATTTCATGATGGGGGATAATCGTCATAACTCAGCCGATTCGCGCTATTGGGGATTTGTACCCGAAGATCACATTGTTGGTAAAGCCGCATTCATTTGGTTATCCCTTGATCCTGAACTCACACTATTTGATGGTGGAATTCGATGGGACAGAATGTTTAGCATTCCAGAATAATGTCAATTTTCCCCCTATTCTATTCAGGTAGTATTGGTTATTATCAATCACTACTGGCGGCTGAAACCGTACAATTTGAACTTCACGAAAACTTCGTGAAACAATCTCAGCGTAATCGGCTTGAGCTAGTCGGTCCAAACGGAAGACAATTATTGGTAATTCCAACTATGAAAACCGGAAATAGAAGAAAAGCTGGGACAGTCAAGATAAGCTATGCGGAAAATTGGCGAAAAGAGCATTGGAAAAGTTTAGAGGCAGCTTATCGAAGAAGCCCATATTTCGAATTCTACGAGCATGAATTTGAACCAATTTTCACACAAAAACCAGAACTTCTCGCGGACTTTAACGCAACACTATTTGAGACCATCATTAGGCTACTAAAAGTTGAATTCAATTTCTCATATACAGCCGAATATAACTCTGTAGACAATGATTTTCGCTCAGTAAAATTCCCACTTCATACCGAAATGAAATACATGCAAGTGTTTGAAGATCGTCATCCTTTTCAGGCCAATCTAAGCATCTTAGATGCTCTATTCAATCTAGGTCCTCAGGCCAAGGATTTGATCATACCTCAATAAACGAAGGGTACAATTCTCCAAGTGGTCTTCCGATAATCTATGTATTCAGGAAACCGTTCAATCAATAATTTTTCCTCAAACGATAGCTTCATAATCAAATTGATGATGAAAACTGCCATAATCCCTGTGTCTATCAATGTGAATCTATCCACCACTATTGGCAAACACATAAACAGTGAACCAGAATACATTGGATGTCGAATCCATTTATATGGACCAGAAACAATGAGACTTGCCATCTTCTTTGGTTCTGGAAAAATCGTCCATTGAGATTGGTTCATTGTAATCACCGCTCACATTACAATTCCAATTCCCAATAATTGAAAGCCGAGTATTAGATTATTCATTATCAAGAATTGACTCGACATGACGCATTAGACTAGACAGGCAAATTGGATCGTGACAAATAGCAATGATTTCATTCTGCTGTAAAACTGCTTAATTTGTTACAAATCAACACTCATGACGAACCGAAGATCGTTTATTAAAAAAGTAAGTACCCTCGGAGCGGGAATATGGGCTTGGCCCTTGATAGATAACAGTTTCGCAAAAGAATCTCAATCTGTGCTATCATCTATTGCCAATGTTCCACCTACTGAACTTGCTTCAGATGAGGATTTTTGGAGCTGGGTTAGACATAACTACACCAGCTCGACCAATATCATCAACCTCAATAATGGCGGGGTATCCCCTCATCCAAAAGTTGTTCAGGATGCCGTGCAACGATTTACTGAATTAAGCAATGAGGCTCCCTCCTATTATATGTGGCGTATTTTTGAAAAAGGTCGCGAATCAATTCGAACAAAATTGGCCGATTTGGGAGGTGTAAATGCTGAAGAAATTGCGATTAATCGAAATACTACAGAAGCATTAGATACCATCATTTTTGGTTTCGACATGAAAAAAGGAGATGAATTTGTTACTAGCAATTTCATTTACCCAAACATGAATCAAGCTTGGATGCAGCGCGAATTGCGGGAAGGACTTGTTAGAAAAGTGGCTGTTTTACCTATGCCGTCAACAGATGTAAAAGCCATCGTGAAGGCTTATACCGATCAGTTTACCTCAAAAACCAAGGTTGTTCTAATCGAGCATGTTGTCAATTGGACCGGCCAAGTTTTACCAGTCGGCGAAATTGCAGTAGAGGCAAAAAAACGAGACATTATGGTGATGGTTGATGGTGCACATAGCTTCGCGCATATCAACTTTAAAATATCTGACCTGAACTGCGATTACTTTGGAACAAGCCTACATAAGTGGCTCTGTGCTCCATTTGGCACGGGTATGTTGTGGATGCGAAAAGAACTAATTAGCAAGCATTGGGCGCTTTTGCCTGGTCCAAAACCCGAAAGTGACGATGTTCGGAAATTCGAAATGCTTGGAACACGTGATGTACCTGCCGAACTAGCTGTTGGGCAGGCTATCGAATTTCATTTAAGCATTGGAGCCGAAAGAAAATACGAACGACTGCACTATTTGAAGCAATATTGGGTAACTAAAGTGAAAGATCTAGATGGTTTTAAACTCTGGTGTCCAGAAGAGAAAGGATTCAGTGGAGCACTCACAACATTTGGTTTAGAAGGCAAAACGGCTAAAGACATTCATGATCACCTTTGGAAGACATCTCGTATTCATACTACTACCATAAAGCATGAAGACATTGATGGAGTTAGAGTAACTCCCAATGTGTATACCTCACTTAAAGATTTAGATCTACTAGTTGAATCCATTAAGTCAATTGGATAAACAAAACCGCATTGAAATAAGTTTAATCCATTGGTAACATATTCGTTCACCGTTCTCACACAGAATTGACGGCTTTTCGCAATCTTTGAGAATCATTTAAATAATCCATGGCGATAAAAAAGCAAGACTTAGAATTCAATAAAAACGATGATCATATGCGTCTTCTCATTACACAAATGAAAAGAAAGCTTGAAACAGTTTACGAAGGTGGAGGTCAAAAGCGTATTGATAAACTGCATGCTCAGGGCAAAATGACTGCGAGAGAAAGAGTCGAAATGCTTTTGGATGATGACATGTCTAAAGTAGAAGTTGGAGCCTTCGCGGGTGATGGAATGTATGCCGAGTATGGCGGGTGTCCAAGCGGTGGCGTTGTTGTTTATTTAGGATATGTGCAAAAAAAAATATGCATTGTCGTAGCGAATGATGCAACGGTAAAAGCCGGAGCATGGTTTCCGATTACTGGAAAAAAGAACCTACGCGCACAGGAAATTGCTATGGAAAATTATATTCCGATTATCTATTTAGTAGATAGCGCGGGTGTGTTTCTGCCAATGCAGGATGAAATTTTTCCAGACAAAGAGCATTTCGGACGAATCTTTAGAAACAATGCTGTAATGAGCAGTCGGGGCATTAATCAAATTTCTGCAATTATGGGAAGTTGCGTGGCTGGTGGTGCGTATCTACCCATTATGAGTGACGAAGCGCTGATCGTAGAAGGCACAGGAAGTATCTTTTTAGCAGGATCATATTTAGTAAGAGCCGCTATCGGTGAAGATGTAGATAACGAAACCTTAGGCGGAGCCGAAACTCATTGCGAAATAAGCGGAGTAACAGATTACAAGTGTAAGGATGATGAACAGTGCTTGACTAAAATCAAAAGCATCGTTGATAAAATTGGCGCAAAATCAATCATACCATTTGATAGAGCTGAGCCCGCCAAGCCTTCCTTAGATGAAAAAGAAATCTATGGCGTTTTCAGCCAAAAAACGTACGAAACGAGAGAGATCATAAAGCGTCTAGTTGACAATTCTGAATTTGAAGAATACAAGGAACTCTACGGAAAATCAATCGTTACAGGTTATGCTCGTATAGACGGCTGGTCTGTGGGTATTGTTGCGAACCAGAGAAAGGTCGTGAAAAGCAAAAAAGGAGAAATGCAGTTTGGCGGTGTCATTTATAGCGACAGCGCAGACAAAGCTGCTCGCTTCATCATGAATTGCAACCAAAAGAATATTCCCTTAGTCTTCCTTCAAGATGTAACAGGGTTTATGGTCGGATCGCGTTCAGAGCAAGGTGGAATTATTAAGGATGGCGCCAAAATGGTCAATGCAATGAGCAATTCAGTTGTTCCAAAATTCACCTTTATAATGGGTAACAGTTATGGAGCTGGAAATTACGCCATGTCTGGTAAGGCGTACGATCCAAGATTGATTTATGCTTGGCCAACATCGAATTTGGCGGTTATGAGTGGTAAATCAGCAGCCAACACATTACTTCAAATAGAAATGGCTTCCTTAAAGTCAAATGGTGAAGAGATTACCGATGCTAAGAAAAAAGAGCTTTTGGATAGAATAACAAAACGCTATAACGAGCAAACATCACCCTATTATGCCGCCTCTCGACTTTGGACCGATGGCATTATTGATCCTTTAGAAACACGGACAATAATCAGTATGGGTATAGAAATGGCGAGCCATGAACAAGAAGTAAAGCGATATAACGTTGGTGTGATTCAAACATGATTATGAGGCAACTCTTCATTATACTATTCTCAGTTCTGACCACAATCGCAGCAGCGCAATCTCCACAGCGTATTGAGGCTATGCGCATGGTACAGCAGGGCGATAACCTAATTCAAATGGGACATTTTGAAGATGCTATCTTCAGCTATATAAATGCCATATCAACGGATAACGCATACGCAGAAGCGTTCATGAAACGCTCCTCTCTTTACCAACGTTTGGGTCGTACTACTGAGGCTAAAAGAGACTATGAGACCGCTATTCGATTGAACCCCTACTCTGCATATGTACTGGATCAAAAGGCCAAACTCGATTTTATGATCGAGAAGTATGGAGATGGATTAGATAATTTGGAACACGCTATCGCTATGGAGCCTGATAATCATATGATTCGTGATCATAGGGTGGATGGATATATACTCACAGGTGAATATGTAAATGCTAGAAATGACTTGGAACTCCTAAGAGAAACAGGGTATAATAAAGAGCTGACGTTGCTGAAAAATGGTTTGATACAATTCTTAGAAGACGACATTTACAGCGCCCAAATTTCATTTGAAAGTGTGCTTGAAATCAACTCGAATAATGCGCTAGCTTATGATGTTTTAGGCCTTATTGATTTAAAGGAAAAAAACTACGATGAGGCCATTGGTCATTTTGACCAAGCCATTACCATCAACCCAGATTTTGCATTGGCAATTTACAATAAGGGTGTTGCATATAAGATGAATGGGCACAATGAGAAAGCCCTAGAACTCTTTGATATAGCCATTGAAACGCAATTGGACATTGCTCCGGTTTATTTCGCAAGAGGATTGCTTAAGAAGGAACTGGGTGATATGGAAGGAGCTATCGATGACTATTCCCGAATGAACCGATTTGATTCAACTTATTTCAATGCCATCTATAATCGAGCCTTTGCTTATGAAATGATTGGTGATTTTGAAAACGCACTTTTGGATGCAAACCGAGCAATTGAAATTAATCCAGATGACGCTCACGCTTGGAAACTGAGAGGAAACATTCACATGCTATTCGGGGATTACGGTGAAGCAGTTATAGATTACACACAGGCCTTGAAACTTGACAACCTTATGATTGAGGCTTTGTTTAACAAAGGTCTATCAAAAGTGCTTAATTACCGATTGAAAGATGGTTGTGAGGACATGCGCATGGCAAGAGACTTAGGTTATAAATTAGGTGACCAAGCAATTGGAAATTTTTGCGGCCCATAACACTTGCAAGAAAAAGTAGCATTATCAATGAAAGTGGCATTTGTACATGATTGGTTTACCATGCCTGGCGGAGCTGAAAAAGTAGCCGCAGAAATCATTGATTTAATTCAGCCTCATGCCGTCTTCTCACTTTTCAATTTCATGGATTTTGACATACTCAACTCCATCACACAAGGTCGAGGTGTTAGAACTTCGTTTTTACAGCAAGCGCCTATGGCACAAGAATATTATCGACACCTAGCACCACTTTATCCGAAGGCTATTTCGAGACTTGACCTAAGTGATTTTGACATCATCATTTCCTCTTCATGGATGGCGGCAAAAGGGGTTAATAAAAGGTCTGATCAAATTCACATTTGCTATTGCCATACTCCTATGCGCATAGCGTGGGGATTAGAATCTACCTACTTAGATAAGTATGGCTATAACAAAGGATTGAAAAAGCTCTTTGCTAAATACCTCATTAATCGATTGAAAAAATGGGACGAAAAAACCGAGAATGGAGTCGACTTTTTCATCTCCAACTCTTCCTTTGTTAAGGATCGTATTCTCAAGGCCTATAATCGGAATGCCGAGGTCATTTACCCGCCTGTGAACACTGATAAATTCGAGTTTCATGAGAGAAAGGGAGATTTCTATTTCACCGCTTCTCGTTTTGTTGAGTATAAAAACATTAATATCATTATCAAGGCATTTAGTCGATTACCGGGAAGACGATTGGTCATTGCAGGTCAGGGTCCTCTAGAAAAATACCTTAAGCGATTGGCAGGACCGAATATTGAATTTTTGGGTTGGGTGAGCGAGGAAAAACTCATCTACTATATGCAGCGGGCAAAAGCTTTT
>CALKOP010000060.1 GCA_938091155.1 uncultured Flavobacteriales bacterium | reverse complement strand
AGTATTGGGCTTATTTACCCTTAAAGAAATACACAGTTTACTAGCACAGACAGGAAGTAAAACGATTCAGATTGCTTCACTCTCAATTTATCTATTACTGGTATATCAAGGATATGATTTATGGTTCCAATCTTCCAGTATTCTTTGGCCACTCTTGATTATTGGATTGATTACGCTAATAGTATCTATTCGAGAATTATTTGATCAAAATGATCAGCCATTTCAAAATGTCTCTTCAACTATTTGGTCACCAATATTCGTAGCAATCCCCTTTTTGGGTGTCGCCTATTTCATGGAATATCGAAATGATTTACCGACTGTTTGGATGACAATATCGCTTTTCGCCCTAATATGGATTAATGACTCTGGAGCCTACCTAGTGGGCAGAAAATTAGGTCGAACAAAACTATTTGAACGCTTATCTCCCAATAAAACATGGGAGGGTAGTATTGGTGGCCTTATTTCATCCTTGATAGCTGGCTTTGGGCTAAGTTTGATTACCGGTATGCCTCCTGCCTCTATTATGATTGGTTTTGCAGTAACTTGCATCGTATTTGGAGCCTTTGGCGATTTATTTCAATCAAGAATGAAACGTGCTGCGGATGTTAAAGACTCAGGAAAGTTTTTACCCGGACATGGCGGCTTCTTTGATAGATTTGACGCAATGATATTAGCTGTACCTGCCGCGATAATTTATTTCGAGTTGGTGGCACCAAAACTCTAACACCATGAAATTTCATAAAGAAGGATATCCGTCACTAGCTCTTGCTGTTTTAATCAGCCTACTACTAATTTCACTCGCATATTTCGTATTAGATGGTATTTTGATAGCAAAGCCAATAACTATATTTATTTCAGCATTTATTCTCATTGTAATTCTCCAATTTTTCAGAAAACCTAACCGTAGAATGGTTCAAATGGCAGACGGTATTATTGCCCCTGCAGATGGTAAGGTGGTTGTCATTGAAGAGGTACATGATGACGAGTACTTTAAGAGCAAGGTTCGTCAAATAAGCATATTCATGTCACCTATCAACGTTCATATAAATTGGTATCCCATTTCAGGCGAAATTGTCTACTCTCAATACCACAAAGGGAAGTTTCTCGTGGCTTGGGACCCAAAATCATCCACTGATAACGAACGTCATAGTATTGTCATAAAGAACCCTATTCATGGTGAAATACTCGTAAAACAAATTGCGGGAGCGGTTGCAAGGCGAATTGTGAATTATGCCGAATTAGGTGAGCAAGTTGGTCAGGGAGAAGAACTAGGATTCATAAAATTTGGCAGCCGAGTAGACCTTCTTGTGCCATTGGATATGGATATTAATGTGGTTCTAGAACAAGTATCCTCAGGTGGTCAATCGGTTATTGGTACTTACTTAAAGTAAGTCAAGAATCTCGGGCAATTTCCTTACGACAAGATTATGCTTACTAATACCTTCAGGCATATAGTGAATTGCTTTCCAATTCGCTCCTAAAGCACCTAATATATCTATTTCGTAATTATCGCCAACCATTAAGGATTCACTGGGTTTTGCGCCAGTAGTTTTCATAGCAAAATCAAATATCCTTGGATTAGGCTTCTTCGCTTTTGCTTTCTCTGATGTTATTATTTCTTTGAAATATGGCATTAACCCACTTGCGTTCAATTTCACCATTTGCACTTCCTGAAATCCATTTGATATAATATGCAGCGTGTAGGTGTTTTTTAATTTATCCAGTAACGACAGCACCCCCTCATTAAGTTTTGTCTTATTTGGACTTTGAACTACGTAAGCCGACCCAATGCTTTTCGCTAAATCCTTGTCAAGGATTTTGAAATCACGCAATGTTGCCTCGAATCTTGCTGAACGCAACCTGTGTTTTGAAATGCGATTATCTCTATACATCCCCCACAATTTATCGTTATGCAAAATATACCTGTCTATGAAGTGTTTTGGTTTTTCTATCCCAAAAGAAACCAAGTTGAACTCATGATAAAGTTCGTTCAAGGTTTCACGGCTATTTGAATCAAAATCCCATAGAGTATGATCCAAATCAAAAAATATGTGGGCAACTTTATGCAAAAATAGGTCCGACCAAATAAGTAATAGTTGACAGCGTTAAGGACCAGAATACAACAGATATGAAGAGAAAAGGGATCATTCTTTTTTTCGTCCCGTAATATTTAGCAGCGAGAAAACATCCTATTGGAATAGAAATTATACAAGGAGTAACAAAAGCCAAGCCATACAATCCATATTTATTTCGAAAATTGATGAATCCTCTATTTTTTTTTGTGAATTTCTTTTTTACTCTTTTTACAGGAAAACGATTCACCCACCATCTTGAAATTGCATCACCCAGACGGTAGAATGCAATTACTCCCGCAAATCCACCACTAGCGGTTATTAGCACTGATTCAACAAAGGAAAATCCAGCAACATAAATCGCGGCTGGAGCATACATAAACTTTGTGCCAGCAATGACCATTAAACCAGCAATTTGTAATATCTGTGCAATCAAGACTGAATCTTTTCTCCAAAAGCCAAATCGCCCGCATCACCTAGGCCTGGAAGAATGTATTTGTTTTCATCCAAATATGGATCAATTGCACCAATCCAAAGTCTGATGCTAGGATCGAGCTCGGTTAGCAATCTTTCCACACCTTCCCTACTCGAAATTACAGCAACTAGATGAATTTCTTTGGGTTTACCATATGCTTTGACGGCTTCTAGGGCATTCAAAAAAGAACTGCCTGTTGCAAGCATTGGATCGTTTAGAATTAAAACCTTTCCCTCCAGGTTCGGGCATGCTACATATCCCACTTCAATTTCAAAGCCACCATTTTCATTGTGTTTTCTATAGGCAGAAATAAATCCGTTTTCGGCAGTTGGTATTGCACTTAATATACCATCATGCAAGGGTAATCCAGCGCGTAATATCGTTATTGCAACCACTTTATCACTTAACACACGTTGGCTCATTAACTGCATGGGAGTCTCGATTGCCTTCTCAGTATACGCCAACACCTTACTTATTTCATATCCTATTATTCTACCAACTCTCCTCAAGTTTTCTCTAAATTGATCTGGATCGGAATGAATAGATTTATCTCGCAATTGCCGTAAGTAATTATCTAGTATTGATGGTGTTTCGGAAAAATTCTTCAATCGATGCATAGTCAATCCTTACAATGGAATATTCCACTTTTTATATACTTGCAAATATACGTTCTCCTCTCCGCCAAAGCTTTTATAGAAATAGGCTAAGTTTTTATCATTGCTTCCCTCAAAATCAAACATATATTTACCTCCAGCATATTCTGCGAAAATCGCAGCCATTAAAAAATGCATCGCCCCTGTTTTTCTAGCCAAGTCATTACTTGCTGTAAAGAAATTTAAAAGTCGCTTGTTCGTTGTTAAAAGAAGAATTCCTGCCACTATTTCTCCTTTATATAGAGCAACCCAAGTTTCCGCTTCACCCTTCGAGTCAAAGGCATTGTAGATGGATTCAACATGTTCATAAAAAGCATCATCTAGCACGTTTATCTCGCTTCCCCGGCCTTGCCTGAACATTGTTATTAGCTGGCTCGTAACCGATTGTTTTTTAAGAATTTCTAAAGATGAATTCTTAGCCTTGTTAATGTTCGTACGAGCATTTCTATTGAAGCCCGCTTCAAGCGATTCAAAGGGCTCTGAAAGATCGAGGTCAACGTTTGTATGATATATAGGATCGGTAAGCCAATCAGCGTTGACCCCTTCGTTATACTTAATGTTAGATCCCCAAAAATTCTTTTTTAAGAGTGCCGAACACTCATCAAACTCCTTTTTTGAAATTCCAATTCCGAAGGGCCCCAGTTGTTGTGATAATAAGGGTTGATAAACTTTTCCGACAATACTTTTCTTTATTGGAATAGGCCATACCCATTTATAATCATCTGAAATTATTGCCTTCCATACTTCTGTGCTTGCATCCAAAAAATATGTTAATGCGTAGTGCCGAAAAACAGGCGCTTCTAAAATACAGGCGTTCCATTTCTGATCATTTATTTCTGACCTATCAATTATCCTCACTGCTAACTTTTTTGAAGGAAATATTCCAATAAAGGCATAGATGAAAAGGGAACATCATAACCAACTAACGTTTCTGGGTGCCAAGTTGTATTCAGCACCCCACCAGTAATTGAAATTGTATTCAATAAGCTATCAAGTTCAGTTTTGCAGGCATGAATCGACTCCTGACTTCTTACTGACAATAGATCCATAAATATGAAAGGATGCACCGTTAACCCCAAAGTTTCTTCACACCCTAAATCATAAAATCTAAATGGGTATGCGGTACCTGCTCTAAATCCATTGACATCAGAAAACCCCATGGAATAATCATGTGATACTCCCATGTTTTCCAACCAACGGTAAGTATTTGGGAGACTAAACCTTAAATAGTGCTGCCGGCTATGCTGAATTTCTTGGTTTGTTATCCTTTTCAATCGATCATGTTCCAGTATCAGTTGCTCTTGATCCGTACAAGTGAAATAAGAAGGGTGAAGGCCGATATCCGCTTTCAATGATATCTCATGAATTAAATTTCGCACCGTAGGAAGATGTGCAGGGTTATTGTGATCATACCTGCTGGACTCACCAACTTGGAAAAAAAACCTTGGTGTTAATCCGGAATCTTTAGCCATTGATCCGATGTGTTCATATATATGCAGAGGATCTTTAGCCGCTCCAATTATGGTTATCTCTAAGCGTTCAGCGAGTGCCGCTCTATTCAATATTAGATCTTTAGCCGCTCCAATTATGGTCTTAGCCATTCCCTTAGAATCATAAAGAAACAACCGATCTATGTCAAAGGTTATTTCCGTTTGAAAAACTCCTTTCATAAGAGCTAAGCCCTTATATTTTTTCACAAACGCTAAACGTAATTCCTCAATATATAAATCGACTAAAGGGCACTGAACACTGTCTAATTTGAATAATACACTTGACTTGGAAGTAAACCTATCATGTTCATCTTTTCTATGTGGCAGATACTCCTCATATCTGGATAGGAAGAAGAAAGCTGCAGCTAAAGGATCAAACCCTAAGAATGAATCATTATTTGCATACAAATAGGGTCCATTCTTTCTGTTTTCCACATTTAGGTCCTGTCCTTGAATTCTTTTCTCGAATAATAATCGATTCGGAATCGTGTTTAGCAAACCTTGTATTGGCAAATTCGAATAATTGTATACGGGTAAATCACTATCCATCAAAACAGATTTATCCGTGGTGACTTTTACAGTCACACCCCATCTTTCCGTAAGCACATTAGCCATATACACTAAGCGATTCGATTGCCTTTCTGAAAAAATAAGGAGTTCTTTCATTTATAAAATTCCATCATCAGCAAAACTGAAATAACTCTCACCAGCAATAATTATATGGTCAAGTATGGAAATTTCTAAAAAAACTCCGGCTTGCTTTATACTCTTGGTTAATTGTCTATCCGCTTGGCTCGGATTCAAATTACCTGAGGGGTGATTATGCGCAATAATAATGCTACTTGCTAATTTATCAATTGCAGATTTAAAAATGAGTTTAGCGTCTGCCACAGTTCCAGCCACACCACCTTGACTGATCCTTATTGCATCGATAACTATATTGCTTCGATTCAATAAAAGAACATAGAATTGCTCATGATCAAGATCAGCTAGAAACGGATATAAAACATCGAATGAATCTTTGCTAGAAGTGATTTGTTTTGCGATTTCAGATTTTGATGATTGTCTTCTTCTAACAATTTCTAGCGCTGCTGATATAGCAATAGCTCTTGCTTCTCCTATTCCTTTAAACTTCTTCAAATCGGATAAACTCAATCTTCCTAGCTTATTAACGTCGTTATTGACCGAAGCTAAAATCCTTTTCGCAATATCCACAGCGGACTCATTTTGAACACCCGAGCCAATTAAAATACCTAGCAACTCAGCATTAGTCAGCACGCTTCGTCCCTTTGTCATCATCTTCTCTCTTGGCAGGTCATCTTCCGCCCAAGACTTG
>CALKOP010000059.1 GCA_938091155.1 uncultured Flavobacteriales bacterium | reverse complement strand
TATAACGAGGCCTACCTATTAAGCACTGAAAAGGCGTTCACAAAAATGATTGATTCAGGAAGAGACATTAAGTTTTAACTACCTCACTCTCAAGATATATAACCGCTCGCACATTTAAACATCTGTGTGAGAAATGGGTTTTTACATTTGATAACCATTTCAAACCTATGAGACAATTGATCCTTGGCGCAGCAATTTGCTTGCTTGTAGCACCTATATATGCCCAAAAGAAATTTGAGCAACTCGGTACTGACCTTCCCACACCAAATAGCTATAGAACCGCCTCAGGTGCGCCTGGACATGAGTACTACCAGCAAAAGGCCGACTATGAAATGGAAATCATCTTGGATGATGACAACCAAAAGATTTCAGGTAAAATTAAAATCACTTATACCAACAATTCTCCAGACCAACTCGATTACCTCTGGTTGCAGTTGGATCAGAACATGCGGGCGCAGGATTCTGAAACCAATGCTATCTCTACCATGAGTCTCGATAACGGGACTTCATTTAGTGAGCTGAAAAGACTACACAACGATTTTGACGGTGGTTTCAAAATTGAAAGCGTTAGAGGCGCAGACAACAAGGATGCGGATTTCACTATTGTTAAGACCATGATGAGAGTGGATATAAAAACTCCACTGAAGGCAGGAGAATCTACCGATCTATATGTGGATTATTGGTACAACATCAACGACAGGATGCAAATCGGTGGACGTTCAGGTTATGAGTATTTCGAAGAAGAAGATAATTACCTCTACACCATCGCTCAGTTCTTCCCAAGAATGTGTGTTTACAATGAAGTAGAAGGTTGGCAAAACAAGCAATTTCACGGGCGAGGCGAGTTTACATTACCCTTTGGTGACTATACCGTAAATATCACTGTACCAGATGATCATGTAGTGGGATCTACAGGAACACTTGAGAATTCAGACGATATCTTAACTCAAGAGCAGAAGAACCGATTAGAAGAGTCAAAAACAGCTGATTCACCCGTAATGATTATCAATCAAAAAGAGGCGGAAAAAGCCGAAAAAGGCAGTCCAAAAGGAGAAAAAAAATGGACTTATAAAGCCGAAAATGTGCGTGATTTTGCTTTTGCATCCTCACGTAAATTCATCTGGGATGCAATGGGTGTGGACATCGAGGGAAAGATCATTATGGCGATGAGCTATTATCCAAAAGAAGGCAACCCACTATGGGAGATGTACAGTACAGAGGCTGTGGCACAGACAATCCGAACTTACAGCAAGTTCACCATACCGTATCAGTACCCTGTTGCCATTTCCGTGCACACCGATCGTATTGGTATGGAATATCCGATGATTTGCTTCAATGGCGGCAGACCTGAGGCAGATGGCACCTACTCCGAAGGAACTAAGTACGGTATGATTTCAGTGATCATCCATGAAGTTGGGCACAACTTCTTCCCCATGATCATCAACTCTGACGAGCGACAGTGGACGTGGATGGACGAAGGCCTCAACACCTTTGTACAATACCTAACGGAAAAAGAATGGGACGTGAACTACCCTTCGCGTAGAGGTCCATCCATGAAGATTGTGGATTATATGAAAGGAAATCAAGACCGCATCTCTCCCATAATGACCAATAGCGAGAACATCTTTCAGTTTGGTAACAACGCCTATGGCAAGCCAGCAACTGCATTAAACATATTGCGTGAAACCATTTTGGGTCGTGAGTTGTTCGATTTTGCATTCTCGGCTTATGCCAAACGTTGGGCATACAAGCATCCTACTCCAGCAGATTTTTTCCGAACCATGGAAGATGCATCTGGAGTTGATTTAGATTGGTTTTGGAGAGGTTGGTTCTACTCAACGGATCCGGTTGATATTTCTATTGATGAGGTCAGATTATTCAACATCAACTCCAAAAACCCCGAGATAGAAATGGCGGCCAAAAAAGCCATGGACGAGGAGAAAGGAGAGTATTTGGGCGACATCTTAAACGTGGAAATGATCACTTCACCTTTGATAGATCAAAAACCTGAATTACAGGACTTTTACAATGAGCTAAACAAATACGAAGTAACTGCATACGACCAAAAAAAATATGACAAATTTGTTGAAGACTTAGAAGATGATGAGAAGGATATTCTCAATGGAAAATGGAATTATTACCAAATAAAATTCTCGAATGTTGGAGGACTTCCCATGCCAATCATTCTAAGGTTTACATGCGAAGATGGATCGCAAGAACGTCATTACATTCCTGCGGAAATCTGGAAAAACGACTTACCACAAATAAGCAAAGTCTTCTACTCCAAGAAAGTGATTGAATCAGTCACCGTAGACCCAATGCTAGAAACTGCCGATGTTGACCGAGGCAACAACTACTGGCCACAGCGTATACCGCAGAATCGTTTCGAGGTATATCAAAACCGCGGGCGCTATGGTGGTGATAAGAAAGAGCTCAACGATATGCAAAAGGCGAAGGAGAAATAGAACGAGTCATAGAGCTTACGTTTTCACATTCAAAAATTATTGATTTCACTTAATCGCGTCGTTAGATGATAACAAATCCCTAGTTCCGGAACAAACTAAAAATCAACTTGATACGAAGCAACTCTACTTTCCATGAAAATCTTACCGAACCAATAACTGACCCTCACAAAGGTCTCGGCCATATTATTCATTGTATTCTCGAACCTAGAAATTAAGGCTCAGTGCGTATACCGTTCGATTGAATAACGGTTCACAAATCATTAAAAGCTCTTTGATCAAAAATTAAGAACCCTTCATATACTTATGAAGCAAGCTCAATTTCCAGAAATCAAACCACATTAAATTAGGAGCCGGTCCTGCTAGGCTTTGCTGAATGTTTTTATCAAATTGAGTCACCAATATTGAAATAACACCAATCAACCGCCAGCGATTCATTTTATGATAAAAACGCACGAGGCGTATGCTGTCGTCTGCTTGATTAGCCTTTATAAGCTGAGCTAGGTTCTTCACGCCATTGGCGCTTTTCTTCATAAAGACATCCTTGGTTTCAATTCCAATGTGCTCTATCGGGTTATCGATGTGCGAAATAATAAAGCCAGCACGCTTCAACTCTTGCGCAAACAACGTGTCTTCGTGACCATAACCTAACAAGGTTTCATCCATTTTGATTTTCGCATAGACTTCCTTACGTATCAAGAAGTTGTTGGTCATGAAACTCTTATAGGGATTCAATCTTCGCTGCCCCACTAACAAGGCCTCACGCAGGCTGCCGCAAAACCAGTGAAAATATAGGTCATGATCATCAGGCGCTTCTTCGTCATATACCCGACCACCGCAGATCACATCATATTTATCCCACTCCGCTGCATAGTTTTTCAGGTGTTTTTCCGAGGTGCATTTTCCGTCACAATCTAGGAGCAGAAGGTTTTCATACCGTGACAGATCCACCAAAACATTCCTTCCCGCGCTTCGTCCTAAATTCTCTTCACTTTGCACGCAGCGAACGTTCTTATAATTCACGATTTCGGCATTCAGCGTTCTGAAATCCATAGAGCTGGCATCATCCATGCAGATGATTTCGACATCAAACTCTAGCTCTTCTGCCTGATTAGAAAGCTCTTTTACAAAAGGCCTTACATCGTAATTGTAAATCGGTATGAGGATACTGAGCATTCCTTATTCGCCTGACTTATCCTCAGCGCCTTCTGTAGGTTCTGAATCCAAAGAACCCAATGTTGGTTCGTTGGTTGATGCAGCGACCTGTCTCTCTTTCTTCACAGGCTCCGGCTGAGGAATTTGCGGTCTTGCCAATGGTGCGGTCATATCAACATGCGAATCGATGATAACACCAGCATCACATCGTAAGGTTCTATTGCCATACTTACTCATGTGAGCGTAATCGTGTGTCGCCATGAGAACGCTTCTTCCACTTTGACTGATATCGTAAAGCAATTTCAAAATATTGTCTGAAGTCTCTGGATCTAAGTTTCCCGTTGGCTCATCGGCAAGAATCAACACAGGATCATTTATCAAGGCTCTGGCAATTGCCAAGCGTTGTTGTTCTCCACCGCTCAATTCATGCGGCATTTTGAAGCCTTTTGTACCCAAGTCAACTTTTTCCAATACTTCCTGGATCCGATTTTTCATCTCGTTTTTATCACTCCAGCCGGTAGCTTTCATGACAAAAATCAAATTCTCGGCTACTGATCTATCTGTCAATAATTGAAAATCTTGGAATACGATTCCCAGCTTTCTTCTCAAATATGGAATCTGCTTTCGCTTGAGTTTGCGTAGGTTGAATTCCCCCACATTACCAGTGCCATCGGTCATCTCCAATTCACCATACAGGGTTTTGAGCAGGCTACTTTTGCCCGTGCCCGTTTTACCGATCAGGTAGATGAATTCACCCTTGTTGATGTCGAAGTTCACATCTTTCAGCACTAAATGCTTATCGATGAAAATGTTGCAGTCCTTTATTGATACAATTGGTTCCATAGTAGATTAACAAAGTTAGCTTCATTGACACTCATTGTATAGCGTAAACATCCGAGTTGTGGACAATGCTAATGTGGAAAAGATGTGGCGATGAAATCCTTCCTTTGCAGACATGAAGGTTAGCCTCATAAGTGACACACACAGCTATATCGATGACCGCATCCTCCATCATCTAGGAGGATCGGACATTATCATACACGCAGGTGATGTGGGCGAATCAAGTGTTTTAGATGCCATTGAAAAAGTTGGCGACACCCATTGTGTCTATGGAAACATTGATGGAACATCGATCAGAAGCCGTTGCTCAGAATGGGAGTTGATCGATCTTTTAGGGCACAAATCCCTTGTTATTCATATTGCAGGTTCCGTAGGTCGATACAACGAAAAGACAAGAAATCTGATTGAGACCCATCAGCCAGATTCGATTATATGCGGGCATTCACACATCTTAAAAGTAATGCCTGACAAACGGTTCAATCTTCTTCATTTAAACCCTGGAGCAGCTGGCCGACATGGTTTTCACAAAATGCGAACGCTCTTGAAATTTGAAGTTGAAAACGCTAAACTCAAAAACCTACAAATAATTGAGCTGGGACCACGATCAACGAAGTCTGTCAGCTGAGCGAACCAAATCATCATCCTTTTTAACCGCCTTTTTTGCCATCCAAACAAGTAGGATGCTAACCAGTGGAAAGATGACAGC
Organism: uncultured Flavobacteriales bacterium; assembly: GCA_938091155.1. Taxonomy (GTDB): domain Bacteria; phylum Bacteroidota; class Bacteroidia; order Flavobacteriales_G; family Salibacteraceae; genus SHAN690. The sequence goes on along the minus strand of CALKOP010000059.1, from coordinate 5,418 downwards.
TACTCCGTAGCCTATTTCCATTTCGGGTAAATCAACTTTGATAGAATTGATAAGATTATAATGTATCCATGAAAACAGCCCCATAACCAACAGCAACTGAATGATGGCAATATTCGCTAGCTGCATTTGCCGTGCTCGGTTTTTATACTGTAATAACACTACGATAAGCAGGATAATACTCACCGTGATTCCAAACACCAATGGCATAGCATTTATCGCCTCGAATGAAGAGGAAAGACCCGTAAGTGTGTAATATGAGTCTTCTAGCAAATAGGTAGACCAGTTCAAAACGAGAGAAAGCGATTGCAATACGATTGCAACGAGCAGATAAAGTGACTGTATTCTTTGAATCATGAAAATGTTTGTTTACACTGCAAAAATTGAAATCTTATGGCATGAATCACAAAAGTGTTCGTATAATTGCCTCAGCGATTGAGCGCAACACGATCTCTTCTAGCGTTTTTCCTCGCATTTCAAACAAATAACAGATCTCATTTTATTGAAAAGAGCCGACCGGCTCACATTTCCAGAAAGACATTTTAATTATTCTATGTACGACATTACAGAACTGAACGAAAAACTAGTTTCAGACCTCAAAGAGATAGCTGACAAGTTAAACGTTCCAAAAGCTGAAAAGCTTAAAAAACAAGAGTTGATCTATCAGATCCTCGACATCCAGGCAATGACACCAGGGCCCGCTGCGTCTAAGCCAGCAAAAACTGAAAACACTTCAGACGATAAGAAACCAACAAAAGAGCGAAAACCACGTTCACCGAGGGTCAAGAAAGAAGACAAGCCTACTGAAGACAAAGCAGAAGACAAAACTTCTGACAAACCAAAGGAAGAATCCGAAAAAAAGGATGCTGAAGGTGCTGAGAAATCTGAGGCTGCAAAACGAAACAACGAGCGCAAAAAGCGCGAGGATCAGCTAAGACATGCTGGTGAGAATCAAAAATCATCAAATGATGCTAAAGGCGATTCAAAAGAAAAGTCAGATTCGAAGGATAACGATGACAAAGGTGGACGCAACCAAAAAGGCAACCGTCACGAAAAGGGCGAGCGCAATGACAGAAATGATCGAAACGATCGTAACAGACAACAACGCGAACGGAAAGAATACAAGTACAATTTCGATGACATTGTTCTTGCTGAAGGTTGCTTAGAAATCATGAAAGAGGGATACGGATTCCTTCGATCGCCAGATTACAGCTACCTATCTTCTCCAGATGACGTTTATGTATCACAATCTCAAATTAAGTTATTTGGTTTGAAAACAGGTGATACCGTTTTAGGATCTATTCGCCCACCAAAAGAAGGTGAAAAGTACTACCCGTTGATTAAGATTGAAAAGATCAATGGATTGCCATTTGCCGCAGTGCGCGACAGAGTTCCTTTTGATTATTTGACACCGCTTTTTCCTCAAGAAAAATTTACTCTAACAGGACACAGTAAGCAAAGTCACTCTTCAAGAGCAATTGATTTATTTACTCCAATTGGTAAAGGACAGCGTGGATTAATCGTTGCGCAACCAAAAACGGGTAAAACGGAAATCTTAAAGGAAATTGCAAACGCAATAGCTGAAAACCACCCAGAGGTTTATTTGATGATCTTACTCATCGATGAGCGCCCTGAAGAGGTGACAGACATGGAGCGTAGTGTAAAGGCTGAAGTTGTTGCCTCAACATTTGACGAGCCAGCAGACCGACACGTGCGTGTATCAAACATTGTACTAGAGAAAGCCAAGCGATTGGTTGAATGTGGCCATGATGTTGTTATCCTTTTGGATTCTATTACACGCTTGGCAAGAGCATACAATACAACAGCACCAGCTTCTGGTAAGGTATTAACCGGTGGTGTGGATGCCAACGCATTGCACAAGCCAAAGCGATTCTTTGGAGCAGCTAGAAACATCGAAAACGGTGGTTCGTTAACCATCATCGCAACAGCATTAACTGAGACTGGTTCTAAGATGGACGAAGTAATCTTCGAAGAATTCAAAGGAACTGGTAACATGGAGCTTCAGTTAGATCGTAAGTTGAGTAACAGAAGAGTATTCCCAGCCATCGATCTTGTTGCTTCTAGTACTAGACGTGATGACAACTTGATGGAAAAGGATGTGCTTCAGCGCATGTGGATCTTAAGAAAGCACTTGAGCGATATGAATACCATCGAAGCGATGGAGTTCTTAAAGCAACAAATGGCAAATACACAAAGCAACGAGGAGTTCTTGATTTCCATGAATGGTTAATAGACCCTTGGCTAATTATAATTAAAAGTGGTGCTGTTTCCGAGTTGAAAAAGCCCACTTTTTTACTTTGCACCCGAATTGGAAGACTACACTAAATATGCCCTTGGAGCCTCTTTTGGAGGCATCATCGTTAAGATGAGCTACTTTCTGTGGCTATACCCCAATGATGATTGGGATATGTACGTGAGGTTTGGTTACCTCCTATTCTTTCTCCTAGCGCTGTTTTTAGGTCTTAAGTCATATAAGGGGAAGTATCCCACTGCTGATTTGACCAGCGATGTAAAAACTGGGATAAAAACCACATCCATATTCGCCCTTATTATCTCAAGTTTTACTTGGGTGTATTACAAGTTCGTTAACCCAGCCTATTTCGCGAATAAAATTGAAGATGTTAACATTGCAGCCCAACAATCAGAACAGGCAACTGAAAATGCCATTAACACAGCGGAATTCATATTCAACGCCTTTACTCACAGCACAATAACGCTATTTGGCATGATGGTGATTGGCTTTTTCTACACACTTATTCTTGTGCTAATTATGCGCGCTAAGCCAGCGTTTTTTAACTCTTAACTATTTCCTTTCCAAAGGCATCCACGTCCATTCCAGCAAAGTTTCCTGAACTCATCAACAACAGATTGGCTTCGTTCCAATCACGACTTTTAAGATCGTCCAGTATTTGATCGGTTTTAGTGTAAACCAACAAATCTTTTCGCCCAAATGCGGCCTTTACTTCGTCAAGACTTATTGGATCTAACTTTTTGTGTGCTATGGTTTCTTCCTTGTAAAACACAATGGCAACATCCGCTTTCTCCATAGCCCCTTTGTATTCTAACAAAAATTTCTTTGTTAAGCTGCTAAAGGTGTGTAGTTCCATGCAAGCCACTAATTCTCTTTTGACCCATTGGGCTTTGACCGCCTTAACGGTAGCGCTCAATTTTGATGGGGAATGGGCAAAATCCTTATAAACCACGCATTTTTCGTTCCGAGCTATTTCTTCTAACCTACGACTAGCGCCTGTGAAATCTGAAATAGCTTCGTAAAATGAGTCTTTTTGAATCCCCAATTGTTCACACACGATTCGCGCGCCATTCATGTTTTGAAGATTGTGATCTCCAAAGACGGAAATGGCGTACTGCTTTTCACCGTCAATAATTGTAGTCCGACCGTCTTTGATTTTGTTCTCAGGTGTTTCATAAGGATGCTTATGAATGCGCGAATTACGCTTACCAACCATTCTACTCAAGGTGTCATCTGCGGTGCAATACACCAATTGCGATTGAGGTTTAAGATCATCAATGAATTTCGCAAATTGCTCTTTATAATTCTCCCAAGTTGGAAAAACATTGACATGATCCCAAGCAATGCCAGAAATAAGCGCAATCTGTGGGTCGTATAAATGAAACTTTGGTCTTCGATCTATCGGGGAACTCAAGTACTCATCTCCTTCCAACACTATGATGGGTGCATCGCTCAACCTTACCATGGTTTCAAATCCTTCAATTTGCGCTCCTACCAAGTAATCAAAATCCTTGTCTAGTTTTTTCAAAACATGAAGGATCATCGAAGTGATGGTCGTTTTGCCATGACTTCCTGCAATGACAACACGTGTTTTATCCTTCGATTGCTCGTAGATAAACTCTGGATACGAATAAACCTTCAATCCAAGTTTCACGGCTCGCTGCAACTCAGGGTTGTTCGCTCGTGCATGCATGCCAAGAATAATCGCATCAAGATCTTTAGTGATTCTTTTCGCGCTCCAACATATCTTTTCGGGCAATAGACCATACTTCGCTAAGCGACTCTTGCTCGGCTCAAAGATCTCATCATCAGATCCTGTTACCTTGTTTCCTAGGTGATGCATGGCTAAGGCCAAGTTGTGCATGGCAGAGCCTCCTATGGCGATGAAGTGGATGTTCATGTTAATTCGAATTCTGTTTCAAATCTATCTGAACCAATTACAATACACGGTTAGAATACCAGATAGATACAAACATTTTTTCATTAGTGTATCAGAATATCAATTTCGATATGCTCCTAGAGATCAAATTATACCTTTGCCCAGCAAAAAAACTGACCATGGCAGGAGTACTGAATGCGCAGGAAGCGCTTGAACTTTTCGAAAAATCTAAGACGCATAAAATGGCTTATCCAGCCGTAAATGTGACAAGTACACAAACCGTTAATGGAGTGTTAGAAGCTGCTGCAAAAGCAAATTCTCCAGCAATCATTCAATTTAGTAACGGTGGAGCACTCGCTTATGCTGGAAAATCCCTAGACAATTCGGGTGAAATAGCCGCTATTGCTGGTGCTGTTTCTGGTGCCAAGCATGTGCATGAAATGGCAAAGCTTTATGGTGTAGATGTTATTTTACACACTGACCATAGCGCGCGTAAATTATTACCCTGGATTGATGGATTGATGGAGGCGGGCGAAAATCACTACAAAGAAACCGGTCGACCGTTGTACACCAGTCATATGATTGACTTGAGCGAAGAGCCCATCAAAGACAATCTAGAAACCAGTGCGGCATACCATAAGCGCATGAGCGTAATTGATATGATCTTAGAGATTGAATTAGGTGTGACAGGTGGTGAGGAAGACGGCGTGGACAACACGGGCATTGATAGTTCTAAACTATATACCCAGCCTGACGAAGTTGGTTACGCATACAACATACTGAACGCCATAAGCCCAAACTTCACAATCGCAGCAGCTTTTGGAAATGTGCATGGTGTGTATAAGCCAGGTAATGTTCAGTTGACTCCCATCATTCTGAAAAACAGTCAAGACTTCATCAAAGAGACCTACAGTATTGACACAGAGAATCCAGTGAATTTTGTGTTTCACGGAGGTTCAGGATCATCTAGAGCTGAAATTCGTGAAGGAATTGACTATGGTGTAATCAAAATGAACATTGACACAGATACGCAGTGGGCATTTTGGGAAGGTGTTCGTGACTTTGAATCGAAAAACAGAGATTACCTACAAGCCCAATTGGGAAATCCTGAAGGAGCGGATAAACCAAACAAGAAGTACTATGATCCAAGAAAATGGCTTCGAGAAGGCGAAAAAACATTGGTTGCTCGCTTGATGGAAGCTTTTGAAAATCTTAACTCAATAGGCGCTAACGACAAACTATAAATCATGCAGATTCACGTCATAAACAC
>CALKOP010000058.1 GCA_938091155.1 uncultured Flavobacteriales bacterium | reverse complement strand
GTAATCATTTGGCAATGAAATAAAAAGTCCATCTGCAATGATTTTAGCCCTTGCTTTCAGCGCTAAGGCTTCAAGTTTAGGATGCACAAATTCTTGAAATCGTGCGGCATTAGATGTTGGATGTACAAACTTCAGGTTTCTGGACAAAACATTTACCAAATGCTTGTTTAGAATGTTCTTTTAATAGAAAGGTTTCAGCCATATGTTAGTAGTAAATGTGATAAGCCGCTGAAATTTCAGCGAGATAAACTCTTTTAACTAATCCTCACAATAAGGTTAGAACTTCAAACATACATTTGCCACCCGAAATGAAACTGCTCTTAAACTTAATCAAATCGACCTGCTCCATAGCGATGCTATGCTGCTTTATGAATCTCACCATTGGAATATGGGAAACCAATATCTTTTTTGCAGAGATCAATGAAGAAATTGAAGAGGTTATGGAAGATCTGATCGAAGTAGAATCATTAACTCAGGCTGCATCACCAGTGATCGTAGGCAGCTCCCACATCGTAAAAAGCTTAAAATCAAGTGCGCAAATAAATTCTGCGCATCTATACGATTTTTTTGAAGTTGACTCCCCTCCTCCAGAGGTAATGGCTTAATTCTGTCCATCTATAATTAAGTCAATACATTTCAGATTATCGTCTGAGCTTTAAACCATTTATATGTCTGTATACAGTCCTTTTTCCTCTCTTAATAAAGACCTTCCTGCTGGTCTAGTCGTATTTCTTGTTGCTGTTCCTCTCTGCTTGGGGATTGCCCTTGCTTCAGGTGCTCCTCTCTTTTCAGGAATTATTGCCGGCATGGTCGGTGGTATTGTTGTTGGCGCATTAAGCGGATCCAACATTGGTGTTAGCGGTCCAGCCGCAGGTTTGGCCGTTATTGTTGCTGATGCCATTCGTCAACTGGGCACAAATGAAGCAGGCGATTTCAGTATGGAAATTGGCTTTCCAATTTTTCTCTCTGCGGTAGTACTTGCTGGTTTTATGCAAATCGCATTAGGATTCGCTCGTGCAGGTATTGTGGGTTACTTTTTCCCGAACGCTGTTATAAAAGGAATGTTGAGTGCAATTGGATTAATAATCATTCTAAAACAAATTCCCCACGCCCTTGGTCACGATGTAATTGCTGAAGGCTTTGATGGATTCTGGCAAAAAGATGGTGAAAACACTTTTACCGAATTGTGGGTTGCCTTTGGCGACATTAATCCTGCGGCAGTTTTGATAACTGCAGCTTCATTAGCTATTCTAATTATTTGGGAAAGGCCATTCATGAAACGAATCAAGATTTTCGAGATTATCCAAGGCCCACTGGTAGTTGTTGCTTTAGGGATTCTTGCTTATAACATAATCCCAGGTATTGAAGGTCTATCCTTCGCCCCTGATGAAATAGTTGCCATTCCAACGGCAGAGCAAGAAGGCGGGATTTTAAATCTATTCACAACTCCAAATTGGAGCCTAATAGGGAGCAAACACTTGTGGATTTTAGCCTTTACAATAGCAGTCGTGGCGAGCCTTGAAACGCTGTTGTGTGTTGAGGCAACAGATAAACTAGATCCAGATAAAAACGTGACTCCAACCAATAGAGAGTTATTGGCACAGGGAGCCGGAAACATCGTTTCTGGTTTTATTGGAGGTCTGCCTTTAACTCAAGTTATTGTGCGAAGTTCTGCCAATATACAAAGTGGCGGAAGGACTAAATTGTCTTCAATAATTCATGGTTTACTCATTGTAATAAGTGTATTTCTATTGCCTGATGTTTTAAATATGATTCCACTATCTAGTTTGGCGGCCATTTTATTAATTGTGGGTTACAAGCTAGCAAAGCCGAGTCTTTTCAAGGAAATGTATAAAAGAGGCGGAAGTCAATTTGTGAAATTTATTGTCACCGTTTTGGCCATTATTTTCACAGACCTTTTGGTTGGAATTTCAATTGGTCTTGGCTTGGGAATTCTTATGATACTACACCGTAATTTCAGCATTCCATTTAGCTTTTCAGAAAAAATAGAGCCAGGAAAACCCATTGAGATTATGCTTAGTGAAAATGTCACTTTTTTGAATAAAGCGAACATTATGGAAGCTTTAAAGGCAATTCCAGCAAATAGTGAAGTAGTAATAGATGCTGCGCACTCACACTACATACATCCAGATGTCATAGAGATTATCCAAGATTTCATGATACATGCTCAGCGCGACAATATTGAAGTTAACTTAAGAGGAAATTTTGAAACGATAAATGTCAACCACAAAGAATACTTCATGAATAAAGTTTCTAAAGACGGTTCGGAACAAACGCCATATTGGAAACAAGTATTGACACAATAAATAAAAAAAGGGAGCCCAATGCTCCCTTTTTTCAAATTTATTCTTCTTGGTTAAAGAAAATCTACTTTTCCATCATTCAGGTTGTAGTAAGCTGGCAGTATCTTTACGCTGCCACTTTCAACGGCATTGCGAATAATACTTGAGCGGTAACATAGATCTTTTGCCGTCAACTCCGCATTTTTCTTGACTACAAAATTCACTTCTGCACCAGCACCAGCTTCTTTAATAGCGGGTGAAATATGTGCTAAAAGGTGGTTTAGATTATACCCATTATCACCTCCTGCAATGGCAGCAGTTACGGCTCCGCAGCTTTGGTGTCCTAATACAACTATCGCCTTCGATCCAAGATTCGCTACGGCATATTCGATGCTAGCGATTGAATCAGTATTTGCAACATTGCCTGCAACTCGAACTGTAAAAATTTCTCCAAGGCCTGCATCAAATGCGTGCTCCGGCACTACTCTGCTATCTGCACATCCCAGGACTATTGCATAGGGTGCTTGTCCAGCCAAAAGTGAATCTCTTCTAGATTGATTTGCTGAGGTATTTTCTAACCGATCTTCCACAAATCGAACATTTCCCTCTTTAAGTCTATCAACTACTTCTTCAATTGTCATTTTTTCGTGTTTTAGA
>CALKOP010000057.1 GCA_938091155.1 uncultured Flavobacteriales bacterium | reverse complement strand
AATTGAACTGACAAAATAAATATCAACCAAATAGCATGGATTTTAGAATAGAGCATGATACAATGGGAGAAGTTCGTGTCCCCGCAGATAAATATTGGGGAGCACAGACCGAACGATCAAGAAATAATTTCAAAATAGGCGCGGAAGCAAGTATGCCACTTGAGCTGGTTTATGGATTTGCATATCTTAAAAAAGCAGCAGCACATACAAACTTTGAACTGGGTGTAATGTCTGAAGAAAAGCGCGATTTGATTTCAGCAGTTTGTGATGAAATCCTTGCTGGTAAACATGACGGTCAATTTCCTCTTGTGATATGGCAAACGGGCTCGGGTACACAATCAAATATGAACATGAACGAGGTTGTAAGCAATCGGGCGCATGTTTTGAATGGAGGAAAACTTGGGGATGGAGAAAATTTAATTCATCCTAATGATGACGTTAACAAATCTCAATCTTCAAACGATACGTTTCCGTCTGGGATGCACATTGCCAGCTATAAAATGGTAGTTGAGACTACCATCCCCGGAGTCCAAAAGCTTAAAGATACTTTAGATGCTAAAAGTAAGGAGTTTATGAATGTGGTGAAAATTGGACGTACACATCTTATGGATGCAACACCATTAACCGTTGGTCAAGAATTAAGTGGTTATGTTTCTCAACTCGATCATGGCCTTAGAGCTCTTAGAAACACCTTGGATCACTTAAGTGAGGTGGCATTAGGCGGCACGGCTGTTGGAACAGGGATTAACACTCCAAATGGTTATTCGGAGTTGGTTGCGAAGAAAATTGCTGAGTTTTCAGGACATCCCTTTAGAACCGCAGAAAACAAGTTTGAGGCATTGGCCGGTCATGATGCGATTGTAGAAACGCATGGAGCTTTGAAGCAATTAGCCGTTAGCTTGATGAAAATTGGCAATGATATTCGATTGTTGGCTAGTGGCCCGAGATGTGGTATTGGTGAATTGGTTATTCCAGAGAATGAACCTGGCTCAAGTATTATGCCTGGTAAGGTAAATCCAACTCAATGCGAGGCTTTAACTATGGTTTGTGCGCAAGTGATTGGTAATGATGTAGCGGTGACAACAGGTGGTATGAACGGACATTTTGAACTAAATGTTTTTAAACCGATGATGGCATTTAATTTACTTATGAGTGCAAGGCTTATTGGTGATTCCTGTGCATCATTTAATGACAACTGTGCAATAGGGATAGTTCCTAATCTTGATAGGATTAAGCAAAACTTGGATAATTCATTGATGTTAGTCACCGCATTAAATACCAAAATTGGCTACGAAGCAGCCGCTAAGATTACCAAAACAGCACATAAAAATGGAACAACATTAAAAGAGGAGTCTGTAAATCTAGGATATCTTACATCCGAGGAATTTGATCAGTGGGTTGACCCGAGCAAAATGATCGGAAATCTTTAGGTAAAAGGAATATGTAAATTAAACCTCAGCGCATTCTAAGTAAAGTGCGGTTTGCTCTGAGATTTTAATTATTTCTTGAATTAAGGCACATTGATAATTAGAGATAATCCGCCTTACCTTCTATCTCAAGGTCCTTTACAAATTGTTTAATTTTTTGTTCTTCATCTTTTTGGCAGATTAGCAAAGCGTCTTCAGTATCTATCACAATGTAGTTATGCAAGCCCTGAATTACCGCTAGTTTATTTTTAGGAACCATGACTATTGAAGATGTAGTGCCGTAGTTCCTTATATTTTCGCCAAAATGGACATTCTCGCCATTCGCAGTTTTCACTTGATCATATAGTGAACCCCAAGTTCCTAGGTCAGACCAACCAAAATCTTGTCCTAATACTACGTCTACATTGTCAGCTTTTTCCATTATACCATAGTCAATAGAAATACTTTGACACTCTGAATAAACTTGATTTATAGATTCGGTTTCTGTGTCTGTCCAAAAGCTTTCGTTACATGTTTCAAACGCTTCGGCCATTAGTGGTAAATGCTTTTTAATAGCATCAATGATTGCTGAGGTTTTCCAGATGAACATACCGCTATTCCAATAAAAGTCACCACTTTGTAAAAACTTAATAGCTAGATCTGTATTTGGTTTTTCGGTGAAAGTTTTGACTTTTTTGATCGTTTCAGAAGTATAATTTCCTTCGCGATGAAACTGGATATACCCATAACCAGAATCTGGTCGTGATGGCTGGATGCCAAGGGTTACTAAATTTCCGGTTTGTGACGCATGTTCAATTGCCTCATCCATTGAAGCATGAAATGTCGTTTCCTTAAGTATGATATGATCAGCGGGGGTAATTACCATAATCGAATCAGAGTTTTGTTTGTAGAGCTTATAGGCAGCGTATGCAATACAAGGTGCCGTATTCTTTCTGTCCGGCTCTAATAATATCTGATTTGAGATTAGATCAGGTAGATGCTCTTTTGTCAGTTCAGCATAATCTGCAGATGTAACAACCATGAAGTTTTTCTTATGCGTCAAATCTTTAAAGCGGTCATAGGTAAGTTTAATTAGGGATGATCCTGTTCCAAGAATATCTAGATATTGTTTCGGCATATTTTGCCTGCTCATAGGCCAAAATCTACTTCCAACACCACCGGCCATTATCACACAATGCACATTTTTATTCATACCTTATTATTTGTTGTCCAAAAGTAGAATTCATTATGTCCTTAATTGTTAGGAATTAATTAACTCTACCTCACATTGTCCATGGACCATGTAAAATCGACCTGTTAGTTTTTCCTGACAACGAAAACGTATTCGCTTCAATTCTCCTTTTGTAAAGATTCTCTTGTTGGATGCAATCTGAAATATTTCTCCCTCTAAAATATCAATCAGTCGGAGAACTTGCACCGAGTTAAATTCATTGAGTTTTGAAAGAAGTTTGGGATCTGAGCAAGATGCCGCTTTAGGATTGTGAATGTGGTTTTTGACCTCTAATTCGAGTACTGTGGGAAAGCATTTGTTCTCAAAGAGTTGTGTTAAGAGTTTGGAATAGATTTTCTTCCAACTATCTCCATGTGGGTTTCTCAATGAATTACGCTCTATGAAGTCTATATGGTGAGCGATTTCATGTGTGAAAGTAATGAGAAATGAATATTGATTTAGATTTCCATTGACACTTAAGACTGCTTTTCCATCCTTTCCTTTTGGTCTATAGTCTCCTAATTTGGATCTTCTTGGTTTGGTAATCCGAATTAATACGGGGTTGGTTTCCACCCAATCATACGCAATAAGACACGCTGCCTCAGGCATATAAAGTTGCATCTGCCTTACAAATGCATCTCGGGTCATGAATTCTGATCAGAAGTTTGTTCGGTGTTTTGTGTTTGACTCCAGTGTGGGCAATCACAATCTTTTCCTTTTAAAAGCTTACATGACCCCAAACCAATAACAATAAATAAAGGAAAGAAAGTTTTCAAGAACCTCATAGTGTAAAGCTACGGCTAAAAGGAAAAAGACTGCACTATTTTAGAATTACATTTGTTTTAATGGGCGGTTTCGTTTTTCATTTGGGAAAGTACATACTCTTATTAGTTAGAGTCTTCAGTAAACCGGAGAAATTTTCAATCTATCGTAGAAGATTTTTTGATGAAATGGTGTCCCTTGGGCTCGACTCCCTAGGCATAATTGCAGTTATTTCCATTTTCATGGGAGCTGTTATTACGATTCAAACTTCAGCTAATATCGATAGTGTTTTGATACCATCCTACACAATTGGATTTACAACAAGACAATCTACCATATTGGAGTTTAGCCCAACTATTATGGCGTTGATTCTTGCAGGTAAGGTTGGGTCTAACGTTGCCTCAGAGATTGGTACAATGCGCATTACAGAGCAGATTGACGCTTTAGAAATAATGGGAGTGAATTCATCTTCGTTTCTAATCTTACCTAAAATTATTGCAGCGATTTTCATTAATCCGTTTTTGACAATAATTTCAATGTTTGTCTCTATTGGTGGAGGATATGTTATTGCAATGACCACAGATATTGTTTCCGTTGAGGACTATGTATACGGCATTCAATTAGATTTCAAACTATTTCATGTTGTTTATGCTTTGGTGAAGTCCGCCATTTTTGCGTTTCTAATAACTTCCATTCCAGCATATCAAGGTTATCATGCCTCCGGTGGAGCGCTAGAAGTTGGTAAGGCAAGCACTAGGGGGGTTGTATATAGCTCCATCTTGATTCTGATAGCGAATTACTTCATTACACAATTGATACTTATATGATCGAGGTCAATGGACTATACAAGTCTTTTGGTGATAAGGAGATTCTTAAGGATGTTTCTGTTGTTTTTGAAGCGGGCAAATCAAATCTGATCATAGGCGCAAGTGGTAGCGGAAAATCGACCTTGGCGCGATGCTTAATTGGACTGGTACAACCAAATCAAGGGCAGGTACTTTATAGTGGACAAGACTTTTTGAAGATGTCACACAGCGAAAAGAAAGAGGTGAGAAAAGATGTTGGCTTCCTTTTTCAAGGCAGTGCTTTATTTGATTTTATGACTGTGGCAGAAAATGTGCGTTTTCCTCTGGATATGCTCACAGATATGTCCATGGCCGAAAAAAAGCAGAGAGTTGATGAAGTTCTTGAACGAGTAGAATTATCGAGTGCGCATAAATTGTTACCGGCTGAGTTGAGCGGTGGTATGAAGAAGCGTGTTGGTATTGCAAGAGCAATTTCTTCGAGACCAAAGTATTTGTTTTGTGACGAGCCGAATTCCGGGCTTGACCCTCTGACTTCTATAGTAATTGATAAGCTGATACATGAGCTTACTATAGAGTACGATACAACAACAATGATCATTACTCATGATATGAATTCGGTACTTGAGATTGGGGAACACATCCTATTCATACATCGCGGTGAAAAAGCGTGGGAGGGAGATAAAAATGAGATTCTTGAGACCAACAACGAAGTGGTTTTAGATTTTGTATACGCATCTGAATTTATGAAAAAGGCGAGGAAATAAAAAAGCCCTCACAGTATGTGAAGGCTTTTCAGTTTCTAAGAAATAATCCTTGTTATGGTCTTTTTTGAAAATCATTTATCAAAAGCAGAGTTCCTTCTCTTTTAACGTATTCATCGTTATCTGTAAAGAGTACAATCCTCCATGTGTAGGCTCCCATCGGAACACGTTCACCCTTTACCTTACCATTCCATTCAAAGTCTTTATCAGTTGTTGTGAAAAGCTTGGCGCCCCAGCGATCGTAAATTTCGAGCCTCAGTTCTCTAATGCCAAGACTTTCAATCTTCCATGTTTCGTTTTTACCATCATCATTCGGGGTGAAACTGGTGGGTAGATAAAGGTGATATTCAGGTTTTACTAAAACCAATGCAACATCGGTACAATAGTGTTCATTTGTTGCCATGAGCTCTACATCGTAGGCATTCCCATCAGGCATTATAATTACCGGTGATTCCTCAATAGATGTGATTGCGGCTTCTGCAATGTTCCAATCAAAGTATTGAATAGAGTCAGCGGACCATGATTTGTTATGGAAAACAACATCATAGTCATTGATGTATTCGTATTCGAAATCGGCAGTTACATCCGAGACATCAACACGTATCGAAGCGAACCGTACGGTATCACACATATCTTCAACTCTGACATTGTAGACCGCAGATTCTTTTGGAATCATGGAATAGTACTTTCCAGTAGCCTGAGGTGAGTTTCCCCAGAAGTATCGGTAGTCACCACCACCATCTATGCCTTTGGCCGATAGTATAATTTGCTCACCTGCGCATATTGTTGTATCTTGAGTTACTTCAATATCCAGATCATTCTTTTGAGCAATTACCGCCCAAACAGTTTTCTCTGCAGTATCGGCATGACAGCCATCGGTAAGCTTAACTGTAAATGGAGTGTCCTCAAATACAATTTGTTGTTTGTAATTTTCTAAAGAAGCAAAATCAGACCAAGTCAATTCGTATCCCCAACCGAAACCTCCACTCGCTTGAGCAGGTCCGAAGTGAGCTTTCATTTCAGCGCATGCTAATGTGTCATTTTGAACGCCTCTTATTATTAATGGATCGGCTACTGGAACGTTCACATATACTGAATCTACATAGTCTAAAAGCGCACATATGTCATTTACTGTAACGTAGTAATAGCGAGACAATAAAGGAGCCACAGTAGTGGTAGAGTCAAGTGCTCCATTTTCCCATGTATAAGAATAAGGGGGGTAACCACCACTAGATTGAATTGCAATGTCAATGGGATCTCCTGGGCAAGCAATATCTTCAACTTTAGTGTCCTTTGTAAAGGTTGTTATTAGGTCATTTTCAGCGTATAGGTTAAACGTCTTGACAACAGTTTCGCCCGTACAGCCTCGAGTAATGGTTACGGAATAGGTGGTGTCAACCAAACTAAATACGCTCAAAGTTGAGTCTGTAGTGCCGTCTCCCCAAAGAAAGGAGATATCGCCATGCCATATTTGGTCATTAAATTCAACCGCGACAGCTATGTCTACCGGAGAATCAGTACAATTCACAGTTTGTTCATCTCCAATCTGTATTACAGCCCAAGGCACATTAAATACACCGACAGTAATTACCTCAGTAGCGGTTTGAAATCCGCAACCGTCCTCTATTTGAACAACATAGGATGTTGTGACGTTCGGCTGAACATATTGGAAGGAATCGATTGTAGCCGCGTTACTCCATGTGTAAGTAAATGGTGGGAGCCCATTATTAACGTTAACTCCAATTAATGCGGAAGAATCATTACAGTCTAAAGTAGTGTTGCCATACCCAGAGGTTTGTAAAACGGGTTGATCAATAATTGTCAAAGCTAAGGTGTCGTTTTCACCGCACATCGAGACGTTGGAATCCGTAACAATGAAGTCGAAGGTTTCAAAATTCTCTGCTAATTGATCATAATATATTTCAACATCAAAGCCAACCGAAGTAGAATCCTGTGGGAAGGTAATCTCACATTCGTAAACGCCATTTACTGGCACACATCCAGGTATAGTCTCATAATCAGCACCCATGGTGGCAGTTCCTGCAATCATATATTCCAATGTGTAAGGAGGGTAAACCGAATCCGTTCTTGTAAAATACAATTCTAGGTTTCCACATCCCTCATATAGCGCGCTGTCAAAGCCCCATGGATTATAGGATGGCTGCGGGTTAACCGAAACTCCAAAAAACTCAAAGCTTTTGGCCTTCAGGAAAACAGCAGAATCGAAAATACGATCAACACCATCACAAATAGCGAGTTTAACATGATATGTATCACAAGCTTGAACATAAATTGGGCGAGTCTGAAAGACATCAGTCCATGCTCCATAGGTGTTGTTAGTATTCAGGTCAGCAAAAGTGAAAGGATTATTAGTTGGTCCGTTGTTGTAATACTGGGCGTAGGATGCGTTGTTACAAGCACTATTTGAGTTTCCGTTTCCGGCATGAATGGCAGTTATGGCAACAGGTAAACTTGTCGTGCCGGGAACAAGGGAAATGTTTTTAGCATTGTTTGAGTAGGCTCCACTTATACCAGGTCCGCTAATGAAAAATCCAAAGGCATCATTATACTGAGAGCAAGGGTAAACTGGCCACTCTTCCGAACCAAAGCAATATTCAAAAGCAACTGAATCACCTTGAGGTGCGATAAAGTCAAATTCAAGTACCGCTCTATCTCTCATAACAGATGGGGGTGTTCCCCAACCCACTGATTGAGCAACTTGTAATACATCTGCATCACCATTTCCGTTGAAACTTGCCGAAGCAAATCCATTATTTGGTATAAGGTTAATATTTCCGCTAGACATAACGATACCGCTGTCAATTCCAAAAATATTTCCACCGCCAGTGAAATAGCCAACCTGGTTTGTAACACTAGCTGTGGTGGAGCCGTTGTATTCAAAGTTGAACGCATTTATGTTGCTTCCCATAAACACATTCTGCAATAAATATGCTGATGAATTATAAGGTGTCGCATTAGTCACTGACATCTGCGCAACTCCAACGCTCAAAATACCGCTGAAGGCAGTCGTAAGAATGATTATTTGTTTGAAGTAATGCTTCATTATTTCTAGTTTACAACAGTTATTGCTCCCGTTATATCAACGGATCCGCCACCTATTGTAGTTCCGGTTAATTTATAAACGTAAGTGTTTAATATACCTGTAGTTTGATCTTCACCCTTCCAAGCAAAGTATGGGTTGTTGCTATGATAGATTAGTTGCCCCCATCGATCAAATATATTAATGTTGAATTGTGTGAATTCCTCATCAATGTTTAGTCGAAAAAAATCATTTTTCCCATCATTGTTAGGTGAAAATGCAGATGGTACAGAGTAGTTATCTCTTACACTAACAGATCTAGAATTTATCGCAATGCATCCATTTTTATTCATAGTGGTGAGTTCAACCACATTTGTCGAACCTGCATCCATAGTAAGCTCTAAACTAGTTGCTGTTCCTACTATATCTCCATCTACCTTCCACTCGTAGGTTTCGCCTACTTTGGAATTCACAGTAAATAAATCAACAGTGCCAGTGCTTTCGTGTGCATCAAAATCAAATTCAGATTCAACTTCACTCATTACAATTTCACGATTAATTCTTTGCGCATCGCCACAGATATCTAAATATGTAAGGGTGACGTCTTCACTTTTTGTAACCTGAAAGTTGTATTCAGGATTCATTACATTACCGTCCCAGTAAAAGAAAGATTCTTCCAGTATTGAACTTGTTATATCTACAACCTGGTTTTCACATGCAATGATTGATTCTACAACTGGCTGCACAAGTGTTCTCTGAACAAGCTCAATTTCGCTTGAGGCTATTTGATATCCACAAGCATCTGTAAAATGAACTTTAATTATTTCACCGTCTTGCGCTGCGATAGATAATGGTTCGTTTTGCGTTGTCCAATTGTCAAACGAATACTGATACCCTGAACCAACTCCACCAGAAACCTC
>CALKOP010000056.1 GCA_938091155.1 uncultured Flavobacteriales bacterium | reverse complement strand
GACATTTGGAAATTCATTTGATGCCCCGAAATACCCATAAGCTTCATCCCAATGGTGCTGCATCGCAGATCCTTTCCCTTCTTCAATAGTCTCATTGTCGACATTCATTTTATCCGCACCTAAGTACTTAGAAGTGGCTTGGTAATAGAAGACTGCTCCCATCAACACCTTTTCGATAAGTTGCTGTGGCTCCCAACCATTCTCGTCAAAAAGCCCTGTTTTTTCTCCGTTAGCAGATGAAATTCTACCTGCAATTCCTTCGCTACCCGTAACTGTACTTTGACTGCATGAGACAGCTGACTCGAAATAAGTTTGTATCAGAGCCTGATCAGACTCATAGCATTTGTTCTTAAGTTGTTTTGTAGATGTGAATGTGTAATTACCATTGGCATTATCTCCCGTATTTTCGAACATAGCCGTCAATACAGTTTGATCAAGTTCTACTCCATCTGAATTTGCCGTCTTGAGGTAAGTCGACATTTCTGTAAGTTGATTTAATCGCTCGGTTTGACCACCGTAACTGACATTCTCAAAATCATAGGTTTCAGGAACTTCCACTTGTCCAGGTGTTTCTACGTCAACAGAATCCGCCTTACAGCCTATTAACTGAGTCAGGGCGAGAGAAAAAATTGAGGTTTTAAATAAGTATTTTAACATAACTATCTATTTAGAATGAGTTTAAATAAGGCGGCAAACTTAGCTTTGGCAATATTGCGGCGCAATACCTTAAAAGAGGTATTTATTCGTTTACCGTTTGAATTTATTGCCTCTACTCTCATCTAATAGGGTCTTGACGGATCCCGTCTAAAAAATGGCTTTACCATTTCCTAAGGATACCATTTCAGTCGCTTTAAACTCTACCTGTGAGAATCTGAAATACAATCATTTCTTGAGCTATATCATATCCTTGAAACCGTATCGAAGACGTCTCTTAAACAGAAAATCGATTTAAAACAGCCCACCCCCTGAGGTGATTCGATGCCTTAGGTTTTAGTCAGTCTGGAGTGAGTGTTTGGAGTTTTACCTACCCAATTTGCACCTTGTTAAGCTAACTATATGATTATCAAAATAATATACTTTTTGTATAAGAAAGTAACCACTGGTAATACAAGATTAAAAAACCGCTACTAAAAGACTTAAAACCCCCTATATCACTGTTAATAGATGTATAAAACTCTGTTTTTACTTTATGATGATGTTCTCTTCTTATGTACCTGATTTGTACCTCAATATTTCGAGGTACAAATAATGAGGAGTTAATCCTCTCCTTTCTTTAATATCCCCATGGACTGGCCCATGTGGAAGGCAAATTCCTTCATTTCCTTGCTGAGCTTCTCGTCGCCAGTAGCACGCTTATAGGTATCGCTCATACTTAGCATCATTTGATGGAAGAAAATTTGCATGTCATCTATCATCATATCTTTTGTCCAAAGGTCTATGCGAAGCGTATTTTTTTCTTTTTGATCCCAAATGGTTAAAAATGCCGCGTCACAGTCACCCGTTTCACTATTCTCACTTGCTTCCCAATTAATTTTATCAGGAACTTGATTGTCGTCCAAAGAGACATTGAATTTTATTGTTGTGCTTTTCTCACCCATTTTCTACGGCTTATAATTACTCTCTTTTAAAATATTTTCTGCTGGTGTATTCATTAGACCCACCAAACTCACCACATCTTGCTTGTCCATATATTGTCGGACCATTTGCCAACCAATAAAATGTCCCATACGAGATGGCGACTCCTTTACTAAGTCGACTGTGAAAGGACCATCGTGGACAAATTTCCCTTTCAAACTTGGCTCACTATTGAATAAAAGTTCATTGTCAATAAAGTGTGTCCATACCATGGTTTCGTGTTCTTGCGCCCATTGCATTTCCCCAGCTGTATATCCAATTTTTATCGAGTCCGCGACTTGTGGAAAAATGGCATCCAAGCAATAGTAAATCTTTCCTTGATGAACAATCTCCTGAAGTAAGTTTGACTCTAACGATGGTTGTGGATAGTCTGTTTCTAACCAGCCCTTCATTAACCAAGGAGATAAATGACTTGGAGTCATTCGGTTTCTCTGATACATGGGCCATTGCAAATAGTCGTAGAATTTACAATTAGATCCTAAAAAAAATTCCAGACAGATGCCAACACCATTTTCGTTCACAAAAAACGGAGCATAAAATCCTCCAACGCAAGTCAAATGATCGGGAATATTGCGATCAGGGAAATAAAATTTATAGTGTTTCCAGGCGTCAGTCAACTCATCATCTTTGGCGCTTAAATCCGAAAATACGCGATTCACTTCTGCGAAGACTTGTTGAATATCTTGGTGGATGGTAAAACGTCGAATTGAGTCGAAAAGATTAGTATCGTTCACCTTTCCAAGGTTTAAAACATCCTCAACGTAATTCTTATATAGAACTCCATGCTCGGCTATTAACTGTGGATGCTCATTTCTAAAAGAAACAGGAGTCCATTTTGGCCAAATTTGGTCGACTCTCTCAATTTCCAGTTCAACATTGATATCACTAACATCAATACTCAACCGATCCTCCTCACATGCCGTTTGTGTTGTTAACAAGAATAGTAAACATGCAACTGTTTGAAGAGTGCGCCTTATCTGATATTTATCCCCTTTGATGCTGTGTAAATTTGCGGCAAATGTAACAGCATGGCTATGAATTTTAAGCAAAATGCAATTGTTGTCCTACTTCTTTTAGGCTTTGGTCTTCCAATGCTAGCACAAAGCGATATGGATAATAGAAAGTTTAGACTTGGTCTATCTGCCAGTCCAAATCTTAGTTGGATAAGGCCAGACATACAAGGTTTTTCAAAAGACGGGTTGAAATCACGTGCAGGATTTGGTTACGGGGTGATGGTAGATTATAAGTTTAGCGATAGCCCCAATTATTTACTCAGCACAGGATTTAATATCACTACAAATGGCGGAGGTCTAATTGAAGCTTGGGAAACAGAGGTTGTTGAATCGGATACATCTTACACCTTCTTAGGAACAAACGACCGAACATACCGTATGCAGTATGTGAATATTCCTATTCTTTTAAAATTAAGAACCGGGGATGTTGGCTATATGAGCTACTTTGGTGCCATTGGAATTGATGCGGCTTTCAGAACACGAGCCAAAGCAAATGATGATTATAAGTGGTTTGCTCCATCTGCATCCTTAAAGCCCGAAAATGAGGACGATATTGATATTGCAGATAGAATGAATTTTATGCGCTTGGCGCTTAATCTCACTTTTGGCGCAGAGTACAATCTAACAGGTAACACGAACATTTACCTCGGACTTGGCATACACAATGGTTTTACCAATATATTCAATAACAAGGGTAATAACAGAGTCTTGAAAGCCCAAAGCAGCGGAATTCCTGAACTAGACAACTTAGGAGAAACCATAGTTAGCGAGAAAAGAGCTGCAAAATCCATGTACCTCTCGCTTGACGTTGGGGTGTTTTTCTAATATGAACAACGCAAAAGTCATAACCCACATCAGCGATTGGTTGTCTTCTTATGCCAAGAAGTCTAGAACCAATGGTTTTGTGATTGGCATATCTGGTGGAATCGACTCAGCGGTTACATCAACGCTTGGAGCAAAAACGGGCTTGCCACTTATTTGTGTTGAGATGTCCATACATCAGGACGAAAAACAAGTGACTAGAGCACGAAACCACATTGAGTGGTTGATGAAAAACTTCCCGAATGTTTCCGTTGAAAACACTGAGCTCACTCCCGTTTTTGACGCATTTGTAAATGCACTGCCTGCTAGTGACCGTACTCAACGCGAAATGGCTTTAGTGAATACTCGGGCACGGCTAAGAATGACAACGCTCTATTATTTCGCAGCGCTCAACAACCAATTGGTTCTCGGTACTGGAAATAAAGTGGAAGACTTTGGCATTGGGTTTTACACCAAGTATGGAGATGGTGGTGTTGATTTGAGCCCTATCGCTGATTTAAACAAAACCGAAGTATTTGCTCTAGGTAAAGAGTTGGAAGTCATTGAAAGCATCTTAACTGCTGCCCCCACCGACGGACTTTGGGGTGATGATAGAACAGATGAGGATCAAATTGGCGCTTCCTATCCTGAATTGGAATGGGCCATGGATTTCAATAGCGATGAGTCCTCTATTTCGGTCAGAGAAAAAGAAGTGCTTAATATCTATAGAAGCCTAAACACTGCTAATCAGCACAAAATGGAAGCTATTCCTGTGTGCGAGATTCCTGAATTACTTCGAGTTTAATCTACAATCCAAGTATGGCTGCCCTGAATCAAAGCATCTAAATCTCCTACACCTTTTATTGAAACCGCCTTATCCAATTGTTCTTGCATCGAATCTTCGTATCGATTGCGAGATTCCTGAAAAAAGACCCCAAATGGTCTCGGGAGCCCCCCTTCCAAGGCATTATTATCAAACATTCGACTTAAGATAGTTGCTTTTATTCGATCGCTAGAATCGTGGATCCAAAGATCTTCTGGACTAAAATCAGCCATGCTCACTATTTCGGATTTCATACCGTTTAGTCGAATGCCTTTAGCATTGCCTTGGCCGAATAATAACGGTTGGCCCTCATGCACCGTGATGGTTGTGTCCACCTTTGTCGCCTTATCAGTGTAAACACCAAACGCTCCATCGTTAAACACATTACAGTTCTGATAGATCTCAATCAACGAAGTTCCTTTGTGAGCATTGCCAGCAGCTAGAATCGCGCGCATGTGTTTTGGATCACGATCCATTGTGCGTGCGACAAAAGTGGCATCCGCACCCAGTGCCAAGGCCTGAGGATTAAATGGATGATCTAACGACCCCATTGGTGTGGACTTGGTCACTTGCCCCTTTGGAGATGTTGGTGAATATTGACCTTTTGTCAGTCCATAGATCTCATTGTTAAATAGAAGAACATTGAGATCGAAGTTTCTTCTAAGTAAGTGGATCAAGTGGTTTCCACCAATGGAAAGCGAATCACCATCTCCTGTGATCACCCAAACACTTAAATCTGGACGAGCTGCTTTCAACCCACTGGCCATAGCTGTTGCGCGGCCGTGTATGCTGTGTATTCCAAACGTATCCATGTAATATGGAAAACGAGAAGAACAGCCGATTCCACTCACAAAAACGATGTCTTTTTTATTGATTCCAGCCTCGGCCATAGTGCTTTGCATCTGTTTCAAGATACTGTAGTCACCACAACCTGGGCACCATCTTACATCCTGATCTGTTGCAAAGTCCTTCGCTGTATATGTTGGTGTATTTTCCATTATACCAGTTCTAAAATTCGTTCTTTAATTTCTCGAGACGCAAATGGCATTCCCTTGATCTTATTTAGCGGTAAAGCTTTTGTACCATATTTAGCATTGATCAACTGGATCATCTGTCCATTATTCAACTCAGGAATCAATACCTGATCATATCCGATAAGTAATTCCCCAAGGTTTTTTGGAAATGGGTTGATGTATCTAATATGAGCTTGGCTTACGCTCAACCCCGCATCAATGGCTTGTTTCACCGCGGTACGTATAGCACCATAAGTTGATCCCCAGCCCAAAACCAAAAGTTTTCCTTTTGCTTCACCTTGCACCAACTCTTGCCGTGGAATATCATTTGCAATCAATTCCACTTTTTCTTGACGAATTTTAACCATTTTCTCATGGTTATCAGGATCATAGCTCACATTACCCGTTTCGTCTTCCTTTTCCAAACCACCCACACGATGTTGCAAGTCTTCCATACCTGGAATTGCCCACTCTCGCACCAGTTTTTCATCCCTGCGGTATGGATAGTATTGACCGTCATCCAAAGATTTTTTGGGGTCTGCCATTTTAGGAGTTATCGCTTTTAAATCAATTGCCTTTGGGTAGCTCCAAGGCTCCGAACCGTTGGCTATAAAACCATCACTGAGGAAAATAACAGGGATCATGTGCTCAACGGTAATCCTCACGGCTTCTATCATCGCATCAAAACAATCGGAAGGACTGCTTGCAGAAACAATGGCCAATGGCGCCTCTCCATTTCGACCATACATAGCCTGCATCAAATCAGATTGTTCCGTTTTTGTTGGCAAACCTGTACTAGGTCCTCCGCGTTGAACGTTGATTATTAGCAGAGGAATCTCCAACATAATAGCCAAGCCAATGGCTTCCCCTTTCAACGCTATGCCTGGCCCAGATGATGCAGTGACACCTAATGAACCGCCATAACTTGCGCCTATGGCAGCACAAACCGCTGCGATTTCGTCTTCGGCCTGAAATGTTTTTACTCCGTAGTTCTTGTGTCGGGCCAACTCGTGTAAAATGTCAGATGCCGGGGTTATTGGATAGGAGCCATAAAACAACTCAAGGCCCGCTTTCTTAGTGGCCACAATCGCGCCAAGCGCTGCGGCTTGGTTTCCCATAATACTGCGATAGCTACCTGCAGGAAGGTGGGCTGATTCCACTTCAAAACGAGATGTGAAGGTTTCATTGGTGTCTCCAAAGTAGTAACCTGCCTTTAAAACAGTGAGGTTAGCATCTTTTACCAATTCGTTTTGAGCAAACTTTTCAGAGATGAATTTCTGTGTGGTTTCCATGGATCGATTGTACATCCAAAGCAAGAAACCAAGCACAAACATATTCTTACAACGATCAATCTCTTTTGTGCCCAAACCCGTGTTGATCAAGGCCTCCTTGGTCATTTTGGTTACATCTATTTCAATGACTCGAAATTTATCCAAGGTATAATCCAATAGAGGATTAGACTCATCCTCATATTTTGCTAATCGTAAATTTTTCTTGTCAAATCCAGCAATGTTGGCGATTACGGTTCCTCCAATTTTAAGCTGATCTAAATTCGCTTTTAAGGCAGCCGCGTTCATAGCAACCAATACCTCCACATCATCCCCCGGGGTGAAAATATTCATACTAGCAAAATGCAGTTTGAAACCTGAAACTCCAGCAACCGTTCCCTGAGGAGCGCGAATTTCTGCCGGAAAATTTGGGAAAGTGCTAATATCGTTGCCGTACAGCGCGTTAGTGTTGGTGAATAGACTACCCGTCAACTGCATTCCATCACCCGAGTCACCTGCAAAAAGTATGGTGACGTCCTTCTTTTTCTCTGTGGTCTTCGTCATTATTAGTAAATCGGTGGCAAAAATAGCCGATTGTTTCAGCTTCCGGTGACGCAACAGATACTATGCTAATAAGTTTCAATTAATGAACGAATCACAACTCAAATGCGAATAGCTCAGTCGGCTTTACACTCATTGGCTCAAACGCGGAAAAGCGGGGTTGGCACGGCCAATATTCAATTGCTAATACAGAAAAATCGGTTTTTCATTCAAGCCATCTATGTTCATCTTAACCAATGAATACTCCAAGGTGCTCTCACAATTATCTCGGTCTCTCATTTCTTCAATAACAGTCGCAATTAAATATTTACCATCTCCAATGATAGATCTTTGTAGGTGGCATCTGGGCAGGAAATTTTCAGCTTCCTAACTTTTTTATCCGACACATTCACGTACCTAATGCCAACATCATCCTGAAAATAAATGTTGCCGTTGTTTGGATGCCACTCCATGTCGCAGATGAAGGGGTCCGTGTTCTTTTGTGCATCTGAACTTGCTCTATACGGATGGCTTTCTTTCTCCCCATTATCGCTATAGATGGCCAAACCATATTCCTCTGCAGCAAATCTTGATCCACCTGGTGACCAATCACAATAGCTCCAAGGATAACATTGATCGTCCCCGATCAATCGGCAAGATGAGTCTATTGGACTGCCTTCAATATCTAAAACCATCATTTTATAATCCTTCCTAAGTTCAGGATTCATAGTAACATCCCATACGGTATAATTCATTTCTCTGGGATAAACGAGTTTGTTACCAGTCGGATCACATTTTGGCCAAATAGCCATTGGTGCATTTGTTAATTGCAGCAAATTCTCTCCGTTCTCATCTATTCGCCATAAATTAGACCCAGTACTGAAAACTATCCATCCACTTCTACTCCCATCGGGGTAAAGAATCAAGCCAACATCCCTTAGCAGAAGGGTTTTTTGAAAGCTTTTTACATTGTATTTAATTAGACTGCCATATTCTACGAATACAATCAGGTTGTTGTCATTTGGGTTAAAACAAGGTTGAGTAATCGTACTACCCAATAACTGACTCGCAAAAAAATCACAATTACCTGGCCGATGCGAGATATACTCGTTACCGCACTTAACTGAGATTGGCCCAATCTCGTTTGCAGCCAAGAATAATCTGGGAGCAAATCAATAGTGTCCATACTAATTTGAGAGCTTTGATGTGCATTATATAGAGGGACCTCAACGTTTTGATTTTCAAGTTTGTTATCCAACAATTAAACTTAATTCTTCTGTGACCGTTCCATGTGACAAAAGCAAAAGACTCAACGACAGAAATCTGCGGCACACCCAAAACTATGTCAATGTTGATTGCTACTTTCCCGTGAAATACTGGAAAATGAAAACCTCGGTACTCACAGTCATACATATTCTATTCATCATTATCGCTATATCAAGCTGCAGAAGTGAATTAGAAGCCCCCGAAGTACAAAACGAATTACTGACCCCAATTTTGAGCACCAAGCTCGATATTTCAAAAATTGTTCCGGATTCTTTGATATCTAAAGATTCGGATGGGTTAATTTCCCTCGTTTATCGAAATACAATTTACGAGGCGAGTTTGAACGCATTTGACGAATTAAACTCCAGGGAGTTTGATCGGTCTGCAAAACTTGATCAGCTTGTTTTGGCCGATAGATCGGTAGTAAATGCGATTACCCTTGGACAATTGTACCCTGCACTCGGGCTATTTAATGGAACTCAACAACAAATCAATGAAATTCCTAATCTCAGTTTTGGCCCAATAGTTTTAGACGGATC
>CALKOP010000055.1 GCA_938091155.1 uncultured Flavobacteriales bacterium | reverse complement strand
CTTTTTAGTAACAAAAAGCATTTGATTTTTACCAGAATTAAAGGCGTCTATTATTTGGATATCACCAACGATGGAATTGTCCATTTGCTTTTTCCACAAAACTTTTCCCTCTCGATTTATCAGATAAAGTTGATGTAGTTTATCCTGTATCAGAATTTCTTCTTCGTTCGAATAATGATTTACGAATTTCCATGGTCCAGCCTCAGCGGGTTTGTCTAAAATCAGATTCCAATACTTCCTGAGCTCATCCTTAGGTTCATTATGGTGTGATACTAAAAGTGAATAAGACTTAGTGTTAGAAAACTCCGAATTTGCTTGAAATAGAATTGAGGTAATCGCATTTGAATCATCAATTTCTTCAAGAATTAGATTGTTAGAATACTTTGCCGGCTTTTGCACGAATATGCTAAAAGAAGATTCAGATGATTTGCTGGCAAGAGCTGTGTATATAGCGGCTTCACTCAATCGATTGAAGGCCTTGTAGTCATTGATGAATCGTTGCGCGGCAGCCTTGTTTTTGCTTAGCAGGTGTAATGTGCCAATCATGTTAATATCGGCTGTTTTAATCCACGATTTATTAAAGTATTGATTGGCAATAGCATCTAACGAGTTTGCAGAGTCTCGAGTTTCTTCTATCAATAGGAACATTTGAGTTGAGTCTTCCAACCCATAATCGCAATAGATAATAGCATAGTTAGCGCTTTTGTTTGCGAATGCTACTGCCGCGATGGTTTTTGAAGGTAGGTAACGGAATAAATTGGAGACATTCTGATCTACAGACTCACTTCCCTTCACTTTTGCCACTGCAGTCGCTTGCATTATTTCTTCATCAGAGAATTCAAATCTTAACCATCCAGATTGGGGTAGTTCTTTCTTCAATTGGTCATGAATATTACTTGTGAAAGAAGCCTCAGCAAGCTGATTAATACCAATTAGAGAAATGAATAGTTGATCATTTAATTCCATCTGATCGTTGTCGGATATGTAAAGAATCTCTTCGGATGTAAACGGTACGTGGTTTTGATGGTTAGTAATGGCAAACCATTTGGAATCACTGTTAACTAGATTAATCCAATTGCTTGGGATCTCTGCAAAAGGTTGGTCGGATATAATCGTAATGCTCGGTTTCATTATGTCGCCGGAGATTGCAACAAATGCGCGCTTTCGATTTGTTAGATGTTTTATGCTTTTAATATTTGTGATGGCCGCTTGAAATGACGGCACGGCAGCATAAATGGAGTTAGAATCAGCCATGGCAATAAGCGTTGAGTTCAAATCATTGCATTGAAGAATAAGCCAGGCATCATTTTGACAGAAGGTTAGAGGGCTCTCCTCAGAGTTAGCATGGTGCTGAGAATAATAGAAGCCTCCGGCTCCAAGCAGACAAACAATTAAAAGGAGAATGATCCATCTCATATAGCAAATCTATGCAGGATAGATGCTAAGAT
This sequence comes from uncultured Flavobacteriales bacterium, assembly GCA_938091155.1. Lineage (GTDB taxonomy): Bacteria > Bacteroidota > Bacteroidia > Flavobacteriales_G > Salibacteraceae > SHAN690. Next base: position 2,933 of record CALKOP010000055.1, on the reverse strand, counting down.
GTGTCCTCTTAAAATCAAGTTTAAACAATATGTGTTCAAAGCTTTAAATCATCTTGTTTCGGTAATAGCTGGAAGCTTTGTCGGTGCAAATAAGTTGTTCCAAACTCAACAATACCCCTGCGGTGTGCCTTGGTAGGGTAGCCCATATTTTTATCCCATGCATAAAACGGGAATTCATGGTGCAGGTTTTTCATTAGATCATCTCGATAATTCTTGGCTAGAATTGAGGCTGCGGCAATAGATCCCACTTTTGAATCACCTTTAATGATGCACTCAAAAGGAATCTCTAATTCAGAATAAAAGCGATTTCCATCTATCAAAAGTAATTCTGGTTCAATCTCGAGGTTTCGAATTGCAATTGACATTGCCAAGAAAGACGAATTAAGAATATTTATTTCGTCAATCTTTAATGGAGAAACTTCAGCAATACTCCAGGCCAAAGCTTTTTGTTTTATTAATTCACCCATCTCTATTCTTCTTCGCTCGGTGAGTTGCTTCGAATCTTTGAGAAATGGATGCCGGAAACGCGGTGGTAGAATCACCGCTGCTGCGACTACAGGACCTGCCAAACAACCTCTGCCTACTTCATCACAACCACCCTCGAGCCTTTTCGACTTAATGCGCGCTTTTAACATTAAACGAAGCTATTGAAATGGGCATAAAAAAGCCAACCCTCATGCGGAGAGTTGGCTTTTAACCGAACCACCTATCACTAACCTAAATTTTTGCTCCAAGACTGATTTTCATGATGAAATCATCCATTATTGCTTTGTCGCCAATGCTTTCAAAGAAACTAGCTGATCCGTATTTGATGTCATACTTTGTTCGATCAATGGTCATCTCTCCATAAGCAGCTAGTTTTCCATCGGTAATTTTAATGTTTGCTGGAAATGCTATTGGATGAGTTATTCCCTTAATGGTTAATTCTCCAGCTATTGTATGATTGAATCCTTCATCGCTTTTCAAAGGCTTTACTGTATTTATTTTGAAGGTTGCCGTATTGAACTCCTTCACATTAAGGAAGTCTTTGGATTTTAAATGTCCATCCAATTTGTCTTTGTATTCACCTTTTAGATCAGTTGTGTTGATGGAAGTCATATCGATTGAGAAACTTCCTCCAATTATGTTGTTTTCCTCAATTTCAATAGAGCCACTTTTCAATGAAACTATTCCATTGTGTTTACCGGTCACTTTTTCTGCAAACCACTCTACTTTGCTTGCTTCTGGTTTAATGGTTAGTGTTTTTGGCTCTGATATGGGTGCTCCAGAAATTAGAACTGCTGATAGCCCCATCAGGATTGTTGAGATAAGTTTATTCATTGGTAGTTTATTTGTAGCAAATGTATGTGTATACATATAATGTGTTTGTATATAAATGTTAATGCTCAAGAAAATATTATAGGTTTGAACAAAGCAAGACAAATGGCATTAGCAGAAACAATTCATATACCTATTGGATATAAAGCTCAAGAATTTGGACTACCCGATACAGTTAGCGGTAAGATGATTTCATTAAAAGAATTGGCTGGATCGAAAGGAACGCTGGTAATGTTCATTTGTAATCATTGTCCATACGTAGTTCACGTGCGTGACAAGCTTATTGAACTAGCGAATACATTCCAACCAAATGGCATTCAATTCATGGCAATATCATCAAATGACTGTTTAAACTATCCGGATGATTCGCCAGAAAAAATGAAGGAGTTGGCAGTTAAATTGAATTTTCCCTTTCCATATTTATACGATGAAACCCAAAAAGTGGCAAAAGCATATGACGCTTCGTGTACGCCCGACTTCAGTCTTTTTGATGCTAATTTAACCTGTGTCTACAGAGGCCGATTGGATGCCAGTACGCCTGGAAATAATATTCCAATAACTGGTGGCGAAATGATACAGGCATTAGATGGTGTCTTAAACGATTTAGCACCAATATCACATCAAATTCCGAGTATCGGATGTAGTATTAAATGGAAGCAGTAAATGGCTATTGCAGAATAAGGATAGATTTTTTTGAGTTTCCATCTGAGAAAAATGCCGCAATCAAATATGTTCCAGAATTCAGATGTGAAACATCAATAAATTCTCCCATGGTCATACTTTGCGAAGTATGTTGCAATGTTCCAATTATATCATAGATGAAAACATCAGTAATTGCTTCGGCATTTATTTCGTATGATACCTTCAGTTGAAGGATTTGGATAGATTTTAAGGTCGCTTTGGATTGAGACCTCAAAAACGCCAGATGGGTTATCATGAGGGTTTAAGGGCAGGCAGAACGTATCACTACTCTACTCTACACTACGTTATATATACCACCATCATATTGGTTGCCGCTGCTGTCATAAGCAGCGAAACCGCTTGCGTGATTAAAAAACCACATTCCTGGCATAGCGCTGTCCACTGTTTCGTTCAGACAATCAGGAATGAAATTAGCGTTATAACGAGCAATAGACGAAATACGGACGTTTTCAATTTTACCCCGAAAATACCTCGGACTCATTAGGGATGTCCCCCACTTTCCAATGTAAGTTGAGGTGTCACTTTGTGTGACAGCATTAGTTTGCGATACAAGCGTTTCTGATTGTTGTTTACCGTTCACATACAAGCGCATTCCGTTCACGGTATCTATGACACCCGCGACATGATACCATTTGTTTGCATGCCAATAACCGGTGTTGCTGATTACTATTTGAGGGTTATTTCCATTAGCATCTTGCCATCCAAACCGAAGTTGTCCCATATTATTCAGGTTTAATGGAGTGCCAATTAATAAAAGTTGAACTTCATCACAGGAGTTACACCAAGTTGTGTTTCTAGCAATTAAAGTTTGAGCTGAAGTAGATGATTCATGAAAAGTTGAATCGAGCTTAAACCAAAGTTCGATGGTCCTAGCACCATTTAGTGCCAGGGGGGCAATATTAACATGTGCATTG
>CALKOP010000054.1 GCA_938091155.1 uncultured Flavobacteriales bacterium | reverse complement strand
TATCCGTGAATTGACTTTCAATTTTTGACACTGTCTCTTTGTCTTGCTCAGAGTTTAAGTCGATTATTTTTTTGAAAGCATCGCCCAATGCATCTGAGAATTTCTCAAAATCTTCTTTGTAGAGGAAGATTTTATGCTTTTCATAGGAGACGGAGCCATTCTCATTGAAACGCTTTTTACTCTCCGTAATGGTCAAATAGTAATCATTGTTTCGCGTAGCGCGAACATCAAAGAAGTAAGTACGTTTTCCCGCTCTAACGGCATTGGCATAAATCTCATCTCTATCCCTTCCGTTTTCTTTGCCAGCAGGAGCTGCTTGATTTTCATTTTCTTCCATTCTATATCAAAATTTCTATCCGCAAGTTTCCGATCCTACACAAACCTACACGAAAAAATCTTTAGATAAAACAATAGAAAGGATGCTACCTATTCTGGAATCAAGGCATCGAGCTGCTGCTGTTCATGGATTTCATGATAGCTGCCTTGATTTTTCATGAGCGTTTCGTGGCTTCCTCGTTCTATAATAATGCCGTCATCAAGCACAATTATTTCATCACAATGCTTAACCGAAGAAACACGATGACTGATAATAATCGTGGTTCTATTATCCATGATTCGTAGTAGGTTCTGCAATATTTTCTCCTCAGTCTCGGTATCGACAGCGGATAGACAATCGTCAAAAATCAAAATATTGGGCTTTTTAATAATAGCACGCGCTATAGATATTCGCTGCTTTTGGCCTCCACTTAGAGTAATTCCTCGTTCACCAACTCGTGTTTCAAATCCATTCGGAAACTCAGTAATGTTCGCGTAAACCTGCGCATCCTTGGCCGCTTTTTCCATGGCATTTTCATCTGAATCTGAAATTGTTGTAGAGAAGGAAATGTTGTTACTGATGGTGTCAGAAAATAAATAAACATCTTGAGGAACATAGCCAATGCTGTTTCTATATGCGTCTAAATTCAATGTCCTTATATCATTTCCATCTATTTCAATAGCTCCTTCATTTACGTCATAAAGCCTGCAAAGTAAATTGGCGATAGTTGATTTCCCGGAACCTGTAGTACCAATTACTGCGAGACTTTTACCCTGAGGTACATCAAAGGATACATTTTTTAAGGCCTGTATGCCACTGTCGGGATAGGTGAATGAAACATCTTTAAAACTTAGATTTCCCTTGAGTGAAAAATCGCTAAAATTATTATTCTCGATATCAGGAGTAACTTGTAGAAACTCATTGATGCGTTTTTGGCTCGCTGCAGCTCTTTGCACAAGCGAGGTTACCCACCCAACAGACGCTACTGGCCAAGTAAGCATGTTTACGTAGATCACAAATTCGGCAATGTTACCTGGTGATATACTACCATTAATTGTGAGCCTTCCGCCAATGTATATTGTTAGAATGGTTGATAATCCTATGAGGAGAATCATGGCTGGCATAAAGAGCGCATTAACCTTAACAAGGGATAGAGATGTCTCTTTGTATTCATTGCTGAGATGCGCGAATTCGAATTCCCTTTCAGATGATCTATTGTAGGCCTTTATTACTCGAATTCCACTAAACGCCTCCTGGGTAAACGTGCTCAGATCGCTTAATTTTCTCTGGACCTTTTCGCTTCTTAGATTTATCATTCTACTAACCACGTAAATCATTATCGAAAGTATAGGCAGTGGAGTTAGCACATAAAGCGTCAGTTCTGCATTTACACTTAGCATGGTTATCACAACCATTACAAAGAGTACGATGAGGTTTATCGTATACATGATAGCAGGGCCTAGATACATTCTAACACGACTAACATCCTCGCTAATTCGATTCATCAAATCACCGGTGTTGTTCTGCTTGTAAAAAGCCATATGTAGCTCTTCATACTTTTTGAATATGTCATTTTTTAAGTCAAACTCGATTAATCTACTCATGACAATGATTGTCTGTCGAGTGAGAAACAAAAAGAATCCTTTTGCCAAGGCAAGAGATAGAACCAAAGCGGAGAATAGGAGAATGGCTTTAGTAAGCATCTGACTATAGAAACCGAGGATTGTTTCCGAATTGAAAATAGGGTATACCATCAGTGAATCTTGCACAAAATCAATAGCATACCTTATTATCTGTGCTGGGAAAATGGCGAAGAAGTTTGAAATTGCGACAAACAATATTCCTCCTAAAAGGTGCCACTTGTATTTGGCGAAATGTTGATTCAAATAGGATAATTCCCTCATGCTCTGTGTGGTATAAACAAGGTTTGTCTCCTACCTGAATTCCAATACATTTGCGGCTCTAATTCGATTGCACAAATGTAGTCGGATAGCTCAGAGTCAATTCAAAAACAGGTTCTTTAAAAAATAGTTTATCAGTGGATTCTCAAACTACACAGCCACTCGCACGAATGGATAAAATGGGCCATGAACAAATCGTTTTTTGCCAAGAGCCATATACAGGTCTCAAAGCCATTATCGGAATTCATAATACAGTAATTGGTCCAGCTTTAGGTGGTACTCGCATGTGGTCTTACGCCACTGAAGCGGAGGCCTTGACAGATGTTCTTCGCCTGAGCAGGGGAATGACATATAAAGCTGCGATTTCAGGCTTAAACATTGGTGGAGGTAAAGCTGTAATTATCGGTGATTCCAGAACCTTAAAATCTGAAGCTTTGATGAGGCGCTTTGGAAGTTTTGTAGATAGCCTAGGTGGTAAGTACAATGCGGCAGAGGATGTGGGCATGACAACCAAAGACATGGAATACATACATATGGAAACAGATCATGTCGTAGGTATACCAGAAACTCTTGGAGGTGGAGGAGAACCTTCTCCAGTAACAGCTTATGGCGTTTATGTTGGAATGAAGGCCGCTGCAAAAAGGGCCTATGGAAATGATAGTATAGAAGGAAAGAAAGTCTTGGTTCAAGGCTCAGGAAATGTTGGTGGCTACCTCGTTGATCATCTTATGGAAGAAGGCGCTAAGGTTATTATAGCTGACATCCTTGACGATAAAATTCGAAAAGTGCTGGATAAGCACCCCAATGTTATGGTAGTTGATGCAAATGACATTTCTAATATTGACATGGATATTTATGCTCCATGCGCACTAGGAACAACGTTAAATGACCATACAATCCCAAACCTGAAATGTCAAATTGTGGCAGGTGCTGCTAACAATCAATTGGCAAAGGAAGAAGTTCATGGCAAAATGCTTTTAGATCGAGGAATCGTTTATGCCCCGGATTTTCTAATTAACGCAGGTGGTTTAATCAACTGCTATAGTGAACTTGAAGGTTATAATAGGGATAGAGCATTTCAAAGTGCCGAAGGGATTTTTAATACAACAGAACAGGTTTTGAATAAATCAATGGAAACAGGAAAACCATCGTGTCAAATTGCCAATGAAATGGCTGAAGAGCGAATTGAAAAAATGGCGCAAATTCATCGAAGCTTGTGAGTAGCAAACAGCAAAAAATATCGCTAGTAAATCGAAGATACCTTCGGGTAAAAGTATTCCAGTCACTTTACTCATATTTCAGAACGGAAAACCCTGATTTGCAAAAAGTTGAACGTCAGTTATTTGATAGTGTCAATGAATTGAACTATTTGTATATGTATTTAGTCGCGCTGATTAAAGAAATGGAATCTATAGCAAGTGAGATTCTCGAAGCTAATAAGCGCAAGCAGCTTCCAAGCCCAGATGACTTAAATCCAAATATGCGATTTGTGGAAAACCGAGTTTTCAAAGTGCTAAAGGACAGCGAAGAGTTGGGGTTAATTTTGGAACGAGCAAAAATTTCTTGGGCAGAAGAGCATGACGATCTCAGAAGGGTTTTTAAACAATTCAAAACGGAGGATGCCTTTATTCTTTATATGACCCGCGAAGAAAATAACATTCAGACAGATAAGGCAATTATTGAAGTTCTTTTCAAAGAAAAACTAGGTTTAAATGAGGTTATTCATTCTTCATTAGAGGAAAAGAATATTTTCTGGAGAGATGATTTGCCATATGCTGCTCTTGGTCTTATAAAAACAATACAGGGCATATCTGACGAACAGAAAGTAGGAATTGGATTTTTAGCTGACTTGTACAAGGATAAAAAGGAAGATCAAAGCTTCGCAAAGGAATTACTGCGCAAAACGGTTGATTTTAGCAGTGAATACGGTGAAATCATTGCAGCCAAATCAGATAATTGGGAGACGGAACGTATTGCCTTACTCGATATGATGTTAATGAAGATGGCGCTGACTGAATTGGAGCATTTCCCGACCGTTCCTGTAAAAGTTACATTGAATGAATACATCGAATTGGCCAAAATTTACAGTACACCTAAGAGTAAATATTTCATTAATGGAGTTCTTGATAAACTGGTTGCAGAATTTAAAAAGACCAAGCGAATTGATAAGCGAGGCAGAGGCCTTGTGGAATAGCAGGCTTTTTTTAGTTAAAGAGTTTGTTAACTAAATTAAAAGCCATGGGTTAAATCAAAATTTATGGGCTTATTTTTGCATCCTTAAAACAAACACAAAAAGATGAAGAAATTTATATTCAGCGCAGCAATGATAGCCCTTGTTGGTTTGACAAGCTGCGGAGAAGAAAAGTCCTCAGCAGATACTTTGGAAGAGGCTGGTAACGCTTCTACGGAAGTCTCTACAGCAGCCATTACAGCTGATAATGTGGAGGCTCTTACAAGCATGGTATTCACTGAAGAGGCCTTTGATTTTGGCGAAATAACTCAAGGAGAAAAGGTGGAGCACACCTTTAAATTTAAAAACACAGGCGAAAACGACTTAGTAATCGTTTCGGCTAAAGGAAGTTGTGGTTGTACTATACCTCAGTGGCCAAAAGAGCCAATTGCACCAGGTGTAGAAGGTGAAATGTTCGTTATTTTCAATAGTGATGGCAAAAAAGGTAAGCAACATAAGAAGGTGAGTGTGATAGCTAATACGGAGCCTGCAACAAGCGTAATTGCTTTGAGGGGTGACGTGATTGTGCCAGAAGGGGCGACCGAAGATGTTCCTGTTCCTACATCTGAAGATAACGCAGGATAATGACATATAATTCAGTTCTATTACAATTTGGCAGTGAAGGCATAATGCAGTTGTTACCTATAGTATTAATCGTAGTTGTTTTTTACTTTTTCATTATCCGTCCGCAACAGAAAAAGGCTAAGGATGCGAAGAAGTTTAGAGAAGCAATTGGCAAAGGAGATAAAGTGGTTACCATTGGTGGTCTTCATGGAAAAGTAGTTGATGTTAAGGATCAATACTTTGTCATCACTATAGCCAATGGGGTTGATGTGCGCGTGCAGAAATCTGCGGTTTCACCTGAATTGAGTCAAGGCACAGGAGAAAGCGAATTGCAGCAGAAGTCCTAAGACTTACTTTTGGGCTCAATGGCCAAAGAGTCCTTTTTTACGATATCAGAAATATTCCGCGACCGCAAGAAACTAATAGTGTTTCTTGCGTGTGTCGCGGTTTCTATTTTATCGTGGTTGATGATCAGCTTGAGTCAGGACTATAATACCACAGCCCTTGTGCCGGTTAACTACATCAATTTTCCGGAAAACAAAGTTCTGTTGAATAACGTGCCTGAACAAATGGCTGTGAATATCAGTGGTTCAGGATTCGATTTAATGAAGTATGATGAAAGGCTGATCGAAGACACACTGACGATCAATCTTGATGACTTGAAAATGAGCGTTTATGGAGACTATGAGCGCGGTTATTTAGACCCGTCCATTCTCTCTAGGTCATTGCAAAAAAGAATCAACGGAGAAATTGGGATTAATCGTGTTTTGAGTGATAGTATCGAATTCTTATTTGATCTAAAAGTATCTAGAACGTTAAGAGTTAAACCAATGGTCACCTATACTCTTGCGAAAGGACATGTATTGGTGGACTCAATTATCTCTGATCCTGAAGAGGTAGAAGTTTTTGGACCTTTATCAGTGTTAGATACTTTGAAATATTTAAAAACGCTGTCATTTGATATTGGGGTAATAAATTCGATTAAGGCCTATCGTGTCCCAATTGTTTTAGATAGGTATGGGAATGACGCAAGGGTTGAACTAGATTCTGTGAAAATTCAGTTGGTCGTAGATCGATTAACGGAAAAGCGCTTCATGATAAATCCAGAGCAATTAAACGTACCCGTTTCATTACAAATGCTTTGTTTTCCAAATTCTGTGGAGGTAATTGCTCAAGTGCCGCTTTCCTCGTTTGATAAAATTACCAAGTCACAATTTCACATCACCATAGATTATAATCAAATGCAAGATGGTTTTATGGGTCTACCTGTAAATATAGAAAGGTGGCCTAATGCAGCGGCTAAGGTTTCTCTAAACCCGAAGCAAGTCGAGATTGTGTTTTCAAAAATTGAGGAATGAAAATAGTTGGTTTAACTGGAGGCATTGGTAGCGGCAAGTCAATGGTGGCTGGTATTTTTGAAAGATTGGATGTGCCCGTTTATTCGGCCGATGCTGCAGGAAGGAGAATATTAGATGACGATTTAGAGGTGAGGCAACAAGTTAAATCTCTGCTGGGTACAAAAGCCTATAGCGGCAATGTGGCTGATCGAGCTTTTATTGCGTCAATGGTTTTTGAAACACCAACAAAATTAGAATCCTTAAACTCAATAATTCATCCTGCGGTAAAAACTGATTTTGAAAAATGGAAATCAGAGCAAATCGAATTTGGATACCATTACTGTATTCGCGAATCTGCCATACTATTCGAAACCAAAACACATCTCGACTGTGATTTAGTAGTCGTGGTTATTGCTCCAGAAAGTGCACGTATTAAACGGGTAATAAATAGAGATGGAGTAAAAGAGTCAGATGTTAGGACTAGGATGGAAAAGCAAATGAAACAAGATATGGCCCTTGCGCAAGCTGATCTGGTTATTGATAATTCAGATGATATTGCCGTTATCCCTCAAGTCATGTCGATTCATCGGCATTGCTAGAAATAAAGAGCTGAACGAAATCTACGCTAAACTCAACGAGTCGCTCCATTTCTGCCAGGGTAAGTCGCTCAGTTTTGTTGAAAATGAGGAGTTTACTGCCTATACTTTCCACATGATATTCGCTGTTTTCTAGAATGAAGGCTCGTATTGCATCATTAAAAAACGCCTTGGTTTCTTCTTCATTAGATCCTTGCACAAGCTCTTTTTTTGAAAATTCAGGATCGTTTTCAAATTCAATATCCTTCATACCCACTTGCTGTAATATCTTATCATAGAATTGCTCTTTTTCCAAAGCAAAAGAAGGAATCTCATTTCGCAATTCAATGATGATTAAAGTGGTGTCGTAAGCGATTTTACCTATAGATGTTCCTTCGTCAAATACTATGTCTTGTAGGGTGAAGTACAAGCTATGTTCTGGTAATAAGCCGGTAATTATATTATGTACATATTCTACCGGGTGACCTAAAAACAAAGGGAAGTCAAGTAGATTGTCATTGTTAAATTCTTTACCAATCACAAATTGCCATCTATGTTGGGCCGCAAGCTTCATCATTTCACGTTGATGATCTGTCATCCATCTTGGCGAATGTTGATGCTGTGGTTGTAACATGCGCATACTGTGCGGGTGAGACGAGGTTGATTCGTGGTTTTCTAAACCCGCAACAATCCAATCACCACCTTTCCTAGAATACTGTTTGCCATATTCAAATAGGAATTCCATCACCGAATGATCGATAAGGACGGCCTCGTCCATTGTAATCACAACCTTTTCATTAACAGGAGTTTTATAAATAATCTGTTTCAGTTTTAATAAATTCAAAAAATTGAAAATCCCAGAAAGTCGCACCTCATATTTGTCTGGGTGTTGTTTATGGGTAATTCGAGGACTGAAAATAGCTGTGAAAAATGCTTTAACTGTCATTCTGGATTTTACCCATTGAACTAGCTGAGTCATCATCAATCCTAAGAAAAGGCCCCATAATAAACCATATAGTATTACACAGATAACGCTGAATACCATTACTAATAGTTGTTCTTCGCCTTTTTCATATGCTTCGACAAAGCTTGATGGAGAAGTAAGTCCATAGCCTGTATAGATAAGAATTGCGGCAAGCGCGGCCAGTGGCACTTGTTCTAAAACAGGCTGTAACCCCAATAAGAAAAGCAATATGATCAATCCATGAAATATATTGGATAGGCCTGTTCGACCATTATTACTGACATTCACTGAACTTCGAACAACAACCGTTACAATAGGCAATCCTCCAAGTAACCCACTAAGTGCACTACTCATTCCCATTCCTCTTAAATCTTTGTTGAGGTTAGTCTTTCGTCTCAATGGATCCAGCTGATCTACTGCTTTTGTACTCACTAAAGTCTCAATGGTTGTTACAATCATAATAGTGACCACAACAATCCAAAAATTCATCGTTCCAATCATGCCAAAGTCGGGAAATACAATGGCACTCCAAATGTCACTTGGCAGAGAGATAAGTTCCGATGTAGGGTATTGATAAGCTGGGTTCGTGATGTCAAAAAATGGCACAATCCAATGCCGGTGAATAAAAACCACTGGAATGGCAAATACCAACACCCAGACAGGAGCGGGTATATAATGAAAAAGCTTGTTTTTGACCCTTGGGTAGAACATCATTATAGCCAAACTCACCAACGTAATGAAGGTGATCATTGGATTCATATTAAGGATGCTTTTTGGTATTTCCAAAATACTGTCCACCGCAGTAGGAGCTATGGATGGAACACCCAGGCCAACGTGTATTTGTTTTACAAGAATGATAATTCCAATTCCTGCCAAAAGGCCATGCATAACCGAAGATGGGACAACTTCACCCAGGCGACCCAGTTTGAGCATTCCAACAACCACTTGTAACAAACCAGCGACAAAAATGGCTGCAAGAACAAAGGGAAATCCACTTTGCCCATCGACCGATAGCAGACTGTTTGCCGCGAGTATGATGACAATAAGACTGTTCGCTGGGCCGTTAATTGCTATATGTGACCCTCTTATGAAGGTGGTAACAATACCACCAATAATTGCCGCGATAAAACCAGATATGGGCGGACTCCCTGAAGCAATGGCAATTCCTAATGCCAATGGCAAAGCCACAAGGGATACACTTATTGCAGCAAGTAAGTCTTGCTTCCAATATTTCTTATAAAGCTCTAGCTTAGATGTTATTTCTTCAGGCAAATGGCAAATAGATGGATTGACTCTCAAAATAGAAATTATTCGCGAATTGAAAATTATTCTTCCATCAATTCGACTAATTTTATTGCATACGGCCGTTTTATTAATCCTTGAGACAACAAAATAAAACAAGTTACTGTGCAGCTAATTTTGAATAGATTGCGTCTTACAGAGGAAAATTGATTAAACGAAAATGAGAGGTAAATTAATCTTGGGCCTATTGATCACTTTTCTATTTGCTCAAAACGCATTTGGACAAGAAAACAGTGGTTCAACGATAAAAGTCCAATTTACAAATGGCTATTGGTTAGTCGACTTTTTATCAGATAATGTGTCTGCAATGGAGTCGTTGAAAAAAGAGAACGCGAAATTCGATTCGTCTGAAATGGGAATAGAAGGAGTAGAAAAGGCCTATCGATCGTACTTAAAAGAGTCATTTTCACTGGAAATAGATACCTCAGCAATAAACCTGAAATTTGTAAGCGCAGAAATCAATAGCGCTCTGGCTAATGCCCAATTTATTTCTGCACGGTTTAAAGAAATAGGAATGCGAGTTTTTATAAAGTCTACAGCTTATTCTAAATTACCTGATCATCCTGTGAAACTTGTTGTTATGGTCGGTGATGAAAAGTATGTCAGCTGGCTTTTGGAGGAAAATGGATTTCAATATCAATTAGATCTGTCTGCTGAAGACTAGGCGTGAAGAGCGAATTGATTCTATGCTAGAAATACACGCTTATTAATTGCCTGTGCAAATGATGGGGCGGCAGTTTCTTTAAATCGCATCCATAATTCAGGTTCAATCAGCTCGAGTTCAGAAACGCAAAGTTCATTTTCGTTATTCCACATCATGTCCACTCGACCATAGATTGGTGTCGGGTCAATGGTGCGTATAACATGCTCTGCATATTCTATTTCTGAACAGCTCGGGGTGTATTCCTCAACTCGACCACCAAAATCATCTTGGACACGAAACTCACCCTTCTTGGCAAATTTTCGGATTGCATGGCTGTATCTACCTCCAAAGCAAACCAATGTGATTTCTCCTTTGGTGGTGATTTGAGACTGATACAATTGAAAAATCATCGACTCTTGTAGAATGAGCTCTAAATAAAGAGTTTGATACTGAACCGCTTCATCTGCGTTGAATAAATAGGTGTGTCGTCCACCTCCGCTAACCGCTGGTTTTAAAACAAATGACTCCCATCCAGTATGTTGGCATATTTCATCCACCGATCTGGAGTCTCCTTTCTCTACGATATATGTCTCTGGTATATTAAAGCCTTTTTCAGCTAAATCTAGAAGATAGTGCTTGTCTAAATTCCATTTAATTGTTTCAAAAGGATTAAGCAATTGGCATTTATCATTCACATCATCGAGCCACCGTATGAATTCTCCAATTCTGCCGGAATAATCCCAAGTAGCACGGATCAAAGTAACCCGAGTTTGAGACCAATCAAAAGTTGGATCATCCCAGTGGGTAATATGAACATTTAATCCAAGTTTATTCAAGGAGTCTCGGAGCAATTGGTCCTCTAGTAAGATCTGCTCTGCATACCAATCTGGATCTTGAGGATTTACATATTCCTTCTGGGAAACGAAGGTGATATCAAAGCGCTTTTGTTGCATGGATGCAATGATAATATAGTATTCATGAAATAAAGTTTCAGAAATAATGAACGCAAAGAAGATAGTTATAGCAGGCGGCACTACATTTTTAGGCCAGATATTGACTGCTTATTTTACTGAAAGAGGAGTGCAAATGGTTGTTTTAACCAGAGGCGCTAATAAACATGAAAATGGAGTGAATTATGTGCACTGGAACGGAAGAAACTTGGATACTTGGAGGGAGCAATTAGAAGGAGCAGATGCATTGATAAACCTTAGTGGTAAATCTGTGAATTGCCGATACACTAAGAGAAACAAGCAATTGATTTATAACAGTCGCTTAGAAAGTACCCGAGTCCTTGGCCTGGCTTTGATGAAGGCGAAAAATGGCCCGAAAATCTGGATTAACGCAACGAGCGCAACGATATACCGCCATGCGGATAGACCAATGACAGAAGCAAATGGCCTGCATGGAGTAGGTTTTAGCGTGGATGTTTGCGAGAAATGGGAGCGCATGTTTTTCAGGTTTGATTTGCCTAAACTGCGAGAAGTGACGATGCGCACCACCATCGTATTGGGAAAAGAACATGGAGCATTTGGCCGTTGCAAAATTTGGCAAAACTTGGTCTTGGTGGTAAACACGGAAACGGAAAGCAAATGTTCAGCTGGATCCATGCTTATGATTTTTGCCGTTCAAAACAATGAGTTGAATGGGATAGTGAACTTAGGCGCACCAGAAGAAGTTAAAAATGAGCAATTAATGCACGAGTTGAGGGATGCAGTTGATGCACCTTTTGGCCTACCAAGTCCAAAATGGATGCTTGAGATTGGTGCCGTGTTTATGGGGACTGAAACGGAGTTATTGCTTAAAAGTCCTTGGATAGAACCTGAAAAGCTGAAGGAGTTAGGGTTTCACTGGGAGTTCCCAACCTTGGAAAAAGCCCTAGCGGAGTTATGTGCGAAAGATTTATTCGCAGCAACGGTAAGCAAACCCATAGTGGCTCATTAATCCAAACTGTCTAAGTAGTCTTCTGTAAAGTAGTTGGCTGGCAACTTCAGGTTGAACTTGTAGTTTTTGTACTCATACGTTTCCAGCAAACCCTTTTTATCTTCTACCTGAATCAAGGTTGCCATGCCATGTTTTGCATTGACACACAGCTTGATTTTTGAGCCGTAATGAGATGGAACCTTGATTGTTTTACCTTCTAAATTATCGGTGTAGTTTTCTACGTTCGAATTATACTCTATGAGCACATAAGCCATTACCGATAATTTTTTGGCTGCATCTAGTGCTGTTTCTCCTTTTTGAACAGTGTAGTCAGTGAAGTGAAAATTATTGGTTTCAGCCGAGATTTCGATTTCTTCTTGTCCTTTACGAACGACTTTTTTACAAACGAAGTCGTCAGGAATCCTTTCATATTGGTCGCGAATAATTCCAAAAATGAACTCGCAACCTGCGTTGGATATGGTGTAATGGTTCAGTCCGCGAAATACCTTTCCATGTAAATCAAGCCATAAATTCGTGTATGGAAATCCGCTCGGAATGTATAGTGCTTCGGCTTTGTTGAGACTCGGATCATAGAGTAAGCGATGCCGTTTTTCGGTCATTACGCCCGCTACTTTGAAGGGTTTTCGTTGTACCACAAAATCGAAGTTTGCCTCTTCATAAACATCCAGCTTGCGCTCGTTTTTGTAGCTGTGGTAGCTCATGTTTTGAACCTCCGCCCATTGCTTATAAATGAAAGTGAAGGTAGAGTCACAGTCGCATTTCTTCTGGGCAGATGCTGAAAACAAAAACATAAAAAAGGCAACGGACAGGGTGAAACGCATTAAGCGAAGATAACCTTTGAACCGTTGCCTTAAGTTTTCAGAAATTGGAAAAAGTGTTTAAAGTTCTCCGCAATCTTCGATCATAATCTTCTTTGAAGTTTGTCCGCTTCGTGAGCCTAATTCCTCAATAGCGTCAACCACATCTAGGCCTTCAGTTACGTTTCCAAACACCACATGTGCTCCGTCTAACCATTCAGTTTTTATGGTACATATGAAGAACTGACTTCCGTTTGTGTTTGGACCAGCATTAGCCATGCTTAATGTACCTGGACCTTCATGCTTCAACTGAAAGTTCTCGTCAGGAAAACGATCTCCATAAATTGACTTCCCACCTGTACCGTTGTGGTTTGTAAAATCGCCACCTTGTAGCATGAACTCTGGAATAACGCGGTGAAATCCACTTCCTTTAAAACCATAGCCTTTCTCGCCCGTACAAAGCGCTCTAAAGTTTTCTGCAGTTTTTGGAACTACATCAGCCCTCAATTCAAATTCTATTCTGCCAAGCTTTTCGCCATCGGCTGTTACATCAAAAAAACATTTCGGATTTGCCATTTGTCTTAATTTTTTTCAGAATGCGAATGTGTTCATTTTAACATAAATCAGCGCATAGGATAAAACGTTTTTTATGGATTTGAACCACCGCCCATTTGAGGTTGTTACTTTGCCAACGCAATGAAGCATATTTTTGACCAACAAACAGCCACAGACCTTGAGTTTGATGTGATCCGTTCGCTACTGGAGGAGCTATGTCATTCTACCACGGCCAAAGAGCGCATGAGCGATCTATTACCATTGCGTAAGTATGATGAGGCAGTTGAAGCCTTGGATCAAGTGTCAGAACTTCTTCAAATACGTGACAACCTCGGTTCATTTCCTAGACTTGAGTTTGATGAATTGCATCTGGAAATTCAGCGCCTAGGTATTGCTGGCGGAGTAGTGGATTTGGAAGGTTTCGTTCGCCTACTTGATGCGAGTAATTTGATGAATGACATTCTTCAATTCTTAAAAGGTGAGGAGGAATTGTTTCCTAAGTTACATGCTCTCGCAAACCAAGCGCATTATACTACTGGTATTGTAAAGCCAATTAACAAAGTTCTAGATCAGAGTCTTCAGGTACGAGACAGCGCATCTTCCGAGTTGCAAAGAATTCGAAGCGCCATTGGAACAACAAGACGAGACATTTCTAAGAATTTTGATAAGGTCTTGCGAAAGCTGCATAGAGATGGGTATTTAGCTGATACTAAAGAAGCCTATATCAATGATAGGCGAGTGTTGAGTGTGGTTTCTAGTCACAAACGACAAGTAGCAGGAAACGTAGTTGGAAATTCAAAATCAGGGAGTTTTACCTACATCGAGCCACATGAAAACATGGAACTCAACAATGAGCTGGAGATGCTCTTGGATGATGAACGAGCCGAAATTCGGAGGATATTTTTGGCACTAACCGATGAGATTCGGCAGTTGTTGCCACTCATTGGAATTTATCAATCTGCGCTTATAGAATTTGATTTCATCAATGCCAAAGTAAGGCTTGCGCAAAAAATGGATGGAAAACGCCCCGCCATTGAAAACGAATCATTCCTTGAACTAATCAATGCCTACCATCCACTGCTTTTACTTTCCAATAAAAATGAAGGACTAAAGACGATTCCTCAAAGTTTATATTTGGATAAATTCTGCCGAATGATGGTTATTTCTGGACCTAATGCGGGCGGAAAATCCATCACACTCAAAACGGTTGGTTTACTTCAAATTATGATTCAATCGGGACTGCTGGTTCCTGCAGATGTATCCAGCAAGTTTGGTTGGTTTCACAATGTTCTTTCTGATATTGGGGACAACCAGAGTATCACTAATCAACTGAGTACCTATAGTTATCGCCTAAAGCGAATGAAGCTCTTTTTGGAGGTGTCAAATAAGCGTTCGTTGCTGCTGTTAGATGAGTTTGGAACAGGTTCAGATCCAGATTTGGGTGGGGCATTGGCAGAGGTGTTTTTTGAGACGATTTACAATCGAAGGAGCTTTGGAATCATAACCACTCACTACGCCAACATAAAGCTGAAGGCAGCCCGAATGCGCAACGCGCAAAATGCAAGTATGCTTTTTGACAGCGAATCGTTAGAGCCGCTTTACCAATTGTCTGCTGGTCAACCCGGTTCATCATTCACTTTTGAGGTAGCTCAGATAAATGGTATTCCTCAAGAATTAATTGAAGAAGCTAAAACCCGATTAGATGCCAACAAAGTAGAGTTGGATAATCTGATTGCAACCTTGCAAAAGGAAAAATCGGAAATTGAACAACTAAACAGGTCTTCAAAGCAAGCGGAGGCTTCGGCCCTGGAAGCCAAGGAGGGGTCAGATTTGCTGAGCGAACACTATGCCGAGCGGTTGCATCGACAGCAACAATTGATTGAGAAGAACAACAAAGACCTTAGCAATGGTAAAAAAATGGGACTATTCATTCAGAGTTATAGAATGAAAGGACAGAACAAACCGTTGTTAGAGGAAGTTCGCAAGTTCTTAGCCATTGAGAAGAGCAAGCTGGTTAAAAAGAAGGAGCAAGGAAAGGTGAGAAGTGAGGAAGATATCAGTATTCCGAAACCTAGGCCAAAAAAGAAAAACGAGGAGCCCAAAGCACCGCCAAAACCCTTGAACATCGGCTGTACCGTGCGCATGATGAATGGCTCTAATAAGGGTGAGGTCATTGAGATCAAAGGCAAGGAAGCCACTGTGATGTTTGGGATTTTTAAAACCAAGGTGAAGGTGAGTGAGCTGGAGGTGGTTTGATTATGATTCAATGGTTCAATTTGGACCATCGACCATTGGCTATTGAGTATTGTTTATTGAATATTTCCTGTCTCTGAATTCTCTTAGTTTTGAGATTATGCTGCAAGAAATAGATGCGGGAAAAATTCAAAAGATTAAAAGTCAGTTAGTTTGTCCTGTAGAATTGGCGCTTCGCGTTTTAGGCGGAAAATGGCGCGGTTCAATAATGTATCAGTTGAAAGACGGTCCGCTCAGATTTAATCACCTTAAAATTAGGGTTCAGGATGCTGTTGTCGATTATGATTATGCAGACAATATATTATCTAATAAGTTGCTGTCATTGCACTTAAGCGAACTCTGTGACTTTGGTTTGATTTCAAAAACATCTTACGATTCACATGCGGAATATGGATTGACTCCCAAAGGACAATCATCCATTCCTATCCTCTTAGACTTGTTTGATTGGGGTGCAACTCATTTTTAGTAACCTAGTGTTAACCTAGGTTTCGGATTATGCTGATTAATATAGAGGCATAACAAACAAACTACTTCACTATGAAAATGAAATGGCTATCAGCAATTCTGACTTTTCTCTTTTTGGGTCCTGGCTATATATATATAATGGCAAACGAAGGCTTTTAGGTGTCTTGCTGACCATCGGAGCGCTTCTTT
>CALKOP010000053.1 GCA_938091155.1 uncultured Flavobacteriales bacterium | reverse complement strand
TTAACCATCACAGTCAGAAATAAAAAAAGGCGTCCAATTGGACGCCTTTTTTTATTTCTTTTTATCTAAAACCTTTAGAACTTTAAAATAATCCGAGTCGCTTGATGGGGCATTTTTCAGCGCAGCTTTTTGGCTTACTTGTTCCAATACAACATCTTTTCGAAGAGTTAATGGCTCATTGGTCATATATATCAAGGGTTTCACATTCTCTGTATCTACCTCCTTCAGCTTATCCATGAATCGTAACATTCGCTCTAAATCTGCTTTTATAGCAACTTTATCTTCTCCTTCGAATTTAAGTCGACTTAAGTCTGCCAATTTATCGAGCAGTTTGTCATCAATATCCTTTGCCATCTCTGAGTGGTTTTTCTATGATTTCAAATATATCCTTCTTCATTTTCACAACATCCTTATTCTCATAATCTTTAGGGTAAACGGGTGGGTGAATTATTACGTTAGAATATCCCGGGCCACCCAATACCCTAAGTGCCGCGCCCGCCTGCAATCTCCTCCAATTATTTACAAATGTGACAGGTAAAATTGGAATACTCTGTTCCAGCGAAAGCTTAAACGCTCCATTTTTGAACGATCTCATTTTTGGCGCAGTTGGCGGAATTGTGCCTTCAGGGAAAATCACAATATTGTGACCTTTCCTTAGTTCCGATTCTGCTTTTTTCAATGCTTCATGCGATCCTCTATTACTTTGTCTATTAACAGAAATATTCATCCCTTTAGAAAAGAAAATGCCGAATAATGGCCATTCCAAAATTTCTGCTTTTCCCATAAAGATGAAGTATCTTTTGAAAACCCGATACATGGTAATAATATCCAAATAAGAACCATGGTTAGGGCAAATGATAAAAGGCCCAGCAGGCAATTCACCTCTTTGATCCACCTTCATGATAACACCACAGATTGAGAGCAGCTGTAGCGACCATGCCCGCATTAAATTGAAGGTGAATTTGAATCTTTTTTTGCTGGATAATAAGAGGTAAAACAGTGGATATAGGATAATCATAGTCCCCGCAAAATGCAGCAGAAACCAAACCTTCCATAATACCCTTAAGGGCTGTAGAACCAAATTCATTGTGCAAATGTATGGGTTGCAATTACGGCATTACATTTTTAATGGCTTGCAATCCAACTAATAACTCAGGGGCAGTTGAGTCCTTGTAGAATTTGCCTTACGTTTGACCACAAAACAGATTCATGTCGCGCATTTTAACTGGAATTCAAGCAACGGGGACCCCGCATTTAGGCAATATTTTGGGAGCCCTATTACCAGGGATTGAACTGGCTAACCAAGCCAACAATGAAGCATTCTTCTTCATTGCTAATCTGCACTCGCTTACAGCCATTAAAGATCCTGAAGTCATTTCCAATAACACCTACAGCGTAGCGGCAGCATGGTTAGCCTTTGGACTGGACACGAATAAAAACACTTTTTATCGTCAAAGCGATTTACCAGAAGTGTGTGAATTGATGTGGCATTTGAATTGTTTTACGCCTTTTCCAATGCTTGCAAACGCCCATTCTTTCAAGGATAAGTCTGAGACTTTGGCAGATGTGAATGCTGGACTGTTCACCTATCCAGTATTAATGGCTGCAGACATTTTGCTTTATGATTCAGATTACGTTCCTGTTGGAAAAGATCAACGCCAGCATCTTGAAATGGCTCGAGATATGGCCACTGCATTTAATCACCAATACGGTGACCTTCTTGTTGTTCCTGAAGGGAAATATGATGAACGTGTAATGATTGTCCCTGGTACTGACGGGCGTAAAATGAGCAAGAGTTACAATAATTTCATAAACATATTCTTAGATGAAAAGCCATTGAAAAAACAGGTGATGAGTATAATCACCGATAGTTTGGCTTTAGAAGATCCCAAAGATCCTGATACCTGCAATGTTTTTGGACTATACAAATTGGTTGCTGAAGCCAATGAAGTGAGCGAAATGCGCAAGAAATACCAAGTTGGAGGATTTGGATATGGCCATGCGAAAAAAGCTTTGTTAGAAGTATTAATCGATTCTTACAAAACTCCGAGAGATGAGTTTAATCGGTGGATGAATGATAAGGGCGCGCTAGACGAGCAACTTGCGCTCGGAGCTGAAAAAGCCCGCAAAGTGGGTACTGCTGCACTTGGTCGAGTTCGAAATGCGCTGGGATATTGATTATGGCTTGAACTTTTGGTAAAGTTCCGATTGATGATTTGATAAATTCACTCGTTTACCTTCAACATATGCTGCTGTAACCTTATTAGTAACAATGTCTAAAGCATCACCATCCGATATAAAGAATGTTGCCTTTTTTCCAGACTCGATAGTGCCATACTTTTTATCAATTCCCATTAAAATTGCCGGTTGGAGAGTAATGGATTGAATTGCCTTTTCATATTCTAGACCGTAAAATACTGCTGTGCCTACCTGAAATGGAAGGTTTCTACTGATCATGGCTTCCATGTCGCCACTCGTGGCAAAAGCCACATCAACTCCGGCTTTCGTTAATTGTGACGCGAGTTTATAGGGTTGATTCAAAGGGTCGTCCAAATGACTTGGCAACTTGTGAACTCGATCAATCACCACAGAAATATTGTTTTCAACTAATTCGGTAGTTACTAAATGGGACTCTGCGCCCCCAACGATGGTCATTTTTTCCACCCCGGACTCACGATAAAAAAGGATTGCGTCTAAAATATCCGTTGCCCAATCTGCCCGAATATACAAGCGTTTCGTTCCATTGAATAGTCCACGCATGGATTCAAACTTCAAATTTTTCTCGTTTTGATTGGAATCTGCTGCATATGCCATGGCATCTTGAAAAAACGAAACTATTTCAGTCTTTTTATCACTGTACTTATTATTCGTTTTTGCTGTGCCAGGCTCTGCCCACCAACCGCTATATCGATAACTGCTTGGCCAATTCAAAAACAAGCCTTCATCGGATCTCACATTGGCGTCTTGCCAATTTTTCCCGTTAAAATGCATACAGGAAGATGAGCCTGACATCACACCTCCCGTTGGAGCAATCTGCCCCATTAAAACTCCATTCATTCTAACTGTTGCCGTCACCTTGGACTCTGAGTTAAAGGCTGGGAGGGTACGTACGTTCGGAGTAAAATCACCCGTTTCATCAAAATCTTGTGTAGCCCGAACTGCGCCAATTTCAACTAAACCAAGCCGGCTATCCATGACAATAAAACCAGGATAAATATGCTTTCCGTCTGCCTCAATGATGGAATCGTAGTCCAACACATTAATTCGAGTTTTATTTCCATCGGCTAAAAGGATGAGCTCGTTTCCCTGAAATGCAAGAAGTGAGTTTTCGATTTTCTCTCCATTACCCACGTGAGCCGTTGCATAACGAATCAATATTTTTTTTGACGCAGATTCTTGGCTGAAACAATTGACAAACAATCCCATAGAAAAGACCAACGCAGCGATATTTACACTCCTCATCATTCCCTTGTATAGTCTTCAAGCAGTGTATCGCAGTGCATATGCTTCTCCTTCTGGTGCGTTGGCTTTTTCTTCTTTTTAGATTTATCCAAAATAATCTTCTGAATCAAACGAGCGCGCTCGATCTTCATTTTTTCAGTTATTTCAGCCTCCTTGTTTCGGTCAAAATAAAGCTCCCCTTCGATAAAGGTTTTATCGACTTGAGAATAAACACTCAAAGGATTATCAGACCAGAGAACTAGGTCCGCATCCTTGCCAACTTCAATGCTTCCCGTTTTCGAGTCGAGATGCAACATTTTAGCCGGATTTATTGTTATGAGTTTAATCGCCTCTTCCATGGTTAGCCCGCCATATTTCATGGTTTTTGCAGCTTCTTGATTTAACCTTCTGCCCATCTCAGCGTCATCTGAATTGATTGCAGTAACAATTCCTGCTTTTGTCAACATAGCAGCATTATATGGAATGGCATCGTTCACCTCAAATTTATATGCCCACCAATCTGAGAACGTAGATGCCATAGCACCGTGAGCTTTGAGCTCCTCGCTCACTTTATAGCCTTCTAGAATGTGAGTAAATGTATTCACCCTAAACCCATGGCTGTCAGCCAAATTCATGAGCATAAGAATCTCTGATTGTACATAGCTATGGCAGCTTATATAGCGATCATCATTCAATATTTCTCGAAGAGCGTCTAGCTCTAAATCTCGTCTAACACTAATGCCGTTCTTAATTGCGCCAGGCTCGTACTCATGCGCTCGGACAAAGGCATCGCCTATGCTTTGCTCAACCCCCATTCGAGTATGCGGAAATCTATTTCCTGGAGTTGGACGATTGGAACGTTTTACGTTTTCTCCTAGAGCGAACTTGATGAATTTCGGAGCATTGTCAATGAGCATTTCGTCAGCACTTCTGCCCCACTTAAGTTTAATCAAGGCACTTTGACCGCCAATTGGATTTGCCGATCCGTGCAATAACTGAGCGGAAGTAACTCCTCCTGCCAATTGTCTATAAATATTCATATTCCAAGGGTCAATGGCATCTCCTATTCTAACCTCCGCAGAAGAAGATTGAGCCCACTCATTTACGCCTCCCCGAATTCCAATGTGGCTATGTTCATCAATAATACCTGGAGTTACTTGCCGACCATTGGCGTTGATTCTCTTCACATCGCTTGGAAATAGGATATCCCTCCCAATCATCTTAATCTTACCATCTACGACATAAATATCTCCACGCTCAATGATTCCGTTATCGGCCGCGGTCCAAATCACGGCATTGGTGATGACAAATGTTTTTGGGTTGTTTAATGAATCCCACCCGTAGGCTCCATTGGGGTGCCAAATTTCTGGGAGAACAAGAGAGTCCGATTGATTCGGATCATTGTCTTTCTCAGTAGATCCAGAGTTTCTATCTTTAATAGCCGCCCAAGCTACCCAGTTTCCTTTAGCATCTTGACCGCGTCCATCCCATACGCCTCCTTCAAAACTCACCTTTCCAGAAAGCGAATAAACCAGCTTAGCCTTGTCTTCCTCTGTCGCTTCTGTGGTAATTAGCAAGCTTAGCAAATCGTCATTTCGAGTCAGTTCTAGCTTTAGCTTTGTCTCACTTCCTGTTTTTTCGATGGTTGCTTGTGGTCCTTTTTCCGTCAAGCTGTTCACCTCTACACTATAGTCTACCTTTTCAATGACAAGATTGTATTTACCAATCATCTCATCTTCGATAACATCTA
>CALKOP010000052.1 GCA_938091155.1 uncultured Flavobacteriales bacterium | reverse complement strand
TTGCATCGTTGTAGATACCGTGGAAGTAGTTATTGATCCATTGGTTCTTGATATCCCAGAGGATACTTCAATTTGTTCACCAACTATTTTAAGTGCGTTTGACTCCAGCTTTGTTAGCTATAATTGGAGCGATGGCACAACAGGCGATTCAGTAATTTTAAGTCAACCGGGAACAGTTTATTTAGAAGTAGGCAATGGAAATTGCTCAGCTGTCGATTCCATTCTTGTGAGTTTGATCACCTATATACCGGCCACCGATAACCTTCAAAATTACTGTGACACGTTTTCCGCGGCATTAGCCATTTTGGATCGGCCTAATGCTGATTTCCTTTGGTCGAACGGTGATACTTCAAAATTGAATTTTGTAGATGAATCGGGAACGTATTATGTTACGATAAGCGAAGGTTCTTGCTTTTGGTTAGACACGTTCAGTATCAACTTTGGAGCCTCGCCCGTGTTAGACTTGCCAAGTGAATATGAGATTTGCGAAGGAGATTCAGTGGTCATTGACCTAGACTCAGACTATACAAGTTATGTGTGGTCCGGATCTGGGCAAGGGCAAAGTGTAACATTCCGAGATTCGGGTTCTTACTG
Source organism: uncultured Flavobacteriales bacterium (assembly GCA_938091155.1). GTDB lineage: Bacteria > Bacteroidota > Bacteroidia > Flavobacteriales_G > Salibacteraceae > SHAN690. The sequence continues at coordinate 9,451 of CALKOP010000052.1, read as the reverse complement.
GGTTAACGTAAATAATAACGGCTGCGAGGCACGTGAAGAGTTTCGGATAAGCTACCTAGATGCAAGCCGAATTGTGTCCCAAGGTATTGGTAATGTAATCACGCCAAATGGAGACGGAATGAACGATGCTTTTTTCATTGAAATGAGCAACTATTCGGTCTATACAAGTTGGCGAATTGATGTTTATAATCGTTGGGGATCGTTGGTTTATCACTCTTCGGAACCCGCTATTCGTTGGGAAGGTAAAACCCTCAGTGGCGAAGCCTTAGTGGAAGGAGTCTATTATTACATGATCAGCGGTGAAACCATTTGTCGCCAAAAAGAAACCGTAAGCTATAGGGGATCTGTGCAAATAATAGATTAACAATTCTATAGTTTTAAATTTGCCGCCCAAATCAGAATACTATGGCTTTAAAGTGCGGCATTGTTGGTCTACCCAACGTGGGTAAATCCACCCTTTTCAACTGTTTAAGCAACGCGAAAGCACAAGCTGCGAATTTCCCGTTCTGCACCATTGAGCCGAATGTCGGTACCATTACCGTTCCAGACGAACGCATGACAGCCCTGGCAGAAATTGTGAATCCAGAGCGTATTTTACCTACTACCATTGAGATTGTAGACATTGCTGGCTTGGTAAAAGGTGCGAGTAAAGGCGAAGGATTAGGAAATCAGTTCTTAGGAAACATTAGAGAATGTGATGCCATTATTCATGTGTTGCGCTGTTTCGAAGATGGAAATATTGTTCACGTAGATGGTTCTGTAAATCCCGTTCGAGATAAAGAAGTCATAGACACGGAGCTTCAATTGAAGGATTTAGAAACCCTGATAAAACGAATTGAAAAAGTCAGAAAGCAAGCGAAAAGTGGAGACAAGGAGGCGAAGAAACTCTTTGATATTTTTGAGAAGTTCAGAACTCACATTGAAGAAGGTAAATCAGCCAGATCAGCTCCTTCAGATGAAAAAGAGCATGAGGTCTTGAAGGATCTTCATCTATTGACGGACAAACCAGTCATGTACGTTTGTAATGTGGATGAGGCCAGCGTGGTGAATGGAAACGAACATACGATAGCAGTGGCAGATGCTGTGAAAGATGAAAATGCCGAAGTTTTGATTCTGGGAGTCGGTATTGAAGCTGATATTGCTTCGCTTGAGACTTTTGAGGAACGAGAATTATTCTTGGAAGATTTAGGATTAGAAAAGCCAGGGGTTAGTCGATTGATTAAAAGTGCCTACCAACTATTGAATTTAAAAACATACTTCACGGCCGGAGTAAAGGAAGTACGCGCTTGGACCATTAAAGAAGGAATGAAAGCACCTCAAGCGGCTGGAGTAATTCATACCGATTTTGAGAAAGGATTCATTCGCGCTGAGGTTATTGGCTATGATGACTATGTCACATTACGATCTGAAGTTGCAGCTAAAGAAGCGGGGAAATTGCACGTTGAGGGTAAAGAGTATGTGGTGAAGGACGGTGATGTAATGCATTTCCGATTTAACGTGTAATCCTTGATTGGAGATGCCTTATTCAGCTCCCTTTGAATATTGAATATTGAATATTGTTTTGAGGTCTTCTCCAATCAGTATTTAATGACTTTCAACGACAGCGCGCCTGTAGAACTACTTATCTTAGCAATATAAACCCCTGCGGCCATCTTGCCGCTATTCCATGTTGCTTTGCTTTGTTTGTCTTCCATGATTATACGATCTACCAACACTCCGCGTATATCGGTTATGATGATTTCATCTACCTCGGCTTGGCCAACATCAAATGTAATTCCCGTGTTAAAGGGGTTGGGATAGGCAGAAACCCCTAGGGCTTTTGAAGCTTTCAGTTCAGCAACAGACAAGGGCGGTTGGCAACCCGGATACGCACAATCTGCGCTGTCTTGTTTTAGCACAAACATGTCTTGTTTGCCTGTGTCGCCCGCTGTTGGATGGTACTGCCCACCGGCAATGTAGCCGTCATCTTTGGTAGGCCTAATGTCTTCAAACCAGGGACTGCTAGGGCCGTTGAAAAAAGAGGTGTACCCTCGGTTAGATAATACCGTGCCGTTCAGGTCGAATATTACTAAATATGGAGCGGAGTGATAATTTGAATCATTAAAGTAAATACCTCCCTCGCCCGCAGCAATAAACAAATCATTTTCTGTAAACTGTATTTTATAAAATACGGTTGGATACGTTCCATTGATTGTATCTGCATTAAATAGTGTGTCCCACAGTAAATTCCCTTCATCATCCATTTTTCTGACATAAGCACCCACCGTATCCTCTGCGATGCACCCCCAGCTACAATGTCGCCATTGGGGGCTACATCTACGCTCCAGTTGCAGTCGCTGTATAGTCCGCCCCAGTGGATGCGTCATTCTTCAGAGCCATTGTCATCAATTTTTATGAGTAACCCATCGGCTTCCAAGTATATTTTTTCTCCATAACCGGCAGAAGACCCAAACAAGAGGTAGTCACCATCTGGTGTGGGGGTAATACTTAGGCCATTGTCATAGTAGGTCTTACCATAGCGCCTCTCCCACAGAATGTTGCCAAGGGTATCTGTTTTTACCACATAATAGCCTCCTGCTGGATCGAATTCATCGGTTCGACCAATGAATATATAGTTACCATCATGGGTCAATTTTCCCTGCTTAAACCTTGTCCAACCATCTTTCACAAGATATTTACAGAATATAGTATCTCCACTAATTGGGTCGTATTTGTAGATTGCAGCTGCGACTTGACCCATATAAGAAATTAACCCTCCAATTATGAGTTTTTCATTATGCATAAAGGCTGAGGATGTCGCGCCTGAAATCATATTTGAATCAACCGATTTCACCCTGTTCTGGATAGTTAAACTCTCAGTATCAAAATTGATGGATTGTAAATTCCAATTTACCCAATATTAAATTGTTAGAAACCTTCACATTTGAACAAATGTCAATAGCAGATGGTCTTTACATTTGCACAAACTCAAAAGAGATTGCACTATGGCAATAATTATAACTGATGAATGCATCAATTGCGGCGCTTGCGAGCCAGAATGTCCTAATAACGCCATATATGAAGGTGGAGTAGAATGGCGGTTTGCCGATGGCACAGGTCTAACTGGACAGGTTGAAGGAAAAAATGGCGCTTCTGGAGATGCCGATGCTGAAATGGAGCCTAAGGAAATGGATTTGTATTACATCGTTACGGATAAGTGTACTGAATGTGTAGGTTTTCATGACGAGCCCCAATGTGCTGCAGTCTGTCCCGTAGACTGCTGCGTTGATGATCCAGATTTCCGAGAGTCCAAAGAAGAACTTTTGGCGAAGAAGGAGTTTATGCACCTTTAAAAGATTTCTTAGGCAATATGCCAACGCAGATAACGTTTTCTAAACCTAATCACAGTACCTTGATTCGACTACTCATTATATTACTTCTAATCCCGATTAGTCTTTTTGCGAAGGATAAAGAAGTGAATTTGAGTGCGAAAATTCGTCAATTGGTAGAACTCCGCCTAGCGACTATCAACGCTCCAAATGACGAACAGCGACTGACAGCAGACAGCGAGTTTAGAAGGTTTTTAACCGATGCATTGAACGATCCGGAGAGCTTCAAGCAGAGTTTTGATACTATTCCTCAGTTAGCTGACCTTACTAGTGGTGATGGTTATTTCCGCATGATCAACTGGAATGTTCCTCTGGATGATCAAACACATAGATACCGATGCTATATCCAGTTTTATGATAAGAGGGAAAAGGAATTTAAGGTCTTTGATTTAAAGCAAGGCTATCGAGATTTAGAAGGAGAGGTGAGAAAGGTTTTTAGTGAGAAGGACTGGTATGGAGCTTTATACTACAAGATAATCCCGTCAAAAACGCGTAAAAGAGGAACCAAGAATACCTACATGGTTTTAGGTTGGGATGGGCATGATGAGTTCTCAACATTAAAAGTTGTGGATGTGATCACCATCACAGCTAAGGGTGTGCGATTTGGAGCAGACATATTTGAAACGGACCAAAGAAATATTAAACGTTTCATCCTAGAATATAAATCGGATGCTTCCGTCTCGCTCAATTATGATCATGCTAAAAAACGAATCATCTTTAATCAATTGGCTCCAATGGAACCTGACTTAGAAGGAATGCGAGAACTCTACATCCCTGTAATGCAATTTGATGCATTGGAATGGAAAAATCGCAGATGGAGATATGTCACAGATGTAGATGTGAAAATGAAAGATGCAGACAAGGAATACAATGATCCACCAGAGGATCAACAAATAAGGTAATCTCACTATTCTCGCATACCTTTGCTATAATGCTTAATCTCATTACACCTTACATAATAAAACGACTTCTAGCGAAACAAGATCGCAAGCCAAGTTTGGTGCATGGTGATATTATCAAAAGCATTGCCATTGTGTCCAATAGGTCTTCTGATCAGTTTTCAGTAGCGGAAGGTTATGTGAAGCAACTGCGTCAAAAAGGAATTAAAACAGTTGATTTCTACCTTCTTTTTCCGAACCAAAAAATTCAAGATCTATACGATTCTAAATTGAAAGACTTTCCGTTTAATCCAAAATCGTTTGGCTTTTTCGGAAATTTTAAAACGCCTGAATTACAGCATTCAAAAGAGTTGGAGTATGATTTACTCATTGATTTATCCGATCCCGATGTTTTGGAATGTGAGTTATTAGTGGCATCAATAAATGCGAAGTGGAAGGCAGGGAAAGGATACAAGAGTAAATACCAACTCTTAGATTTTATGATAGAAACAAAAGACAAGGATATGCGATCATTGATTCATCATCTTGATAGCTACTTAATGAACTTCAATAAGCTGAATGCTGCATGAAAGACTTTAGAGGAACGGGCGTGGCCATGGTTACACCATTTAAGGCGGATAAGTCTGTAGATTATTTTGCCCTAGAAAAACTCACAGAACATCTAATTACCGGAGGAGTAGATTATTTAGTTGTGCAGGGCACAACAGGTGAATCGGCTACTTTAACGCAATCAGATAAGCAGGATGTTTTATCTGCTGTGATTCGAAAGAATGCAGGAAGACTGCCCGTTGTTTGGGGACACGGTGGCAACAATACTCAGGCGCTTATAGAGGTTTTCAATGAATTTGATTTGACCGGTGTGGATGCAGTCTTAGCAGCAAGTCCGTACTATAATAAACCTACCCAAGCGGGTATAATTGCTCATTATAATGCATATGCTGATGCGAGTCCAAAGCCCGTAATTCTCTATAATGTGCCTGGTCGTACCAGCTCGAATATGCTGGCTGAGACTACGTTGGCATTGGCTGATCATAAAAATATCATTGCCGTGAAGGAAGCCAGCGGCAACCTTGATCAAGTTGGCCAAATCATAAAGAATAAGCCATCTAAGTTTTTGGTCTTAAGCGGAGACGATCCCTTAATTATACCACACATGGCCTTAGGAGGAGATGGTATTATATCAGTTATTGCAAATGCCTTCCCAAATAAATTTTCATCCATTGCAAAATCTTGTTTTAGAGGAGACTACAATGAAGCGCGTAAGACACACCACCTATTAATTGACTTTATCTACATGCTTTTTGCTGAAGGCAACCCAGGTGGAGTCAAAGCCGCTTGTCATATTTTGGGACTCATGGAAAATGAGCTTCGTTTGCCATTAGTGCGGGTTAGCGATGATTTATTACAAAAGTTGAAGACTCAAATCAACATGATTAATAGCGCTGGCTAATGCGTGCATTGTCATTTTTATTGCTGTTTTGGGGTATGAGTAATTGGCTTATTGCTCAAGAGCAGTTTTCGGGAAGACTCACTTATTCCATAGAATATCTTGAAGTACAGGATGACATGAAGGGAGTAGAGGCGATGCTGCCGAGTAGCATTCACATTGTGACTGATGGTAAGAGTTGGCGCTCTGAGCAATCAACAAAAATAAATGGAGATTATTCGCAGTTATACGACCAAGAGAAGGATTCCATTTTTGAAACCATTACCATTGGCCCGGAGCGGGTGAAAGTCAGTTATCGTTCGGTTGGGAAAATTGATTTGGAACCACAGAAAAAGCTTGGTCCCAAAGTTTTAGAACGAAATACTGAAATTCGGCAGATCGCTTCAAGTACCAAAAATGGTCAAAGTATAATCCAACTCACTGATTTCAAATCCATTCCAAAACTCTTTTTTGAAGGGCTGACGGGTGTACCTACGTTAATTGAAATGGACAATGCTGGAATCAAAATGCGCTTAAAGCTAGAATCGATTGTGTCAGAGCCGATTGATGAAACCTACTTTATACTGCCGGATGACTATATTTTGGTTGATACTGAATTGTATCAGAGCTGGTTGCGATAAGTAGTATGGTTTAACATATCTTTTATCCTTGTTTAATATGGGTTCATCGAATTAAGTGCATTATCGTCTAAATTATTAGCCACCAATCAGTCAAATTGCGTCTGCATGTTACTTTTACGACCTAACCAGTTGAACTATGAAAAAACTACTACTCCTTTTTGCTGTGTTGTTCTCATTCACCGCTTTCTCTCAACCATTAATCACTTCAAACCCACAGAGCGTAACAACCTGTATCGACAGCTGTGTGATGTTGCGGGTTGCAGCCAATGGTATGAATCTATCCTATCAATGGCAAGAGGACAATGGAAGCGGATATACAGATGTATCTTTTGCTCTTGGAACTAATGACACCCTAGTAGTTTGTGATTCTGGTCAGGCTGCTCCAAGTTCAGCTGATTATAGATGTGTAGTAGTGGATGGAAATGGTGATTCGGTTACTTCAAATGCAGCCACTGTTACATTAGACTCGTGCCTTGCGCCAATTGCTGATTTTACTTTCACATTTGATCAAGCCAATGTTTGCTTTACTAATACTTCCATCAATGCCACTGCCGTTTTATGGAATTTTGGAGACGGGTCAACAAATAGCTCAAACCTGAACGATCCATGCAACGACTACGGAACGCCATGGTATTTTGACGTAACTATTTATGCTTACAATGACCATGGCTCTGATTCAAAAACAATATCAATTGATTTGGTAGGTCTGGAAGAATTAAGTGCTGCCTTCTCAGTATTTCCAAACCCGATGAATGATTTTGTCAATGTTACTTCGGACCAACGAATTGAATCAATTGAGATCATAGACTTAAATGGGCGTGTACTAATTGCACAGGACAATTTGGAACGTTCAAATCAAATCAATGTATCTAATTTAGCCATTGGAGTTTATACTATGGTTATCACTTCAAACGAAGGTTTTATGTTTCACAAATTGGTGAAGCAATAAACTTGATTCGTCTATCTTTTCTATTTGCTGGACTCGTTCTCCTTTTGTTTCCTACCCATGCTCAGGATAAAAAAAGAGTAGATTTTTTGGATGACCAAAAGGCGATCGATGAATTATTCAGACTATCCTTAACAGAAAGCAGTGTTTACCCTTGGTTGGGTGATATGTGCTTGAACATAGGTTCACGATTGAGTGGATCAAAACAAGCGGAACAAGCGGTAGAATACAGCTACGCGCTAATGACTGAGTTGGGAGTGAATCCTCAAAAGCAACCAGTTATGGTGCCACATTGGGTGCGTGGCGAAAAAGAGATTGCATTCATTAAAGCTTCAGATGGGACAAAGTTAGAGGTCAATGTTCTTGCCCTTGGTGGTTCTATTGCCACGCCAGTTGATGGCATGATGGCCCCAATCATAGAGGTAGAAACCTGGGAAAATTTAGAGGAATTAGGCGAAGAGAGTATCAAGGGGAAGATTGTATTCTTTAATGAAGAAATGAATCCCGAGAATATTTACACTTTTCATAGTTATGGCCATTGTGTTCAACACAGGTGGGCGGGAGCTGTTCAGGCTGCAAAGTACGGTGCTGTAGGAGCGATAGTTCGTTCATTAAATTTACGAATTGACGAGTTTCCACACACGGGGTCAATGACATATGAGGATGCATTGGATACGATACCGGCTGCAGCTATTTCTACGAGAGATGCTGAAATTGTAAGTGATTTACTCGCTGTAGGCGAAACCGTAGAACTTATTTGGAAACAATCTTGTCAAACATTTCCTGATGTGCAGTCATATAACGTAATTGGTGAGATAAAAGGTTTTAAGTATCCAGATGAAATCATTCTTCTCGGTGGGCATCTTGATAGTTGGGATGTTGGACATGGAGCACACGATGATGGGGCAGGAGTGATGCAGTCATTGGCGGTATTAGAATTATTGAAGAAATCGGGATATTCACCAAAACGCACCATACGAGTTGTTTTTTTTATGAACGAAGAAAATGGACTGCGAGGAGCAAAAGAATATGCGAAACAGTCTGAGGTCCAAGGAGTAAACCATGTAGCATGTATTGAGTCTGATCGCGGTGGTTTCACACCAAGAGGTTTTCATGTTGAAGGCAATGAGAAGCTGGTTCAGAAAATTTTATCCTTCAAACCAGCCCTGGAAAAGTATGGCGTTAGCCAATTAGAAGAGGGTGGAAGTGGAGCCGACATTGGACCCTTGAAAACAGACGATAATGTGTTGATTGGTTTTGTGCCAGATAGCCAACGATATTTTGATTATCACCACAGCCCAACGGATACTTTTGATGCAGTAAACAAGCGCGAATTGGAGCTTGGTGCTGCCTCTATTACTGCGCTTGTATATCTTATGGACAAGTACGGGCTAAACTAAGTCTGTTTCTTACCTCGATTAACTTAATGTTTTTGCCAACCAATTGACCATTGGTGCGTTCAATAGGGTGCATCAACACTATATTTGACAAAACCAGATTGAAACTGCATCCAACGATAAAATATCTACTTGTATTCATTGCCGTATTTGCATTGTTTTCGATTCAAGAGTATCGAGCACAATGTTATGAGAATGTGACTTTTGAGGAGTGGGTGACAACCGGTGATTCAACCTCAAGCCAATTATGCGCTGGAGGTGGCTGGGTTTTGGGTGCTGGAGATAGTACCTTAAGTTCTCAGTGTAATTCTCTTTTTCCGTTAATGTATGTTGGACCAGATACTCTAATTAATGTGAAAATCACTGGATCATTTGAGGTTAGTACCAATCAAGATGATGATTATGTTGGCTTTGTATTTGGTTTTCAAGATACATGGGATTACACTTGGAAGGGAGGGAATGCAGATACGATGTACCATAATTATTACCTTTTTGATTGGAAGAAAAACGCCCAAACCTGGACTGGATATACTGCTCAGGAGGGGTATTCCTTGTGTAAAGTAGATACGGCTCTTGCAAGGACCAACCCTCAGGTGTTTCCAAACTTTTGGAACCATAATAATTCTAATGGGTTTCAAGTACTTCAAACTCAATTCAGCACTACAAGCGGTTGGGCGTCTTTCACTCAATACGACTTTGAGCTCTTTTATACACCTACAAGGGCAGTAATAACCATCGATGCCGATACCATTTTTGACCAAAGCGGTTGCTTTG
>CALKOP010000051.1 GCA_938091155.1 uncultured Flavobacteriales bacterium | reverse complement strand
GGTGTTGGTGTTCCTCAGCTTTCTGCTATAATGGATGTTTCTGCAGCCTTAAAGGATTCTAATGTACCCGTAATTGCTGATGGTGGAATTCGTTTTTCAGGTGATATTGTAAAGGCACTTGCCGCTGGAGCTTCTTCCGTGATGGTCGGTTCGATGTTTGCCGGAGTTGAAGAATCCCCAGGGGAAACAATCATATATGAAGGAAGACGATTCAAAACCTATCGTGGAATGGGGAGTATCGAAGCAATGCAACAAGGATCGAAAGACCGATATTTTCAAGATGTCGAAGACGATATTAAAAAATTGGTTCCCGAAGGAATATCAGGGAGAGTGCCTTTCAAAGGGAAGTTGAGTGAAATTCTGTATCAAATGATTGGTGGATTGAGAGCAGGTATGGGTTATTGCGGTGCTCCAAATATTGATTCCTTGCAACAAGCGGAGTTCATTAGAATTACTTCTGCGGGAGTTAGAGAAAGCCATCCTCATGATGTTACAATTACTCGAGAGGCTCCAAATTATACAAGTAGATAAATATGATGTTTAAGAAATTAGTATTTGCAGTTTTACTGCTCGTGACCATGCAAGTTGACGCTCAAGACCAGCGGAAGCTTATGAGCATTGGAGAAGAAAAAATTAGTGTGGATGAGTTTCTCTCTATCTATAATAAGAACAACACAAACAATGTGGTTGATAAGAAGACCATGGAAGAATATGTTGACTTGTTTGTCAATTTCAAATTGAAGGTTGTTGAGGCAGAGTCGTTAGGAATGGATACGGTTTCAAAGTTTGTGAAGGAATTATCAGGATATCGCAAGCAACTTGCTCAACCATATTTGGTGGATATGGATGTTAACGAAGGTCTAATTGATGAGGCTTACCAAAGATTAAGACAAGATGTATCGGCATATCATATTTTAGTTAAGGTTGGTCTTGATGCGCCTGCAGGAGATACGTTAGCAGCTCGAAAGAAGCTCGATTCCTATATGCGTGCCATAAAATCAGAGGATGATATGAGAACAGCTATTGCTAAAATTAAAGGCTCAAAAGATGAACAGTTAATTGCCGAGGATCTAGGCTATTTCACTGCTTTTTCAATGGTATATCCATTCGAAAGCGCGGCTTATAATACTGAGGTAGGGAAATTGTCCAAGCCCGTAAGAACTAGATATGGCTATCATGCCATATTTGTGAGAGACAAACGTCCAGCTAGAGGCGAGATTCATGTAAGCCACATATTTATTAGAAGTAGCTCTGCAGATACTGACGATCAAAAACAAACTGCAAAAAGCCGAATTGAGGAAATAAATAAACAACTTAAAGATGGTGGGTCTTTTGGCGAGTTAGTAAAACAATATTCTGAAGATAAAGCCACAGTGAACAATGGTGGAACACTTCAGTGGTTTGGTACTGGCGGTACTGCCTCAGTTTTTGAAGATGCGGCTTTTGGATTAGAAAGAAATGGAGAGATAAGCGACCCAATTCAAAGTGCATACGGCTGGCATATTATTAAAAGAGAAGATAAGCGGGATGTCGCTGAATTGGACGTCATTAAGCCAACATTGAAAAGGAAAATTGAAAAAGATGCACGTTCGCTGAAAGGAAGAACATCCTTGCTGAAAAAACTCAAAGAAGATTACGCGATCACTTACAATAAAGGCAATAAGGCGGTTGCAGACAAAATCTTCACCGATCAACTTTTGAATGGAAAATGGCGTGTTCCAGAAGAACTTCCATCAAAAATGGACTTGCCTGTTTTGACAATTTCAGACAATAATTTCAGTAAAAAGTCAAAGACATACAGTCAATTGGATTATATTAAATATGTCGCGAAAAATCAAAAGAAAGCAAAGGAGGGAGAATTGGTCAGCACTGCAGTTGCAAGGGTATGGACTGAGTTTGTTGATGATATGCTGATTGATTTTGAAGATGGCTTACTTGAGATGAAGTATCCAAAATTCAAGGCGCTCATGCAGGAGTATCACGATGGTATCCTATTGTTTGATTTAATGGATCAAAAAGTGTGGTCAAAAGCTGTTAAGGATTCAGTTGGTTTAGAGGCATTTTATCAGAATCACAAATCTGATTATATGTGGTCAGAAAGGGTGGATGCAACAATATATGATTGCGCAAATACTGATGTAGCCAATAAAGTGGTGAAATATGCTAAAAAGAGAGTGAAAAAGGGATATACGGATACGTATATAATGCAACAATTGAATGATGAGAATGCACTAAATCTTAACATTAAATCTGGACTGTATGCCAAATCGGTTGATGCTCTTATAGACAAGACACCGTGGGTTGTGGGCGTTTATACTATGAATGAGTTTGATAAACCTACAGTTGTGCAAGTATACTCTGTTATAGATCCACAGCCAAAAGGACTAAATGAGGCGAGAGGATTAATAACATCAGCTTATCAATCATACTTAGAAGGACAATGGATTGACGAACTCCGAAAGAAGTATCCAGTCATTTTGGATGAGACGGTATTCCAATCGATAAACAAATAAAATTGAGAGGCTTACTCTATTGTGTAACCATTTTATTGACTCTAGCGTCATGTAAGGAGGAAGCGAGTTCCGCATTTATAATTGCTAAGGTAGGGGGAGAATACTTGTCGTATTCTGAATTAACAAGTATGATTCCAAATGATTTGACTCTAGAGGATAGCACAGAGTTGGCTTCTAATATCATTCAGAACTGGATGAACGAAGAACTTATGTTTGGAAAAGCTCAATTTAATCTTGTTTCTGAGCAAACAGATATCGAAGAGCAAGTAGAAAAGTATAGAAAGGAACTATTCATTTTTGAGTATGAAAAAGAGTTGATAAATCAAAAACTGGACACCAATATTTCTGACGAAGAAATCATTAAATTCTACAATGAAAATCAAGAAATATTTCAGTTGAAAGATTATATTTTGAAGGTTCGATATACCAAGCTATTACCAAATAGTCCCGATCAGGATGAGGTAATTAAATGGATGAAGAAAGATGATGATGAATCAAAAGATTACTTACTTGATTATTGTCACAAATACGCTGTAAACTGCTATACAGATACAAATTGGGTGTTTTTTAACCAGTTACTCCGCCAATTGCCAATTGAAGTTTATAATAAAGAATCATTTTTACGGAAAGGAAAATTTGTTCAATTCACAGACGCGGATCATTTATACTATCTCTATGTGATTGATATCCAGTCTAAAAATACTTTATCTCCACTGGAATTAGAATTAGATAGGATTCAAGGGTTGATCCTTAATTCAAGAAAAATTGAATTACTAAACACCATTCGCAGAAGCGTATACCGCGATGCCATAAGAAAAGGAAATGCTGAAAAATATGATGAGCCACAGATTAAGGAATAGCATTTTCATCATTTTTGGATTAATGACATTCTCAGGTTACTCGCAGAATAGTCAGGTAATTGACAAGGTAATTGCTGTAATTGGAGACAACGTTATTCTTCATTCAGATATTGAAGAACAGGTAGATCAAATGACACTTTCAGATATGCCTGTGGATGAAAATACTCGCTGTGAATTAGTGGAAGACTTGATGTATCAGAAACTCTTTGTTAATCAGGCAAAATTGGACAGTGTTGAGGTTTCGGAAGAGCAGATAGAGCAAGAATTGAATAGGAGGTTACGTTATTTTATATCTCAAATTGGCAGTGAAGAAGAGTTGGTGAAATTCTATGGTAAGACAATAGACCAAATTAAAGAAGACTTTAAAGATGAAGTCGAGGAGATACTCCTGATTCAAACTATGCAGCAGGAAGTTATCGGATCAGTGCGGATTTCACCTGTTGACGTAAGAGAGTTTTATAATAGCATACCTAAGGATAGCTTGCCATATATTAATTCGCAAGCGAGAGTAGCACAAATTGTGAAAATGCCTCCAATTAGTAAGGATGAGGAAGATAGATTAAAAGCAAAACTCCGTGAATTCAAGAAAAGAGTTGATGGTGGAGAAGATTTTGGAACTCTAGCGTACTTATATTCTGCTGACCCTGGATCAGCAGAACAAAACGGAGAATTGGGAATGATGGATAAAGCGGATCTTGTTGCCGAATTTGCTAATGCCGCTACTGGTCTTTTGCCAGGGCAGATGTCAGATGTTGTTAAGTCACCATTCGGCTATCATTTAATTCAAATGATAGAAAGAAAAGGGGATCGAATTAATGTTAGGCACATTTTACTTATACCGCAAGTTTCATCAAAGGATCTTCAGAAAGCTAAAGTGTTTTTGGATAGTATCAAGAATCAAATTGAAACGGTGGACACATTGACGTTTGCAAAAGCTGCACTGGAGTTTAGTACAGATGATGAAACGCGCATGAATGGAGGAGAAATGATAAATCCCGTTGATGGAACCAACCGATTTGAATTGGAAACTTTGGGACAAATTGATCGATCATTATTATTTACAGTGCAAAAATTGGAAAAGGTCGAGATAAGTACAGCTGAATTGTTTCAGACCATTGATGGTAAAAGGGCCTATCGTCTAGTGCAGCTAAAAGAGGTTACTAAACCACATATTGCAAATCTCAAAGATGATTACCATAGGTTACAAGAAACAACTAAGCGCAAAAAGGAAAATGATCGCTTAGAAG
>CALKOP010000050.1 GCA_938091155.1 uncultured Flavobacteriales bacterium | reverse complement strand
GGGTAGGAGCATTTACAATAGCTGAAAAGTGGAAAAAACGCTTTGATGCTGATGTTGATTACCTGACCCAAGACTATTTACAGACAGTTTTTCCTTGTTATAGTGAGAAAAGTGAAATCGTGGTAAATGGTGCTTTGATTCCGACCAATGATATTGTAGCCCAAATAAGAGATCTCGATTTGGGACAGAGTCTTTATCACGAAGAAAACTGGCTTGCCACAAAATCACATGATTTTTCCAAAAACCATTTAAACGGTGATTCTAGAGTTCAATACCACGGTGAGGTGAGAATTATAGATAGAAGTTGGAAAATTTTCCAATTAAATGATTGGGCGCTCCGAGAAGACTTTGAATGGATTCGATACAATCTGAAAGAGTCAAGTATTTCCTTAGATGGTGTCGTAACCACAGGTGAAGATTTATTTGTGGAAGAAGGAGCAATAGTGAGATCATCGGCTGTGTTAAACTCAGAAACGGGGCCAATTTATATTGCCCGAAATGCGGAGGTCATGGAAGGATGTTTGGTACGTGGAGGACTAGCTTTAATGGAATCATCGACTCTGAAAATGGGTGCGAAAATTTATGGAGCAACTACTATCGGACCTCATTCTAAAGTTGGTGGAGAAGTGAATAATGCTGTTCTATTAGGCTATTCGAACAAAGGGCATGATGGTTTTATTGGAAATACCGTAATAGGTGAGTGGTGTAACCTTGGTGCAGACACTAATACTTCTAATCTTAAGAATAACTATGCTGACGTGAAAATTTTCAATTATGCGCTAGGTCGGAGTGAAAGTACAGGTGGCCAGTTTTGTGGATTGACAATGGGCGATCACGCAAAAACCGGTATTAACACCATGTTTAATACCGGAACTGTTTGCGGTGTTTTTGCGAATGTTTTTGGTGCGGGATTTCCGCATCGTAAAATCCCAAATTTCGCATGGGGTGGAGCAGATGGTTTTAAAACATTCCGAATTCAAGATGCCTTGGATGTTGCTGAAAAAGTAATGGCTAGGCGTGGTATTGCGCTATCTGACGATTGGAAAAAGGTTTATACACATCTGTTTGACCAAGTGTCAGCACAGAAATTATAAATCGGACAAATATGCAGACGCATTCTATTGGCACGTCCATTGCCAAGAATTCTGCAGATTCTGATGTAAATGAATCGATATTGCATCGGACAAAAGAGAAGAAAAGTATGAAAGAGGACAGATTGAGTTTGTCGTTATTAGAATTAACTAGTTCGATTGAGGAGGGTGCGGAGTTCATTCCATTGATGAGCGCTGAAGATGAAGAGAAGATGCATAAGGAAGAGGTTCCTGAAGAACTGCCAATATTGCCAGTTCGAAATACTGTTCTCTTTCCTGGTGTTGTACTTCCAATTACAGTCGGTAGAGATAAATCTATCAATCTAATTAAGGATGCACATAAAGGGGATAAAATAATCGGAGTTTTTGCACAGAAGGATCAAAAATATGAGGAGCCCGATCCCGATTCATTATTCACAGTTGGCACAGCTGCTCGCATTTTGAAGATGTTGAAAATGCCCGATGGTTCGTCAACGATAATAATTCAAGGTACTAGAAGAATTCAAATCAAGGAGTTTACTCAAGTAGATCCATATCTAAAAGCGAAAATTGAGCCATATGCTGCGGATAACCAAAAGCCAAAGGCTAAAAGATTTAAGGCACTTGTGTCTTCAATTAAAGAAATGGCTCTGAAAATTATTTCAGAGTCTCCCAACATTCCAACGGAAGCTTCAATAGCAATCAAAAACATTGAAAGCCCTGCTTTCCTTATCAATTTCATATCATCCAATATGCAAAGTCCTGTAAAGGATAAGCAAACTTTACTTGAGACAAAGCTTCTAGAAGATAGAGCCAATAGCCTATTAGGGTATTTGACGAAGGAACTGCAAATGCTTGAAATCAAGAATGATATACAGAGCAAGGTCAGAAACGATATTGACAAGCAGCAGCGAGAATACTTTTTAAGCCAACAGATGAAAACCATCCAAGATGAATTGGGTGGGAATCCTATGGAGCAAGAGGTTCAGGAATTAAAGGAACGTGCTGCCAAGAAAAAATGGGATGAGAAAGTTGCTAAGAACTTTGAAAAAGAATTAGCCAAAATTGAAAGGATGAATCCTAGCGGTATGGAATATTCTGTACAGTTGAATTATCTAGATACCTACCTCGATCTTCCTTGGAACGAGTTCACTAAAGATAAATTTGATCTGAAACGAGCCCAAAGGATATTAGATCGAGACCATTATGGTTTAACCAAAATAAAAGATCGAATCATCGAACATCTAGCTGTACTTAAGCTGAAAGGTGACATGAAGTCTCCAATTCTTTGCTTTGATGGCCCTCCGGGTGTGGGTAAAACAAGCTTAGGAAAGAGTATTGCAGAAGCTTTAGGCAGGAAGTACGTACGAATGTCCTTAGGCGGGCTGCGCGATGAGGCAGAAATTAGAGGACACCGTAAGACATATATAGGTGCAATGCCTGGTCGAGTTATTCAAAACCTAAAGAAGGTGGGAAGTGCCAACCCTGTATTTGTGCTTGATGAGCTCGATAAGGTTGGACGTGATGGTCATGGAGATCCATCTTCAGCCTTACTTGAAGTTTTAGATCCAGAGCAGAACGCAACCTTTTATGATAACTTTCTTGAGCAAGAATTTGATCTAAGCAATACCTTGTTCATTGCCACAACGAACAATATTGGGGCAGTTCATCCAGCTCTTAGAGATAGACTTGAAATTATTAGGCTCAGTGGATATACGGTCGAAGAGAAAATAATTATTGCAGTAAAGCACCTTTTTCCAAAACAGTTGATCGAACATGGGATGAAAAAAGGAGACGTCAAATTTTCGAAAAAGATTATTCAGTTCATTATTGAAGGTTATACAAGAGAGAGTGGTGTCCGTCAACTTGAAAAACGTATTGCCGGTGTCATTCGGGGCAAAGCAAAGCAATTAGCCTTGGAGGAAAAGGAATATTCTACTTCCATTTCTATCGAGGGCATTGAAGTTCTTTTGGGACCAGGCCATCCAAAAGAGAAAGAAGGTCAACATGAGGTACCGGGAGTGGCAAATGGTTTAGCCTGGACATCTGTTGGCGGTGAAGTGCTTCACATTGAATCTAGCATTACCAAAGGGAAAGGAAAATTGACACTCACAGGTAATCTTGGTGATGTAATGAAAGAGTCAGCAGTAATAGCGTTGGAATACCTAAAGGCTCATGCAGAGACGCTCGATTTGGACCAAGATATTTTTAATAATTACAACGTTCATATCCATGTGCCTGAGGGCGCGACTCCAAAGGATGGACCGTCAGCGGGGATTACAATATTGAGTGCTCTAGCATCCATCTTTACCCAACGTAAATTCAAAGCCAAAGTGGCGATGACGGGTGA
>CALKOP010000049.1 GCA_938091155.1 uncultured Flavobacteriales bacterium | reverse complement strand
ATTACCCCGCTGCCATTGAGATTCTGGTAAAGTCAATGGATATACCCTTGAAAGATGAGGACGAGTTGGGCAGGTATAGTGAATTCTATTTCTTGCCATTTGCTGAATACATAGCTACCTACGGAAGGAATCACTTTAGTGAGTCAATGCATGCCAACTATAAACTCACCAAGGTCTTTACAGCCGAGTTTAGCGTTCGATATTTTATCGAAAACTATCCCCAGGAATAAATGAAATTGCTCCGAAAATGGGTGAAGGACGAGAACCATCATGTTCGTAGATTAGTTTCTGAGGGTACACGACCTATATTGCCATGGGCAAGCAGATTACCCGCTTTTCAAAAGTGTCCAATGCCCGTAATTGCGCTACTGGATGGTTTAAAGGCCGACCCAGAATTATATGTACGCAGATCCGTGGCCAATAACTTGAACGATATTGTAAAAGATCATCCCGATGTGGTGATTGAAACTCTTAAAGCGTGGAGTAAGAAAAAAATGAGCATACGGATTGGATAGTAAAACACGCTAGCCGATCATTGATCAAAATGGCTCATTCGGAAGCGTTGATACTTCAAGGATTCGATCCAAACGTTAAAGTATAGATTAATAATTTTGAGTCTAATGAGTTTGTTCAATTTGGGGAATACCTGGAATTCGATTTTGACTTACTCAATCAGGAAAAAGTCGATGCCCGAGTTGTGGTATCTTTTGTGGTTTATTTCAAAAAAGCCAATGGGAAATTATCACCCAAAGTTTTTAAACTTTCAGAGAAGAAATTGAAGTCACAAGAAATACTCAAAATTTCAAAAAGACACCCAATACGGGAAATAAGTACCAGGAAGTATTATAACGGAATGCAGCGTTTGGCCATTCAGGTAAACGGAAAAGAAATTGCTGAGAAGGAATTTGAGCTGTTGGGTATCTAAATCACTCCGATTTTTTTAAACCTCCAATTTTACCACCAATCCAGGCCATTGGTATGTACGCTAAGGCTATGTCCATTGTGATAAACCAAGTTGGTGCTGGTATCATAAAGCTCACTAATATTCCACCGACTAGGAACAGTCCGCCAATTACGAGTGCTGGTTTCATGCCATTTCCAGTGGCAATGATTGCGGCTATAATGGCTCCTGATAGCGTGCCAACAGCATGTGCTAGAAATGGGAAAATGAAATATTGTGCGTCTAATGTTGGCATCACGGCCGCCAATGCTTCCATATCATTTGGATCTAGACCTTCAATAGGGAAGACCAAATATCCCAATTGTATCAAGGCCATATTGATCACATTGCCGCTAATTAATCCAACAATTACGGCTAATATATTTCTTAGAAGTGGGCTCATGATGATGCTTTTTTATCGAGTTAGTCAATTTTCATTACGTGAAAACGAGTAGACCTGGTTTCTGTTTCCAAACTAAGGATATAGAGACCTGTCGGTTCAATAATATTGAATTCCAATGCATTATGGCCATTTTAGATTGACTTTCGAAGGAATTTACCCGTGACATCGTAGAGTGAAATACTAGCCGCATTTGTGTATTCCGAAGTAATCAAAGTAATTTGACCCCTTGTTGGATTTGGAAAAACCTGAATAGAATGAAGGTCGTTTTGGACTCGGATACCCACTGTATGGACATCATAACAAGCGGAAGTGTCTACGCACTCATTTTCTGTAATAATAAGGGCATAGCTGCCGTTTTCAATCGCGGTGAACTCCTGTTGGTTGGCATCGGCAATGGGTAAATAATCTGGGCAATAAACCCATTGATAGATAGCCCCTGTAGCTTGTGCAGATAATAGAGGAGGAGTGCTAATTACTGTGGTGTCCACTTCATTTACGGTAAGATAGATACTCACTAAACTATCGCAGCCATAGGGTCCAATTCCCACAAATGTTTCAATTGATCCGTTTACCGATGAATAGTATGAAGTTCCGTTAACCACCAAGGCTTCACCTCGGCAGATTGTGTCTGTGATAGAACCCGTTTTCTCTTCTAGGGCTGTTAACTCAGTTGATAAAACGCTCAGGCAGCATCCCGTGATGACAGTGTCAAAATAGGTTCCAGAAGAATTTCGCCAAGCTCCTTCGAGAAAAACACTGTCTCCAGCACAAATGGTTGTGTCCAATGTAATAATCGGAGTGTCGCATGAAGTCTCAATAAACTCTAGTCCTGTTACGACATCACCATCATCCCCATTTGTGGCATAATTGTTTCCGTTTAAGGTGCAGTTGCTTTGAGATGTAGATGTGGTTGTACCGGCTTCTCCACCCACTTCAGATAATGAGATATTGCTTGGTAAACTGCTTTGGGAAACCCATAGAATGCCACCACCACCAACGCCGCCAGGACCGTTGCAATTTGAGTATCCAACATTCGCTGCATCACCACCATCACCGCCACTCACCTTTACATTTAATAATCCAGAATAGATGGTAATTTCAAGCAATACTGTTCCACCTGCTCCAGCGCCACCTGATCCATCAGCAGAGCCGCCTTGAACGGAGTTTCCAACTGCGCTTATCGTATTTGCATTTCCGATTAGTGTAGCAGCTTTGATTAGGACGATGCCTCCACCATTGGCACCAGGTGTTGCGGTATTCGCATTGTTTTCGTGACCAGCACCGCCGCCGCCACCAAGAAATATGCGGTTGGCAGAGTTTGAATAAGTATTGGTTTTACCACCAACACCCGGGTTCAAGCATCCACATGTGAATGTACTGGGTTTAATGCGCTGACCGCCTTCGCCACCTTGGCCCGCATTTGCTCCACCGCCACCACCACCATTATGATCGTTGGCGCCACCACCACCATTGGCTTGTGCGCCTCGTCCTCCTGTTTTTCCATTGATGTATTTGGCAATTCCTTCGCCTTTTTTGGCGCCTTCACCTGACAATATATTATAGTAGAAGCCGCTTACATTGTTAATCCAAGAACAGGTATAGGTAGAAGTTGAAGCAGATCCACCTCGGAATCCAGCTCCATCAGCATTGATGTCATCATTTAGTGTCAGGCTTCCTGTGCATTCGAAGGCAATAATTCCACCCGTACTGCCATCCTATGTCTGGGCGGTTAATTCACTGGTAACAACAGCATTTGTGTATTCGGGAATACTAACCACTTGCACACTGCCATTGGTTTCATACGATCGATCGATACCCGTCACCACCAAACTGTTTCCAACAATGGAACAAACCTGTGTGAATTCATAATTTCCAGCTCCGTTTAAGTTAGAAACGTTTCCAAATTGGGCGGAATTGGATTGGCCAATTGATGCGCCTTGCATTTGAATGATCAATATCTTATCTCCACTGCTGAACCCTGCAGCGGTAGAAACCTCAATCGTATCACCGTACAAATATTCAACCTCGGCATATTGGTTAATTGTCCCAAAAATATTAGTGGTTTGGGATTGTCCAAGATGGATGGATCCGAGTAAGAAAAGTGAGAATAAGAAATGCTTCATAAATTGAAAGACGTGGCTTTTTTGTGAAAGTTCAATAATTGGACAAAATTATATTCATGATTTTGTCGCTCGTGACAATCTATCGTTGATGGATTTACCAAGACCAACATCTGGAAATAATTGAGCAATAATGATGTCCAGATCAAGCGAATCTAGATGATGCATGGCAGCGTAAAGCTTGGACATTGACTCGTCTAGGTCAGCATTTTTCGAGAGTATTATCTTATGCTGAATAGATGTGTGATCAAGATCTTGATCAAAGGTCAATAGACCGATTCGTTGATCTGAAAATTGCTGAATACTTGCTTGAATGTCTTCCACCAAAATAGTTTTTGTTTTGGGTGCGTAATGCCTTGAAAGCATCCCGGGAGCATCCGGTGCGGATTCATTTTTGTTCTTGATTTTCAATGGACCTATGACCTTTTCGATCTCATCTTGGGAGATAGACCCTAAGCGGTAAATAATCGGTTCATCATTCTCGAATCCAATGATGGTAGATTCAATCCCTTTCTGGCATTCTCCTCCGTCTAAAACCATCTCCAAATTCTGATCAAAATAGCCAGCAACATGTTCGGCACTAGTTGGACTAATTCTACCAAATGGATTGGCACTTGGTGCAGCTATGGGGAAGTCTAACTTTTTGAGTAGTTCGAGGGTTAGGGGGTGATTTGGAATCCGCACAGCAACTGTATCCTTTCCAGCCGTAACCAAGTCCGGAACTATTGCTTTTTTCTTCAATACTAAGGTCAGTGGACCAGGCCAAAAATGTTCTGCCAATTTCTCAGCCTTCTGAGGTATTTCGGAAACAAAGCTTATGAATTGAGCCATTGAATGGATATGCACAATTAATGGATTGAAAAATGGTCTTTGTTTGAGTGCGAAAATTTTGCGAATGGCTTTTTCACTGAATATGTTTCCTGCCAAGCCATAAACCGTTTCGGTGGGGATAGCCACAAGATCTTCCTGGGAAATAATTTTTACTGCCCGATCTATGTCCTTCGATATGCTAGCCTTGGATGTTTCCACAAGGCTGCAAAGTAAAGGCAAAAATGGATTTATTGAATCAGTTTTTAATGCAGTTGTTTGTGCGATCCATCGCAGGTTCCACCGCGTTTAGATAGACCACAAACACAATCATGAAATCCAAATCCATCCAGAATGCGTGGTGCATATTTTTCGATACGATCCACTCTATTTTTAGGCTGTTTTGCCGCAGAAAAGTATAGGTGATATCCGCGCTGCCTGCCTGGAGTTAAACTTTCAAAGGCAGTTTTGAATTCGCTGTCAGCGCTCATTTTTTCAAGTAATTCTTCTGTAAAATCAAGGTTGGGGCTTTTTGTCATCTCAACTTTCTGACCCGTTTTTTCAATTTCTATCGACTCGAAAACGTAGGCCTGAATAATTGGCATCAGATCCTCTATCTCTTTGGTATTATTGAATTTCAACATTCGAGTTGATTGTGAGTTTTCACCTGGTTGGGTGAGTAGTCCTCTTTCATCTTGCAATAAAACTCCCTTAAAAAAACTGATGAAGACGCAGCTTTTAAAACCACCAATGATGATGATTTTTTTCCCCTTGAAACTATAACAAGGCCGCTTCCATTTATACTCCTCTGTCAAGCCGCAGTCCAATAGGATGCTGCGAAGTATGGGTAATTCATCATGCCACTGTTTGGCATTTTTCATGAAACTGTCTACATCTGGATTCATAAGTTTCATTTTTAATCAATTCTATGTATACCGTTGAACTGAAGGCTGAATCCATTATGACGTCATAACAGAGCAATTGCTTTTCCTAGTATCCCAATTGAATCAGTGCCTTTTTGACCTGACTTTGAGAATACTCAATAGATTTCCAATGACCGGGCGCCCAACCAGATAGAAAACGCTCAAAGTCAGCCCAGGCAATAGGGTAGAGGTATCGCCACTCCTTTTCTAACTCCATAAAAACCTGACTTCGATATATAAACCACCCAGTTTCAAACCCAATGAAAAGGTTTGAATCCGGTTACAAGAAAATACCCCCACCCCCTTAGGTGGTAATCATTCTCTTCCACCAATTCGTTTTTGGTTTGGTTCACGAAAGAGGGATAATGAGGCCTGTTTATATTCGACTTGAACCTCA
>CALKOP010000048.1 GCA_938091155.1 uncultured Flavobacteriales bacterium | reverse complement strand
CATCGATCATATCTCCAGAATCTGCAAGTGCCATGGCTCGAACACCAGCACGCTCATGTGCCAAGTCTTTCATTTCAAGATCCGGTATTAAGCGTTGTAATTGAGATAAGAATAGCTGTTTAGAGAAAGCCCTTCTATACTCTTCAATTCCAAATCTCCAGTGTTTCGCAAAAAACTTCCAAGTTCCGGGAAAAGTTAGGGCTTCAACTGTATCCTTCATGCTAAAGTCCGTCTTTCCATATCCCTCTCGTTTAAAAACAAATACGGCATTTGGCCCACACTCAACACTACCATCTGTCATTCGAGTGAAGTGAACACCGAGAAACGGAAATTTCGGATTTGGCACTGGATATATTAAGTTTTTCACCTTGTGTTTTCCCTCTTCACTTAACTCATAGTAATCTCCTCTAAATCCAAGAATTGACATATCTAATTTCACTCCATCTGTCTTAGCCAAGCGATCTGCCTGCAGTCCACCACAGTAAATTACATGATTGGCAAAAACGTTTCCTTGGTTGGTGATGATTTTTGTGCCGGATTCATTTTGAACAAGATCCAATACTTCGTGATTAAGTAGTACCTGACTTGACTCGTATTTTGCAACTAGAAGTTCTCCAAATTTTTCCGTGGTTGCTCTAAAATCAATTATTCCGGTACATCCTACTCGGATTCCAGATATACCCGCACAAAACGGTTCGATTTCTCGCAATTGTTCAGGACCAATTTGCTCTATGCCCTCAACGCCATTGTCAACTCCCCGCTGTTTTATGTTTTGCAGGTTTGGCAACTCACTCTCGTCCGTAGCTACTATGACTTTGCCACAAATGTCATGGCTGATATTAAACTCTTTTGCAAAAGCTACTAATTCCCTTCTGCCGTCTACACATGTCTTTGCCTTATACGAACCTGGCTTATAGTAGATTCCGGAATGAATCACACCTGAATTGTTTCCTGTCTGATGATTTGCCAGTCTTGGCTCCTTTTCCAGTATTGCAATTGATCTTTCTGGATATGCTAACTGCAACTTATAAGCTGTTGCGGCTCCTACTATCCCTCCTCCAACAATTACAATATCAAAATGCTTTTCCATTACTGCGAATTTCGTTCAAAATGAGGTCCAATGCTTTTTTCTCGCTTTACAAATAGGATCAATATCAATCCAACCAAAAAGAATGACAACAATGCTAATGCTGAGTATCGCATGCTTGATGTTACTCCTTCAATCACACCAAAAAGAAACGTGCCAATCACAATACCAAGCTTTTCTACTACATCATAAAAGCTGAAATATGAGGCATGATCGATCGTATCTGGCAACATCTTTGAATAGGTTGATCTGGATAAAGATTGAATTCCGCCCATCACTAATCCAACAACCCCGGCCAATACATAGAATTGAAAAGGAGTGTGAATAAAAAATGCTATTAAGCAGATTCCTATCCAAATAACGAGTGCAATTCCCAACACTGGGATATTCCCAAGTCTTCTAGACAAATGAGCGAATAAATATGCGCCAGCGACAGCTACAAATTGAATAATCAGAACGCTAATTATTAATCCCGTGTCACCACCACCAACCCAATCAATTTCTTTTTTGGCAAATAACACAGCCATAACCATCACGGTTTGCACCCCCATACTGTAGACAAAAAAGGATCTCAGATATCGCTTGATGTTGAATAAATTCGCGAGTTCTCCCCAAACCTTTCTGAGTTCCTCATAGCCCTTCCAGATATAAGTATCTTCTGGTTTTCTTTGATGAACATTGCCTGGCAAAACATGATAAGTCACTTGTGCAAAACCTGCCCACCATAGCGATACAGCTAGAAAGGAATAGCGAACCAAACCATTACCAAAAAAGGTAAGAATCGCTAAAATGGCAATTAATAGTATTGCACTGCCCACATATCCATAGGCGAATCCTTTAGCGCTAACATCATCATGAAATTCTGGATCTGCAATTTCCGGAAGAAATGCATTGTAAAAGACTAAGCTCCCCCAAAACCCAATGCTCGCCAGTAACACAAAAAACATAGATAACTCCATATAATTCACATCGAAGAAAAATAGCATGGCACATGAAAACGAACCGAGGTAACAGAAGAATTGTAGAAATTTTTTCTTACTGCCTGTATAATCTGCAATTCCAGACAGGAAAGGCGAAATGGCGGCTACTACAAGAAACGATAATGATAAAACATAGCTGTAAATCTCAGTATTGATAAAAGTTCGACCGAAAAATTCCACCAATGGAATTTCCACCCCATTCACAACTTTGGTTTGGGCAAAGTTTTGACTTGCATAGAAAATTGGGAAAATGGCAGTAGAAATGACTAATGAATAAACTGAGTTTGCCCAATCATAAAATGCCCAGCCTCGAATGGTTTTCGGATTATTCTTTTCTATCATAAGTTGTGACGAAAATAAAAAAGCCCTTCTGAGAATACAGAAGGGCTTTCAAAATCTTTGATTTGTGTTTTTAGTTTTTACTAATCACGGTAAACATCACACGTCTATTTTGCGCCTGACCAGCCGATGTAGCGTCAGGAGTAATTGGCTCAAAATCTTGAACACCGACCACGAGTAACTTACCCTCCGATGCACCATTCTCAACAAGTGCATCTCTCACTGCGTTGGCTCTGTTTAATGACACATTTCCTGTAACCTTCGCTTCCTCTACAGGATCTGTATGTCCCACAACTTTCACTTTATACTTAGGATGCTCTTTTAGTATTTCTGCAATCTTAATTATATCGGCCATGGCTAGTTCGCTAATAACGTCAGAGCCATCATCAAAATACACTCTAGTTCGCTCAATGTCCTGAGAAACATCAGAATCCATATCCGTACTAGTCTCTAAAGAGTAAACAACATTAATTGCATTTCCGCCAGCGTCTAATTCACATTCGCATGACTCCACTCCAGCCATATTCATTACGCTAACATCATCAATGTAATAATATGCACCTCGAGCCTGTGTTCCTGTAATTCCTTTCGGCTTCTTAACCTTTTCGTTTTCAGTAGCCTCCGTTGCCGCAAAATTCCCAATTGTGATGTATTCCTCTCCTCCATCAGCAATATACGTTTGGCATATTGGCTCCCAATCGAACTGCTCATCAAAAATCCTGTTTTGAGAATGGATTATTTGAGGCTCAATATTGTAGGTCTCAATTTCTTCTGGTGTAAGCGGTTTCTTACTTATGTATATACCTATACTATTTGAAGAATACTTTGACAACATGCTCAACATAACGTTCATCTTCACGCAATACACCTTGTCCTCCTTCATTTTCTCAGTCAGTTGAGCTTGTAAATACTGGCGTGGAGCATCATCCTTATAACTGTACATAATAACTCCAGCGTAGTTAATTCCTTCAAGAGGATCTGTATCACCATAGAGGTTTGCCGGAGTTTTGTATTCATCTGATTTAGCGCTGGCGCTAAACACATCTGCTTTATTGTCCGTAGGTGATGACCAACCAGTGGCGTAGTCAATCATTCCGCCCGCTTTAATTTTCTTACTAACTGTTTCAAAACTGCCGTTTTGAATCATGTTTCCTTGAGCGAAACTGATTACAGTAATTGCAGACATTATTGTAGCTAAAAATAAATTCTTCATGTTTCTAAGTATTAATATCAACTTGATTTTATGGTGTCAATAAATAATTTGACCTTTCTCCAATCTGTGTCCGGATATACACCATGCCCTAAATTAGCAATGTGCCCTCCGCCCGAAAATGAACTTAACATCTCCTTAGTCTTTTGAACGATGTATTGATCTTCTCCATAGAGTATAGTTGGGTCTAAATTTCCTTGAAGCACTTTCTCTGAATTCAAAGATCGGGCCTCTTTTACATTTACTCCCCAGTCAAGGCCAACTACATTGTATTGACTCGACATCAAATCATCCATTGTAAAATTAGCCCCTTTTGCAAAAACAATTCTTGGAACTGAGTTTACTTCTTGAGCAATTCGATCCAGATAAGGCATGCAAAATTCTTGATAAAGCTCTTTACTTAAAACTCCCGCCCACGAATCAAATACTTGGTATATTGAAACCCCAGCTTCCACTTGAAGCTTCAAATAGTTGCTGGTTGATTCCGTGATCTTCTGCAGAAGTTTGTGTGAACTTGTTGGGTTTGCATGCAACCATTTTCTGGCTTCACTAAAAGTCTTACTTCCTTTACCTTCTATCATGTAACAGAAAATTGTAAAAGGAGCACCCGCAAATCCGATCACTGGCACTCTTCCCGCAAGGCGCTTTCGAGTTTCAGAAATTGCATCGTATACATATTTCAATTCTTGACCCTCAGCAACATTCAATTTATCGATATCCGAATCGGTTTTAATAACCCTTGGAAATCTTGGCCCGATACCTTCTTGCATCTCATACGGTAAGCCCATTGCTTCCGGAATAACGAGAATATCAGAAAAAATTATGGCCGCATCCGTTCCGAGAATATCCACAGGCTGAATAGTGACCTCAGCTGCCAAATCAGGTGTTTCTACTAATTCTTTAAAACCGGATATACTCGCCCTTACCGCTCGATACTCAGGTAATATCCTACCCGCTTGACGCATCACCCAAACAGGAGAGCGTTCTGTTTTTTCGCCCTTTGCAGCACGAATCAGTAAATCGTTTTGAATTGATTGTTGTTCGATCATCAATATTTCGACTTCAAAAATTAATTTCCAGCGTATTGCTTCTTAATTAAGTTCAAGGCACTACCCGCCCGAAACCAATCAATTTGGGCCGCATTATAAGTGTGCTTTAATTCGATAGACTCCTTCGTTCCGTCTTTATGATCTAGTTCTAAATTCAAGGACTTTCCAGGAGAAAATTTATTTAAATCAAGAAAATTGAAGGTATCATCTTCTCTTATCTTATCGTAATCAGCCTCATGGGCAAAGGTCAATCCAAGCATTCCTTGTTTCTTCAAGTTGGTCTCATGGATTCTAGCAAATGACTTAACAATTACAGCACAAACACCTAAGTGTCTTGGCTCCATTGCAGCATGTTCTCTTGATGAACCTTCACCATAGTTATGATCTCCCACAACAATTGTCGGCACACCTGCCGCCTTATATGCTCTTCCAGCAGCTGGCACTTCTAGTACCTCTCCGTTCAATTGATTTACAACTGTATTTGTTTGTTCTCCAAAGGCATTCACAGCTCCAATTAAACAGTTGTTTGAAATGTTGTCCAAGTGTCCTCTATAACGTAACCAAGGCCCGGCCATTGAAATATGATCTGTGGTACACTTACCAAATGCCTTAATCAACAATGTAGCTCCTGTTATATTTTCACCATTCCAAGGCTCAAACGGAGTCAATAATTGAAGCCTTTCTGAATCTGGCTTAACGACAACATTAATGTTACTTCCATTTTCAGCGGGTGCTTGATAGCCGGGATCTTCAACATCAAATCCTTTTGGTGGCAATTCGAATCCTGTTGGCTCGTCTAATTTAACTTTCTCTCCCTTATCATTAACCAACGTATCGGTCATAGGGTTGAAATCGAGCCTACCGCTAATTGCGATTGCTGCCACCATTTCAGGCGAGGCAACAAAGGCATGAGTGTTTGGATTACCATCTGCTCTTTTAGAAAAATTCCTGTTGAAGGAGTGAACGATTGAGTTCTTCTTTTTCTCTTCAGCACCTGCTCTTGCCCACTGGCCAATACAAGGTCCGCAAGCATTTGTGAAAATGGTCGCACCTAAATCTTCAAAAATGGAAATGAATCCATCTCGCGCTATAGTGTAGCGAACCTGTTCAGATCCGGGGTTAATTCCAAAGTCTGCTTTTGGCTTAAGTCCTTTTTCAACGGCCTGTTTTGCAATGGATGCAGCTCTAGATATATCTTCATATGAAGAATTTGTACAAGATCCAATTAATCCCCACTCAACATCTACTGGCCAATCTTGTGTCTTTAGTTTTTCCTTCATATCAGCAACTGGAGTTGCCAAGTCTGGAGTAAAAGGACCATTCAAATGTGGTTGCAATGTGTTCAGGTCAATTTCTATAACCTGATCAAAATACTGCTCTGGATTCGCGTAAACTTCATCATCACCTGTTAGATGCTCTGCAACTTCATTTGCCAAATCAACAACATCTTGACGACCTGTAGCGGCAAGATATCTTCGCATACTATCATCATAACCAAATGTTGAAGTTGTTGCTCCAATTTCAGCTCCCATATTACTTATGGTTCCTTTTCCAGTGCAAGAAAGTGACTTGGCTCCATCACCGAAATATTCTACAATACAACCTGTACCACCTTTAACGGTAAGTATTCCTGCAACTTTCAAAATGACATCTTTAGGTGATGTCCATCCGTTTAACTTACCTGTAAGCTTGATACCGATAAGCTTTGGAAATTTTAATTCCCAGGGCATTCCCGCCATTACGTCAACAGCATCAGCACCGCCGACTCCAACTGCCACCATTCCTAATCCACCGGCATTCACAGTGTGACTATCAGTACCAATCATCATTCCTCCAGGGAAGGCATAATTTTCCAGTACTACTTGATGAATAATTCCTGCTCCTGGTTTCCAGAAACCAATTCCATACTTGTTCGAAACGGAGGAAAGAAAGTTAAATACTTCGTTGTTTTTATTGAGAGACTCTTGTAAATCTTTATCCGCACCAATTCGCGCTTGAATTAGGTGATCAGCATGCACTGTTGAAGGCACTGCTACCGTTTCTTTTCCAGCTTGCATAAATTGCAGCAAAGCCATTTGCGCTGTTGCATCTTGCATTGCAACTCTATCTGGAGCAAAGTCAACATAGCTTCCACCTCTCTTAAACTCCTCCGTTGCTGTTCCTTCCCACAAGTGTGTATAAAGGATTTTTTCAGAAAGCGTAAGTGGTTTGTTAAGTAGTTTTCTTGCTGCGGCAACACGCTCTGGGTACTTGGCGTAAATTGCTTTAATCATCTCCAAATCAAAAGTCATAATAGTCTATTTTTCAGGTTGACAATATTAACGTAACCACACGAATCGCGGCTTTATTAAAAACAAAAAAAGGGAAGCATGTGCCTCCCTTTTTCTTATTTATTTAATTCTCCAATTATTCACCAACAACTTCAAATAAAATGGTCTCAACCACATCTCGGTGGAATCCAACTTCTGCTTCATAAGTTCCGATGGCCTTGATTGGTTCATCTTTAATTTTCACCCGCTTGCGATCAACAGTAACACCAAGCTTAGCAATTTCTTCTGCCAATTGTATGCTATTAACTGAACCGAAGATCTTTCCAGACTCACCTACTTTAGCGCCAACCTTAATTGACATTCCTTTAAGCTTATCAGCAAATTGTTGAGCGGTCTCTCTTTCCTTCTCCATCCTCTTCGAACGCTGACGGATTGTCTCTTCGTGCATTTTCTTTATTGAAGCAGTAGCTAATACTGCTTTACCTGAAGGGATCAAGAAGTTTCTTCCGTATCCATTCTTCACAGAAACCATGTCATCCTTGTAACCTAGTTTCTCTATGTCTTCCTTTAATATTACTTCCATGATTCCTTAATTATTTCATCATATCAGTAACGTAAGGCATCAAAGCAATGTGTCTTGCACGCTTTACAGCAGTCGACACTTTTCTTTGATACTTTAATGATGTTCCAGTTACTCTTCTTGGAAGCAACTTTCCTTGTTCATTTACAAAACGCAACAAAAAGTCAGCGTCTTTGTAATCGATATATTTTATTCCTGCCTTCTTAAACCAGCAGTATTTTTCTTTTTTGGTCTCGATCTGTATCGGGGCCAGGTACCTAATATCGTCTGCCATGGTTCTTAGTTTTCAGCTTTCGCTTTTTTGTTGGACCTATTTCTTCTACTCTCTGCAAATGCAATATGATGCTTTTCCATGTTTACATTCAGGAAACGCATTACCCGCTCATCGCGAATAAACTCAGTTTCTAATTGCTGGATAATCGTACCTTCTGCTTCGAATTCGATCAAGTGATAAAATCCAGTGGACTTTTTCTGGATTGGGTAGGCCAATTTCTTGAGCCCCCAGTTTTCCTCGTGAAGAATTTTTGCGTGATTCTTCTTGAGGTAACCGGTAAATTTTTTGACTGTTTCCTTTGTCTGTTCCTCAGACAAAACGGGAGTTAAGATGAAAACAGCCTCGTAACGGTTTTTCATGATTTGTTATTTACTTTTTCAAAAATTTGTTATTTACTTTTTCAAAAATGGATTGCAAAGATACGATTAACCCTAGCTTTTGCAAACCGGAATTCAACTGTCTACATTCAAGTAGTTTAATGGCGCACAATGATGGCCTGATCGACCATTGCACTTCCAATTTTACATCGAATGAAATACTCTCCGTCTGCCATTCCCGCTGGCAATGTAACCGTTTGTCGCAGTATAGATTTATTTAGGGATATCCGCTGTATAAACCTTCCTTGCATGTCATACACCTCGCAATTCGTCGGAACATCATTCAATGAAGCAAACTGCAAGATGAGGTAAGAGTTTGCAGGATTGGGATAAATAGCAAATGCATTGATTTTCGCTGCTTCCTGAATGGAATTAGGCCAAATCTTCGCCTTCTGCGAGTCCTCCCCTCGGCAACCACTTACGTTCGTAACGGTGCATGAATAAGTTCCAGGATTGCTTACCAAGATGGATTGCGTTGTATCATTCGTGCTCCAGTCGTATGCTGAATAACCGGAACCGGCATCCAATGTTACAGGCGCAAAACCAGAAGTGCTGAAAATGTTCGGTGAGGGAAGAGGAACGATAGCACTAATGGCAGCAGATTTCTCTGCTACACAACCGTTAAACCCGGTCACTGTAACCGAAACTATACCAACTGAATCCATCAAATAAATAAATGAGGTTGACCCATCGTGCCAGACGTATGAAGCATTTCCTCCTCCGGCATTGAAAACATAAGATGCTCCCTCGCATAGTACGGTGTCTTGAATCAAGATTTTTGGAAGAGGTAATATCTCCACGTCAATTTCATCATAACCCTCACAACCGTTGGAGTCTGACACCGTTACATCATATATATCAGATGTTTTGGCAATAGCTGTTTGCATGGTGCCTAATCCATTAGACCATTGGTAGCTTGCCACGCCCGAACCTGCATCCATTTCAAACTCACCGCATACCGCAGTATCAGGGCCTAAATCGACCGTTGGTGTTGGATTAAATACGATGGAAGCTAAACCTGTCATGTTTGCTGAGTCAGCAGCACATCCGCTAGAATCAGATACATTCACAGGGGAATAATTACCGCTGGCGGTGACAATGATGGAGTAAGGATTCGAGGTAATATTATTTGTAGATAGATTATTGAAACCATTAGTGTAGACAATATTCCAAGGACTTGTTCCACCAAACATGAAAGTGATCGTGTCAAGTTCACCCTCACACTTATTGCCACCTCCAGTGATGGAGACGGATGGAGACGGAAAAGCGATAATCTGACCCGACATGGTATCGTTCGCTGAATTTACATCACCATCGCCCTCCAAATTAGCGAAAAGATCCCATGATCCGCCAGCGATAGTATTTATGGATAAAACGTCAACCGTATCACAAGAGCAGACCGGCAAAGTATCAGAATAAGTGTACGTAAATGTAGTTCCGTTAGTGTCTAATTCTATATCGAAGTCTGTTAGATAGGTAATGCTATTGTTGCATATATATGCCTTAATCTCCGTGGCTGAAGCACCGCAGAGCGTATCTGGATAAATTAAATCAACTAATTGGATATCCTCAGATTCCGCTACTATTAAGTCATCAAATCCGAAACCTTCAGTTACGGTTGAGCCATTCGAGGCCATAAAAAGTCGGAAAAAAACCGAGGTATCATTTGAGTAACTTGCCATGGAATGCTTGTAGTCATTCCAAGAGGATGCCGTCCCTGTAAAACCATTTCCGTTGCCTTGAGCGCTCAGCGCGGAGACGGCACCGCTGTTATACCAGTTGGATGAGCTCGATGATCCTAACACAGAGTAAGTATAACCGCTATCAACGGAAACCTGCAATTGAAGCCCATCTATTCCATTCTGAAAAGCGCGCGCGCTGCTGAATCTAATGTGTGGATCTACCAATGCACTCAGATCAAACTCTGGACTTACCAAATTGGAGATCTCACCATTATTGTAGTCCCCAGTTAAAGAGGTAATCCAGGCACTATCACCAGAATTTGCACCGCTGATGATAGAATTGTTCGGCTGACCAAATTCCCATGAAGGATTGAATCCAGAAATAGTCCAGCTACCATCGCCCTCTTCAAAGTCATCGCAATAAGGATAATCGTCAATGATTAGCGTCTTATAATATATTTCGACCCGAGCTAAATTAGTTGCGTTTTCCTGCCATAAGTTAATCGGGGTTTGAGATTCTAAATCGTATTGCATCCCCAACCTGGCTAGTGTTACAGATTCACCTAAGATATTAGTCGCATAATTATTTGCTCCGTATGAATTCGTTGATGCTGCACCTCGCGAACCTAGGACTCCAATAAAATCTCCTTCGTAAACGGGAATGTTTACTGTAAGCACAGAACTACCCGAGACATCTTGAAATAAAGCTAAAAGAGTAAAATCATTTGTCGTGGTTGCATAATAAGGCGGTGCGCCATTATTAAACCTTACAACTGCAACACTCTGATCATCCGTTGAAGCGTCTGTTGGTACGCGAATACCCACCATTCTGAAATCCGTAGGAGCTTCAAACCAATAACCTCGCGTGTTGCCTGTATAGGTAGCGGATTGAGCTGGCAATGGCATTAACGTTTGAGCTAAGGATTGAAAATTCATCACCATGAGTATCATGACTATTCCGACTAAAATATCCTTTGATGAGCATAAAATGATTTTCATTGGTAATTTATTTGGATTAGTCGTCAAATATTGGAGTTTTGTCGGAGTTTACCAAACTTCATTTCTGATATTATCAATCATAGTAGCAACTTGCCTGCGATTTTGCTCATTCAAAGTATATTTTTGGCAATCTATGTCAGCAAAAAAAGAAACCTTCGTTGTCTCTGCGCGCAAATATCGTCCAAACAATTGGGCTGAGGTAATTGGGCAGGAAGCCATCACCGACACGCTCAGAAACTCTATTGAGCAAGATCATATGGCACACGCATATCTTTTTTGCGGACCTCGTGGAGTAGGAAAAACAACTTGTGCTAGAATCTTTGCAAAAGAGATCAACCTGAGTGAGCAACACGATGATGATGACTTTTCATTCAACATCTTCGAATTAGATGCGGCCTCAAACAATAAGGTGGATGACATCCGAAACTTAACGGATCAAGTCAGGATTCCACCGCAAATTGGCAAATACAAAGTTTACATCATTGATGAGGTTCACATGCTTTCGACTCAAGCATTTAACGCCTTTCTGAAAACATTGGAAGAGCCACCGAAGCATGCTATCTTCATTTTAGCCACGACAGAGAAGCACAAGATCATACCAACGATTTTGAGTCGATGTCAGATTTACGATTTCAATAGAATACCTGTAGAGGAAATTGTAGCGCACTTAAAAACCATAACAGAAAAGGAGTCTATTTCGGCTGAAGATGAAGCGTTGCATGTAATCGCTCAAAAAGCAGATGGTGCCTTGCGTGACGCACTTTCCATTTTTGATCAATTGGTCAGCTTCACCAATGGAAAATTAACCTATGAAGCAGTACTCAAGAATCTTCATGTTCTTGACTATGATTATTATTTCAAGCTCTGCAAGTACTTATATGTTGCTGACTATTCCAGTGCTATTCTGTTATTAGATGAGATCTTAAAACTGGGCTTTGATGCGAGTCATTTCATCAGCGGACTCGGTTCACACTTGAGAGATGTATTAGTCTGTCAAGACCAACGCACAATTGAGTTACTAGAAGTTGGTCAAGCGGTGCGACAGCAATATTTGGAACAGTCAGGAGCTGTAGATGCAGATTGGTTGCTAGAAGCGCTCAAAGAAAGCCAGCAAGCCGAGTTCCGCATTAAGAACACAACAAATCAGCGTTTGTTACTAGAAATTGCATTGCTCTCCATCGCAGGATTGAATTCAGAAAAAAAAAAGCCTAGCCCAGCTGCAAAACTAGAAGAGTCGCGAATTAAGGAACCCGCTCAACCCACGGCTGCAACTAAGGTTATCAAAGTTGTGGCTAATCCTGAGGTAAAAAACATCGAGCCAATTGAGCCACAGGAAATTGTTGCTTCACAACGAGAATCAACAAAGGAGAGAGAGCCCGCAGCTGAAACAGAACCGACCGTGGAAGCAATAGTTCCACCAGTGGAAACGCCTGTGGAAATTAAGTTGGTGGAAGAATCGCTTCCAGAGTTGCCAAAACCGACTGGCAGAAATAGGGAACGTAGAAAGCCAATAACCATTTCGCTCAATATCGATAAGCACGAGGATGAAACAAAAACAGTTTCCATATCTGATGTGGTGGAAAAAACTGCTCTCGCTGCTATGGACATGGAAAAGGCTTGGAAACAAGTGCTCGCTAGTTTGGTAGAAGATGGATTGAACGGTTTTCACACTATAGTTAAAAGGGTTGATCTAGAAACTGATATAAACAATAACTTCATCAGTATTGGTCTACAACACGATGTGGAAGAAGAAGAATTCAGCCACCATAGCGCAGACTTTTTACAAAACCTAAGAAAGCTTACTGGCAATAAAGATTTACAAATACAAACTGAAAACAAGGAGGTGAACATCAAATCGAAGCTCTTCACGCCAAGAGAAAAATTCGAACACCTAGCAAAGCAAAACCCCTCTCTCATCAAGCTAAAGCAGGACTTGGATCTTGACATTGCTTATTAATTGAATGAATATGACAAATCGAATCTTATCCATGAGCCTATCGATGGCTTTTTCGCTCCTCCTCGTTGAATCGTCCCTTGCCGGCAATGGTGGTGTTGACTCAAAATATCCTTACGAATCTGTAGACAATGACCCATTTGGGATGCGGGTTTACACTCTTGACAACGGGCTTAAAATCTACATTTCTGTTAACAAAGCGGAACCACGTGTACAAACCAACATTGCGGTTAGAACGGGAAGCAAACAAGATCCTGCAGACGCTACTGGTTTGGCGCATTACTTAGAGCATATGCTCTTTAAAGGAACTTCGGAGTTAGGATCACTAGATTGGGAAAAAGAAAAAGTCCTTTTAAAGCAAATTTCGGATCAATACGAAAAGCTCCGAGCAACAAAAGATGATGCAAAACGCAAGGAAATTCTTGGAACAATAGATAAACTATCTGGTGATGCTGCGAAATATGTGGCTACCAATGAATACGACAAGTTGATAAGCTCAATGGGAGCACAAGGCACAAATGCTTATACAAGCAACGAGCGTACTGTCTATATCAACGATATCCCAAGCAACGAATTGGAGCGATGGTTAGCATTAGAATCTGAACGATTCAGTGAATTGGTTCTACGATTATTCCATACTGAACTTGAAGCTGTTTACGAAGAGTTTAATAGAGGACAAGACAGCGATTTCCGTCAAGGATATTATAAGTTGATGGATCTGATGTTCCCAACACACCCATATGGTCAACAAACTACTATTGGCACAAGCGAGCACCTAAAGAACCCAAGCATGGAAAAAATTCATGCATATTTCAAAAGTCGATATGTACCGAACAATATGGCTATTGTTTTAGCGGGCGACATTGATCCAGACGCAACGGTTGCTATGGTAGACAAGTACTTCGGAGGTATGAAACGACAGGATTTGGTAAACACCAAAATGCCAGTTGAAAAGCCAATTATAGAGCCCATGATTGCTGATGTAAGTGGATCCGATGCGGAATACGAAATGGTAGGATTTCGACTAGAGGGCTCGGGCTCAAAAGATGATTTATACTCAGAATTAATGTCCGGGATTCTTTACAATGGTGATGCTGGACTGATTGATCTAAACTTGGTTCAAAGCCAGAAAGTACTAAGAGCAAATGCATCCGTTACTTCCAATGAAGACTATGGATATTTAATGCTAAGTGGTAATGCTCGCGATGATCAGTCTCTTGAAGACGTAAGACAATTGTTGCTCGCGCAGGTCGAATTGATCAAAAAAGGTGAGTTTGACGATTGGATGATTGATGCTGTGGTGCGCTCAAACAAAAAGGACTTAATGAGTCAAATGGAGGCAAACTGGATTCGTGCCTATTTAATGAGCGATGCATTTATCCTTAAGCAGGATTGGAAGCAAATGGTAACGAGATATGACCGCATGCAAAAGATCACAAAAGCTGAGCTTAGCGGCTGGGCCAAGACAAAATTCAAAAACAACTACGTAGCTGTAAACAAGGTAAAAGGCGAAAAGAACGTAGCTAAAGTAGACAAGCCGCAAATCACTGAAGTGACTATAAACAGAGAGCAATCCTCTGATTTCTTCAATAAGATCAATGGCATGACCGGCTCACGTATGACCCCAATGTATGTTGATTTCGATAAGGCCATCACTAAGGACAAAATCGGAGGAAAAGTACCTGTAAACTATGTTCACAATAAAGTAAATGAGCTCTACAGCATGTACTATTTATTTGAAATGGGAAGTTTTAATGACGAGCTGATTCCATTGGCATTTGACTACTTACCATACTTGGGTACTAAGGATATGAGTGCAGCGGATGTGCAAAAAGAAATGTTTAAGCTCGGACTTGGTTTCCGTGTTTTTAGCAGTGACCACCGCAGTTACATCATTGTAGATGGATTGCAAGAAAACTTTGAAGAAGGAGTTACCTTCTTTGAGAACCTGCTCAATAACGTGGTTGTGGATGATAAGAGTTATGAAGAAATGGTGAGAGGAATGCTTAAAAAGCGGTCCGACAAGAAATTGAATAAGGGTCAAATCTTGTTTGGAGGTATGGGCTCTTATGCTAAGTATGGACCAAAGAATC
>CALKOP010000047.1 GCA_938091155.1 uncultured Flavobacteriales bacterium | reverse complement strand
TCATCAGAATGGGCAGCACCGAAATAGTAGGATATGATTTTGGTTCCTGCAACATCAATTACTAAACTATCTTCGAAATAACGTTGCGTACAGTTATATCCTTGTAGTCCAGCTAGTTTACAAGTTTTTTTGTGACTAATTGTCTGGCACCCTGTACCAACAAATGTTGTAAGCCCACTCATGCAGTCCTCATGAAAGTGATTGACAATGAGATGGTTTATGATCGATTTTTTATCATTCATTATCCAGCGTATTAGGTCAATGGATGCTTCATCACCTACGGGGGTGTCAAGTACAGCAGCTTGACCATCTTTTATATAGACCAGACCATTACAAGGGAACTTACTTTCTTTGTATTGAATGTAAGAGATATGCAAAAAAGTATGCTCATTAATTGGCACTATTTGTAAGTATTCGCTAACGTGAATAGTATCTGATTTTGCGATTGCAATAGAACAGATGAATGATAGAAAAAAGATTAATCTAATGCTTTTCATAGACTCAATAGACGTGAATTTAGATGATAAGTTTAATGCCTCAATAGGTTTTATTTCTCAATGCGTTCTCTAGCTAAAACGGCCATAGTAATGCGGCTAACGCACACTATTTTACCCTCTTCGTTTTTTATTTCAATACCCCAAATCTGAGATGAACGACCAATGTGTATAGGTTTTGCTGTTCCAATTACTCGCCCTTTTTTGGCAGGTCTAATGTGATTGGCATTTACTTCCATTCCAACCGTGAAAAACTTGGAACTATCTACAACTAGATGAGCGGCAACACTTCCAAGTGTCTCGGCCAAAGCAACACTGGCACCACCATGAAGTATACCGTAAGGCTGAATCGTTCTATGATCTACTGGCATCGAGCCAACAATATAATCCTCACCGAGTTCGATTATTCGAATGTCCAAGGTCTCCATAAGGGTGCCTTTTTGCATTTTACCAGCCTCTTCTTTTGTCGGTACTTTAAACCAAATTGCCATATCTGTGAATTTTAAGCAAAGAAAATCGAATCTTCGCGAAAGCAATGGTCGTATTTCCAAACTGTAAAATCAACTTAGGCTTGCATATTACTAGCAAGCGCCAAGATGGGTATCATAACGTTGAATCTGTGATGCTGCCTGTGGGCTGGTCAGATGTGCTTGAAATAGTTGAACACGGTCTAAAAAGACCCGATGAAAAGCTATTAACTGGATATGCAGTATCGGGTAAGGTTCACTTTTATAGTTATGGAATTCCCATACTCGGCAATGCTGAGGGAAACCTATGCATCAAGGTTTATCATCTACTTGAGGAATGGTTCAACTTACCAGAAGTAGATATTCATTTGATTAAGAACGTTCCTATTGGAGCCGGCCTAGGTGGCGGTAGTGCCGATGCAGCGTTCTGTCTTAAAGCTTTAAAAGAATTCTTTTCTCTCACCATTTCTGATTTGGAGGCCAAGACTTTGTTGGCTAAAATCGGGAGTGATTGTCCATTTTTTTGGGATAATAGACCATCCTTTACATTTGGTAAGGGTGATGAGATGAGGAATATCGAAATGGATCTAGCAAATAAATGGGTGTTGCTTGTCTATCCTAACATTGCTATTTCCACTGCTCAAGCTTATTCTGGAGTGAAACCAAAACAACCTCTCGTTGATCTTGAATTGCTCTCCAGTTTGCCAATAGAATCTTGGCGAGAAGTGATTGTAAATGACTTCGAGGAATCTGTTTTCCCCATTTATCCTGAATTAATTAAAATCAAAGAGCAATTCTATGCAGCAGGGGCGGAGTATTCATCCTTATCGGGCAGCGGGTCTACCATGTATGGCTTTTTCTCAAAAGAGCCTACAATTCCCAATGAATGGAAGGAGTTTAAGTTTTGGGTAGGTAAGATTGAAGTTTAGTTTTCGGCTTCTACGGATTCAGAATTACAACCAAAGAGCTTGTTTTCTTTAATGCGATTTGCCACAATTGATGGCACCATAAACTCCCAGCCTTCTTTTCCTTCCTTTATACTATGTATTACTTCATCAGAAAAGATGTTGAGTATGTCCTTGTTAGAACATTGGATTTCCTCAATTTTTTGATTACTCTTCAAATAATCTAGTAGGTGATATAAGGTTTTGTCTTCCAGTTCAATATCAGCAACCGTCCGCAAGGTTCCATCATCGTTTAAGGCAGGATAAACATAAAGCTTAACGTTTCTGCCAAAAAGAATACCGAAGGCTTCTAACAACCTTCCTTTCAATCGGCCATAATACTTGTCTTCAAATATCTGGCGTAAATTATCTACACCTAAAATCACTCCGAGTTTTCGGTTTCTTACAGAATCAGATAAATTGGATACAAGGGTGTAATACTTC
This sequence comes from uncultured Flavobacteriales bacterium, assembly GCA_938091155.1. Lineage (GTDB taxonomy): Bacteria > Bacteroidota > Bacteroidia > Flavobacteriales_G > Salibacteraceae > SHAN690. The sequence continues at coordinate 6,780 of CALKOP010000047.1, read as the reverse complement.
TGATAATTTGAAATCAGAACAGTGTAGCCAAGACTGCAAATGATGTCAACCCGGTCTAAGAAGTCTTTTTCATCAATTTTTCCTTCAGCACTCAAATCTTTTAATGTCAATTCAAATAGAATTTGAATTCTGTCGACTTCTATATCTTCTTCTTTTCTGAATTCCTTCAAACCCATTTTAAGCATGTCTAAATTGACATGGGTTAGTGGACGAAATCTGCCGCGGAGCATTAGAATGTTTTTCTTGTAAAGCGCTTGAGAGGCTTGTAAAACATTTCCTTCCGGCCCAAACATAGCAGCATCGGTAAGTCCATTTTTTACCAATTGCATTGTAAGCAATCGGTTGTCAATATGCTCAAAATCTGGACCTATAAGTCGCAACATGTCGATTTCAATTCGACCATGACCTAAACCATCCAAAAGGCTGTTGATGAAAAGCTCAGGATCATTTGAATAATGATAAATACCATAGATCAAGTTAACCCCAATTCGCCCTAATGCCTTCTGTTGCATTAGACTATCGTTGTCATGCATGACAACATGAATAACACAGTCGTTAGGTGGAGTTTCTGGGCTTAACTGGAATCGAAGTCCAATCCAACCATGACCTTTATTGGTTTTATAATAATTCAGCACTTCAACTGTATTGGCAAAAGAGAAGAACATCGATTCCTTTGCTCTATGCTGAAGTTTGGATTCAAGATTTGAATACTCTTTATCGAGCATAGTAATCAGGCGCGGCTCGGCCACATACCTTTGAGAAGCACCATAAACTGAGTCTGATATTTTCATATCATATGCAGATGTTGTAACAGCGATTGTACCCGAGGCTCCACCCGCTGAGAAAAAATTAGCTGAAACTTCTTGTCCCGCTCCAATTTCTGCAAACGAACCATAAATACGAGGATCTAAGTTTATACTCAGTGCCTTTTCGCTAATACCAATCTGTCTGTAACCAGCCATATTTTTTTCTTTACTAGATCAAATCTAGTGGCTTCCGCTCAAGTCAGCCCGAATTTTCGACAAACTTTTAACTACTAACGTTTCATTACTATAATTGAGTGTTGAACCTCATAAAAAAAGCCCATGATTTTCATCATAGGCTTTTTAAAGTCATTCAATAAATCTAGTTGGTTATGACAATTGGCCCCTTAGTTAGATTCTGTTCTTGAGAATTAACTTCGATAAAGTAAACTCCAGCAGATATTCCAGTTAGGTCAACATTGAATTCGTTTGTTGAACCAACTTGACTTTGAGCAATTGTTTTCCCATCCAAGCTAAGAATGCGGTAAGTGACATCGAGCTTTGATTGGTTCAGCGTAATATGAGTCATACCCTTGGCCGGATTTGGACTTACTGTAACTCCGTTCAGCTCAATATTTTCAATTCCAACGGTCAAATCTTCAATCTCGATTTCATCACAATATGGAAAGCTGGATCCATAGTCATTTGAAGCAATTAAACAGACGTTAAATGTTCCTCCAGATTTTGGGTATAAATAGCCAGGGCTTTGAACTATTGAAGTGTCATTATTATAATCAAAATCCCAATACCATTCTGTTGGATCAAACCCACTGAGGTCCGTAAACGTTAAAGCCGTATCCAGGAATATTGAGTATACAAAGAATGCATCTGGCCTGCGATTGAATATGCTAAGGTCCTCACAATGTGAGTCAGATCCAAATGCGTTTGTTACAGTAAGACACACTTCAAAACCACCCGTATCTAGGTAATTATGTGATGGGTTTTGAGTTTGAGCTGTATCACCATCTCCAAAATCCCAATCCCACATAGTTGGATTTTGAGTAGATAGATCTGTGAAATCAACAATAGGATCGTTGGTCGCAGTGTAAGTGAAGAACGCATTGGAAGGCCCATTTGCAATGATGATTCCTTTACAGATTTCATCTGACCCAGCAGCATTTGTTGCGGTCAAGCAAATATTGTAAGCTCCAATCTCGAAGCTGTGTGTTGGGTTTTGAATAATGGATGTATCCCCATCTCCAAAATCCCAATGCCAAGAAGTTGGTATGTTTTCGGATGAATCACTGAAAACAATAGTTGGATCTCCACTAGCATCGGAGTCGAAGTCGGCTACCGGAGGAATGATCATAGTATCGGTGATAATTCTAAAATGATAATCGTCAGCCTCAGTGGACCATGCAGTTCCATTAAAATTACGAACCCTTCCTGATGTACCTGGAGTTGTTTGTGCCAACCACACATTTCCGCTCGGAGCTTCAAATCCTACCCATACATCACCAATTAGGCTATCTAAATCATTTTCAAATGGTCTCAAATCAATTCGAGTAATAAGATGTGGCTGTTGTAAGTTGGCCTCAGGAAAAACCATCATAGGTTCAATTAGATCACTTCCTGGCTGACCACTACTATCTGCCCAAACATGGAATTCCATACTGTCATTCGGGTTATTCACATCGGTGTAGTTTCCAATAAACGCAGTAGTAATGGTTGTAAGACCATCCAAGGTCACTCTCATGGCTGCTCCAGTATTAGTGCTCGTAGATGAATAGCTAACAATGAAACTGACTAGACCTTGCTCATACTTAATATAGTTGCCGTGATTGTATTTGAAAAAATCAGAAAACCCAGAATTTGATTGATTTGACGAATCCACGGCCTCAACATAATAATCTACATATGCTCCAACTTCTTGAGATGGGATAGCAAAGGTAAACTCGTCTCCTGCTGTATCAATTGGTGTAATTGAACTGAATGAGCCACCATCAACTGAGAAGTACAAAACAGCAGATGCAACACCTGAAATATCTGTAATGGTAAATGTTCGAAAATTCGTGTCAATCTGACCTTCATAGTGTAGGTCAGGGTCATGAAGAATTAAAGGTGGAGCATTATCAATACTATCCTTGGTAATTCGCAAGCTATCGATGAAAATGCCGTCTGCTTGATAACCAGCATCGGTATAAAACCGGAAACGAACCCTCACCTGAGAATTACCTACAAATCCGCCAATATTGATATTGAATGTTGACCAATTGCTTAAATTTCCTTCACCATTAACAGTATAGGCTGTGGTCCATGTGGAACCATTATTTGTTGATGCTTCAACGTAGCAGTAATCAAAACCATTTTCGATATCATACTTTCCGCGGAAATAAATGTTCGCGTCTAGCGATGCAGATAAATCAAAAGTTGAGTCTAAGGTTGCATAAGTAGTTTGATTATTGGTGTATTGACCTGAAGGACTATCGGCTAATGAATAGCTACCATTATATGCCTGGGATGTCGCCACTCCCCATTGACCTGTTAAATCCCAGTTTGCAATACCGCCTTCGAAGTCATCTGAGTAGATAAGTTCTTGGGCGTAAGTCTGTGAAAACATGAATATTGCACACAGTACTAAGTAAGCTTTTTTCATAAGTGTTCGTTTATACCGAAAATACAAATACTGCAGAAAATGAATGACATGAAATACGTCAAGTATGAACAGTTAGTTGACATTGATATTCGAGTTGGTGCAATTTTATCAGCCGAAACTTTCGAAAAGGCTATAAAACCCGCATACAAGTTGGTAATTGATTTTGGAGAAGAAATAGGCGAATTAAAGTCAAGCGCTCAAATAACCGAGCAGTATAGAGTAAATGATCTTATAAATAAACAAGTAGTTGCCGTGATTAATTTTCCAAAAAGGCAGATAGCCAATTTCATGAGTGAATGTTTAGTTCTAGGAATATATCATGAGCGGGGAGTAGTTTTGCTTCGGCCAGATAAACAATGTATGAATGGTGAAAAAGTAGGTTAGTATGGAAGAATTAAAATTGTGGTGGAAAAAAGGATGGGTAAAAAATGTATTGTTTTTAGCAATATTGGTGATGTTGTTTTTTACAAATGTTGGTGAGTGGATACGTATTCAAATAACAAGTGTCACGCTCTCATTTCCGGAGAATGAAATAATTATTTCGGATACAGCGCAAGACATACATCAGTTTCCACTTCAACTAAAAAATGCCAACGGTGATGAGTTTTTACTCAGAGAGAATAAAGGAAAACCATTATTTATTAACTTTTGGGCCACTTGGTGTGTGCCATGTTTGGCTGAGTTTTCTTCATTGGAACAATTCAAATCCAATTTCCCAGAAGTTGAATTTATGTTTATCACTGCAGAGAATCAGGCTGTATATGATCATTATTTGTCAAAAACTTCACATGACCTGCCGTTCTATCGACAACTATCGCGCATTCCTAGTGAATTATCTCATGGAGTTATACCTGCAACCTTTTTGATAAGTGCAGAGGGAAAGATACTTTATCAACACATTGGAGGAGCTGATTGGGATAATGAAGCCACGATTGAAGAGTTTCGAAAACTTCTAAACTAGATTAAGCTCTATTTAGTTCCAGGACCGATTTTGTCGGCAGCATAGTCAAGTACTTTGCGCATTAAGTGGACTCTGTCTTTTCCCTGTACATTATGCGGGTGTCCTGGATAAACAAAATAATCTAGTTGGATTTCATTATCCACAGCTGCCTTTAGCAAAGCCTGACTGTTTTGCCAAACTACAACGTTGTCCACTGTTCCATGAATCACGAGTAAATTATCTGTAAGTTGATCTACCTTATTCACAAGGTTGGCCTTTTCGAATCCATCAGCATTGCTTTCAGGTGTATCCATATACCGCTCAGTGTACATTACTTCATACATACTCCAATCACACACTGGCCCTCCAGCAATTCCGGCTTTAAAGGTTCCAGGATAAGTCTCTAGCATATTTATGGTCATAAATCCACCAAAGCTCCACCCATGAATTGCCATTCGATCGGAGTCTACATACGGTTGACGCTTTAGATACATGACTAATTCGTGTTGGTCAAGCATCTCGGCAGTGCCCAAATCTCGGAAAGTTGCCTGTTCAAATTCCAATCCTCGATTTGCAGAGCCTCTATTATCGAGCGTAGCCACGATATAGCCTTGTTCGGCAAACCAATACATCCATAGTGACGCTCCTGCTAAATACCGATCAGTAATTAGTTGAGCATGTGGTCCGCCATAAGTATAAACTAAAACTGGGTATTTCTTTTTTGGGTCGAAATTGGATGGTTTTATGATTCTCGTATATAAAGTTTGATCATCCACACTTTTCAATTCTAAAATTTCAGGCTTTGAGATGTGATAATCTGAAAGTGGATCATCAGCGGTATGAAGGTTGCGAATTTTCTTTCCATTCGTAGAGTAGATGTTTATCTCATATGGAACAGATAGACTAGTGAAATGCTCAAAAACGTACTCTCCATTTGAACTTAATACTGTTGAGTGATTGCCTTTGGTGCTATCAACAAGAACATGACCCATTAACTCAAAATCAATTAGGTGCGTATAGCGTTGCATACCATTGTAAGACTCGTCAATGAGTCTGTTTTTATTCCTGATTTCACCTGTTCCATTGACTAATAGATAGTTTCCAGTCGCATCAAATCCAATGATTTTTTGAGCCTCCCATTTCTCTGTGGTTAATGTTCGCTTTAGATTTCCTTCAAGATCATATAGATAAAGATGTTGGTATCCGCTTCGCTCGCTCATCCAAATAAATTCATCAGAATCATATGGGTTAAACCATGCGGCATTTTCTGGTTCAACATATTTATCGCTTTTTTCTTCTAAAACTGGTTTTATAATACTCCCTAGACTAGCGTCATATCGATTTAGTTTTAGATGATTTTGATCTCGGTTCAACAATCCAATTAAAATGGACTTTGAATCTGGAACCCACCCCACACTGCATAAATATTGATCCTTTGGACCTTCGGTATTCATATATACGATAGGGTCTCCGGAAAGACTGATAACCCCAAGTCGAACATAGTGACTTTGTTGACCCGCCATAGGGTACTTAATGTTGTTTACTGTCGCGGGAATTGATGAAATATCTACCAGAGGATAGTCAGTAACCATGGATTCATCCATCTTATAGAACGCGAGTTTATTTCCATCTGGTGACCAAAACATTCCGCCAGTTATACCAAACTCATCTCTATGCACACTTTGGCCGTAAACAATGCCGTTACCACCATCAGAAGTAACCTGTGTAGTTTTTCCCTTTGCGGTCAAAATATAAAGGTTGTCTTTTAAAATAAATGCACAAGCCGTATTCACATCATTAAAGGAAACATGTGCAGCACCCTCGGGTATACTGAAACTAGTAATGCTTTTTCTTTTATCAAGATCAAATAGATAATAGACTGTCTCAGTTTTAAAGAAGATTTGATTTGTACAACTCCAAGAGAATCGGGGAAAGGTAGAAAGTTCAGTTTCTAATGCTTGATTTAATTCCTCCAGGGTTATTATAACATTAGTGTCCGTGTTAAGGGCGTATTGGCTAATGAGCCTGTCTTCACTTACAAAACTCAAATCAGAAGATTCGGGTATCCATTTCAGTTGCGATGGAGCCGTTGAATAAACATTGGATAGTCCTCCAATTATTGAAGATTCTAAGGTAAGAACTTGTGATTGGCTAAAAAGTAGGTTGCCTACTGTGGAAAGCAGGAAAACAAGGATTAATCTTTTCATGTTTTTTCTTCTAACAATGAGGACACCAAACGTGATTGTCCTTCAACTTGATATAGTTTCCTTTTTTATCTTTCAAATAGATGTTCCGGAAAAATATTTTTTGTTTTTCATCTGAGGATAAATGCATAAAATATCCTTTGAATGACTCAGAATATCGACTGCCTTTAAGTTTAAAAGTGTGGATAATTTCGCCTACATCATTAAGGTGAATTGTCTCTAGCGTTTGTACTTTGA
>CALKOP010000046.1 GCA_938091155.1 uncultured Flavobacteriales bacterium | reverse complement strand
CTAAAAACTGCACCTCGGGATTAAACCCCCAATTATCTCTCGCCCATGGGCCACCATGCACATTAACTACTATTGGGAGGTTCTTCGCCTCTTCCATGCCTTTTGGCAAGGTCAAATATCCATGAATGGCCATTCCATCGCGGGATGTGTATTCAATGGGTTTCATTCTCGCCATTTGTGTTTCATCAATCCAAGGACTGACGTCTGTGATGTGTTTTAATTCATCATTCGCCTTGTTATATATGTAATAGGCGCCTAAAGATTTGTCACTATAGGTTCTGACAATAAATTGGTCTTCCTCTCTTGTAGATGATGAGATAGCCACTTCATAACCCGCAAGCTCATTCTGCAATCGTTTGTAAACCTTTTCAGATTCAGCATCAAAAAAGTGTCGATCAGATTTTTCAGCTGTATATCTTGCTGCAGTTATTACTTGTCGTTTCTTTGAATAGCTAATACCCTGAATGTCATTTGTTTCATTGGCATATAGCTCTTCAATTTCTGTTCCATTGGCAATGTCAAAAATTATAGCCGCCTCTTTGTCGCGGCCAATGTTTGATGTAGCATATACATTCTGGTTGTCGAATGTGAAAAACCGTGGTGAGATACTCTCTTTAAAATTAGTGGTGATTACAGTCTTCCATTCATCCTGCTCAGTATCTCGGTAAATAATAGACGTGTTTACGCCATCCGTAACGTTTGCCACTCTCAGCTGACCATTATGATCTGTCATCCATCCAGTAATATTGCCCGGGTTCTCAGCAATGATGGTCATTTTACCTGTGGTCAAATTCAATCTATATGGATCAAACACTTGCGGATTTCGTTGGTTTAGTCCTACAATCATTTCGCTGGATATATCTTCTAGATCATCAATGATTTGAGAGCGGACACCTTCAATCTTTGTCAATGGCTTTTCTTCTCCAGAATTGATATCCGTGGCTACCAAATACCAGTTTTCATTTCCCCCGTCATCCCGCATGAATACTAACTGATCATTGTTGGCCCAGAAGTATCCAGCGATATCTCTATCGGTTTGTGATGTGACTCGCTTGGTTTCTCCAGTTGCAATATTTTCTACATGTATGTTTTTTCTTGACTCATAAGGAGCTAGATAAGAGTAAAATTTGCCGTCAGGAGAAATTTGGTATGATGATTTCTCTGGATTTTTAAAAAAGTCTTTGAGTTCAATTCTTGGAGCTGTCTCCATTGTTATTTCAGTTTTAGTTTCGGATTCACCACTACCAGAACAGCCAAATAAAACAGAGCCTGATAGGCTAGGGCTTAAGATTGATTTATTGTCATGGCATTCGCAATTTGGACTGCAAATTAAATTGATTTTATAGACAGATTCGCTACATGCAATGTTTAGTGGTTGGAAACATGGATTGGTGGATTATTGGAAGGGCTTACAAATAACTTGCGATGTTGAATCGTGCTACATTTGCGACAATGCAAGAAAATTCGACCACATATTCCGACCCCAAGAAGCAAGATCGTTATGATCGAGCCTATTTGCGGCTGGCAAAAGAATGGGCAAAGCTGAGCTACTGCAAGCGTAAGCAAGTTGGCGCTATAATAGTAAAAGACTCCACCATTATTGCCGATGGATATAACGGGACTCCAACTGGATTTGAAAACGATTGTGAAGACGAAAACGGGGATACAAAATGGTATGTATTGCACGCTGAGGCAAACGCCATTTTGAAAGTCGCCCGCTCTTCCAACAAAGCAAATGGTGCAACGTTGTACCTTACTAATTCACCATGTAAAGATTGTTCTAAATTGGTGCTACAAGCAGGTATCAAACGACTTGTTTTCATAGATAAATACAAGGATACGAGTGGGATAGATTTTTTAGCAAAAGCTGGACTGGAGATAAAACAAATCGATGATCTGAATGAATAAAGAAAGCAAGGCGTTTGTCCCACTTTTATTAGGAATTTCAATGGCTATTGGAGTGCTTTTAGGCTTGGGGCTAGGGGGAGGTGAAAACCAAGAAAGATCAGACAAGTGGGAAAAAATTGACCAGGTTTTACAATACGTTGAGCATGACTATGTCGATAGTGTGTCTCGGAATTCATTAGAAGAGCAGGCTATTTCTTATTTATTGCAGAGACTCGACCCACACTCATACTATATTTCTGAAGATGATGTAGCTCGGGTCAACGAGCCGCTAAATGGAGGTTTTCAGGGTATTGGTATCGAGTTCAATTTCAAGTCGGACACGGTTTATGTAATAAAGACCATAAAAAACGGGCCTGCTGAAAAAGCTGGATTACTTCCAGGAGATAAACTTATCAAAGCGGATACTTCAGTCATTGCCGGTCAAGGCCTAGCCACTGCTGATGTGATGAAGATGCTAAAGGGTGAAAGCGGATCAGAGGTAAGAGTTACCGTGCTGCGAGGCACTGGCCAAAAGGAATTCACCATTATACGAGGCGAAATTGAATTATCGAGCATTGAAGCCGCCTATCTGCTTAACGATACTATGATTTATTTGCGCTTGGAAAGGTTTGCCAAGAATACATATGATGAATTTATGGAGGCAACACTTCCATTAAAGTCAAGCGGAGTGAAGCATTTTGTGTTGGATCTGCGTGGAAATGGAGGCGGATATTTAGATGCAGCAGTTTCAATAGCGGACGAGTTTTTAAAGGAAGGCTTACTAATAACATATACAGAAGGTAAGTCAAGGCCTAGAAGCGATTACGTGGCTACTGACAAGGGTGCATTCGAAGAAATGGAATTACACATTCTAATCGATGGATATACGGCAAGTGCTTCTGAAATTATTGCCGGTGCAATGCAAGACCATAAACGCGCTATTATTTATGGGAAAAGATCCTATGGTAAGGGACTGGTGCAGGAACAAAACGAATGGCAAGACGGGTCGGCTACTCGATTGACAGTTGCGCGATATTACACTCCCAATGGAAGAAGTATTCAGCGACCCTATGAAACCTTCGGAAAGGGAGTATTAGTTCACACGGACACATTGGAAGATAATGTTGGCGGTATTGTGCCCGACATCGATGTTTTAAGAGACACTGCAGGAGTCACTTGGCTATACGCGGAAATTGTGCATCGAGGATGGATTCTCGATTATGTATATCATTATCGAGATGCGCATTACATCCAGCTGAAAACCATGAGTTTTGATGATTTTGAAAGTAAAGTGTCGGATTCGACTTTAATGATTGGGTTCAGAGATTTCCTGATCGATAAGGAATTTAAAATCAATGAGAACGAATGGAACCGTTCATCTACTAATATGGCTTTGCGTATAAGGGGCTTATTGGCCCGAGGTATGTTTTCAGAAAATGAATACTTCAAAATTATGAATACTGAAGATGGAGGTGTTCGAGCTGTTTTTAAAGCCATAAAAAAAGCCGAAGTGTAAACTTCAGCTTTTTTGATTTACATATAAATGCTTAATGATTGTGTCCCTCATGGTCTCCATGGTCATGACCTTCGTGTCCTTCTTCAGAGCTTTCCATGTCAGTTGCCGCTGAGTCTGTTACAACCTCTTCAACCTCTGCTGCAGCCTCGGCCGCAGACTCCTCTAGTTGGTTCATGATTTGATCAACCTTCTTGTCAACTTGTTCTTCGTTTGCTTTTTGGTCTTCGGCCTTTGGTTCGCAAGCGCTTGCGATTAATGCAAGGACAAAAATAGATGGTAATAGTTTTTTCATCATAGATTTTAGATTAAGTGGTTTAGATTTGAAATATTTGAACAAAGTTATTGGAAAAGCATAATCGTACTTTGCAGCCGTGCGATCAGTTTTGCAAACATTGTATAATCATACTTTAAAATCACAATATTATGGCATTTGAATTACCAAACTTAGACTACGCACATGATGCGCTAGAACCACATATTGATGCTAAAACCATGGAGATACATCATGGAAAGCATCATGCGGGATACACGAGTAAGTTGAACGCAGCCCTTGATGGAACTGACCTTGCCGGAAAATCAATAGAAGAGATCCTTGCTGGTTTAGACTTGAAAAATGGAGCTGTTAGAAACAATGGTGGTGGCTTCTACAATCACCGTTTGTTCTGGAAAGTAATGTCTCCAAATGGTGGAGGCGCTCCATCGGGTGAATTGGCAGACGCTATCAACTCTTCCTTCGGTTCGTTGGAAGGTTTCAAAGAGAAATTTGCGAACGCAGCGGCAACTCAATTCGGCTCAGGTTGGGCTTGGCTTTGTGTACATAAGGGGGGTAAATTAGATGTGTGCGGTACTCCAAATCAAGACAATCCACTGATGCCTGGTGTCGGTTGTGGGGGTCACCCAATATTGGGAATTGATGTTTGGGAGCACGCATACTACCTCAACTATCAAAACAGAAGACCAGACTACATTTCAGCGTTTTGGAATGTTATTAATTGGGATGAGGTTTCTGCAAGATTCGCAGCAGGTAAATAGATCAGAATAGTAAGAATCAAAAGGCCCCAGTCTTAATCAAGATTGGGGATTTTTTGTGCTTATTCTGGGGGGGAAATGTATTACAGGGGGATATTCAACCGGTCTGAGTTGATCAAGCATGGTTCAATCAAATGTTTTTTCGACTCAGGCTCTAAATAACTGTTCTCAGACCTACGTATATGTCTGGTGGGAAGGGAATTTATTTATTTGAGATTTTAGCAGAGACTTGTCATTGTTAAGCGTCATTGAGTTTAACTTACTCGTCAAGCTCAATGAGAACACCTTCATACTTTCCTAGCATGACAGCCGTTTCAATACCAGCGTTTGTCAGACTATCAGAAAATCTATCGGCACTGTCTCTATCATTGAAATCTCGGCTCACTATCAAGTTATTATTTATGACTTCAACTGTAAGTTGATTGTTTTTAGCTATGTCAAGCAATTGATCTAAATCTTCATTTTTTAAGGACTCTTTATAGGATCCGAGGACTAATCGATATTCCATTTTTCTCTCTAAATCAGTGCCAATTTGTTCAATGGCTTCTTGCTGAGATATCGTTCGTTCAGGGTATTTATATGTTTCCAATCTATCACTGCTTAATCCTTCAGCAAACGAATCGAAATCTCCCGCTTCGTAAGATTGGGAGGAGCTTTCCTTCAATTCATCGACAACTTGCTTTTCCCCTGTTTGCTTTTCCTCGGATCCGGGTCCTGAGAAATTAATTGAACGATCTTTCTCATAGAATATGAAGTCGAAGTTAAATTCTTTCATCCCATTGAAGTCAATTATAGCTTCACTATTTTTAGTTTCTAATATTTCTTGGTAGCCATGCTTGCAGGTAATTTTATAAATTCCCGCACCTGGGATGGTTAAATTATAGTTGCCAAATTCATCTGTCAGTGTTCTATAAATTTCACCATTTTGAGACTCTGCGATAATTATATGGCCCTCCAAATTAAATGATGTGATTCGCGACCTTTTTGATTTAATCATAGAGACTGTGCCTCGGACGTGATAATTCTTGACAAATGGAATTTCAATTGTTTTATCATCAGTTAGGAATATTTCTTGATCGAATCCAAAAGTTGGATGTAAGTCAGAAACATCAAAAAGCTCATAAAATTTAACAGCATAGGTGGCTGCGGGAATTTTATTGAATTTGACCCTACCGGAAACATCCGTTATTAGATCGATATTGGGCGAACGCGAGTACTTTTTATCTACAAAATCTTCTTTTTCAGCTTTTAAGCTAACATTTATATTGGGCAATGCAGGCTCATTGTTTTCTCTGCTACCATTTCCGTTTAAGTCCTCGAAACACAAAATGTTCAGTTTGTAAAATTTCTCGTATGGCTGCTGCCAGTAGAAGGATTTCTTAATCGCTACATTTATGCTGATGTTTTTATTGCTAATTTCCCCTGATGGGCTTTCGTAAGATGATGCAAACCAACTGATGTAGCCGGTCAGATTGACTCCTTTTGGAAGTAAAACAGCGGTATTGGCTCCAATATTTAGTTGTTCCGATAAGGTAACAACGTCCAAGCTGTAAAAGGCTCGTAAATTTAGGTTTAATCGAATATCCGAAACTTTAAACTCTTTATTGTACCCAGCAGATAATCTTATTAGACCTGAGGAGAACGGAATGATCGCAGTATCAGAGGTGATTATGGAATAATTATAGATGAAGAAAGGGCCTCTAAATACGTCTCCTGTGATATTTAAGGCGTTATTTCTGGTATATCGAAGTCCAAAATTATAAGCAGGGCTCAGATTGGTTCGAATAGTGTAACCACTTGTGAGATTTGGCTTAAAATCATAAATGGCATTGGTAATCATAGGGTTCGCAAAAACCGAAATAACCTCTGAGGGATTGAGCCTTCTACTTAGTCCAAAAGATGACCCATAGTAAAATGTGCTTAGCCGTGTTGTAGAGGATTGCGCTACATTCTCCCTAACCAAACTGCGATATTGAGGCTGGAGGCTTATCATCCAGTTTGAGGCAGTATTATAAGTAGTCGTCCAAGATGCAAATCTATTTTCTAAATTATTGGAGATGTCTCCACGTGTAAAATCTTGACGAATATCAGTAGCGTTAAAACGGTGATTAAAGGCCCTGATCGTCTTTATTTTTCCCGAGACCACCAACGAACTGCGATCACCAGAAATAGCAAACCCATTGGTAGGCCTTAAATTCCAACGTCCGGACAGAGAAAGTCTTCCTGCATTAAAGTCTCCTGCTGCGTAATAGCCAAACTGATTAATATTTCTTGGCGCAACTGCGCCGGGGGAGGTTATTTCTCCCAAATAATATGTGGCGCCAACTCCTAATCTGAATAAACGAAATACTGGCGTTTTAACGCCCGCTTCGAAGGCACTTAAATTGTAATTACTGTTGCCAAAGGTTTGAGAATAGCCCAAGTTGAAGGGTAATCCGAATCTGTTTACTCCAAGGGAAGAGCTAGACACATACGTGTCGGGCAAGTAACTTTTGCCTAACTCCGTCGAAAAGACGATTTTTTCTCGATTGTAATTATACCTTAGACCTTGATAGCAAATCGGAATATGCTTGTTGTTCAACCTACTGTTCAACTCAATTCGATTGAAACCCTTTCTAAATCCAACCCTGTAGCGATAAACACCTCGAATCGTTCCATCTCCAAGTGCTGCGCGTCCTACCTGACTTAGGTTATAACTCCCTAGAAAATAATCAACATCCGTCTTGGCATTAAATTGAAGCTTTCCACCTGCCGCAGACATGTAGCGCTCTCCACCCGGGCTACCGATATTATATACTCCACCAGTAATGAATAATGGTGATAGTCTTTTATATGTTTCATCTAATAAACTTGATTGATAGTTTATAATTAGAAAGCCACCCTCTATTTGCTGATTAGATGATTTTATAAGGTAGCGTAGTTCGTCTTGTAAGGAATTATCACTAACCATTGTGTCCTTAATTACTGTCCGCTTAATCTCAATAAAAACTAATGTGTCCGATTTTGCTTTTAACTCGAAAAAAGTTGAAAGACTTGAGTTATGAGGTGCAATCACAATATAATCAGGTGAATGGCTGAATGATATGTTTACTTGCTCATTTAAATTGCCTCGGTTTACTATCCGTATTCCTGTCTCGCCAGATAAACTTATAGGATTGATAAGAATTGAGCTGCTTTGATTTACAACACTCAAATCGAAAAGAGCCGTTTTTCGAACGTAGGCATAAGCCTTTATTTTTTCATCATTATCAAGAGTCACTGTGGCACCTACGATGTATGACCTTCCTCCTTCCAAATTTTTAGGAGCAATCAATCGCGTTGGAATGTAAACAGTGTCACCGGGATTAGCTGTAAACTCTAATTGTTGAGAGGCTAGGTGACTCCAGCCGTTAGGCAAATGTAAATCTATCTTGCCCAAAGTGGGCTGAGCGGTTTTATTCACAAAAATCAAGCTATTGAACACAGAAGTTTGGTTTTCAATGTCCTGTTTATAAATTGAAAACTTAAGTGCTTCCTCATTACTATCAGTTTGGTTGATTGGAATTTGAGGATTAAGGCTATCGGATCGATCAAAAAATGGATCAATGGATCCGGCTATGCTATCTAGAAATGATAAAGTGTCTGAAGTTAGCTCATTCAAAGAGCTGTCGCTTAACCGAAGAACATTGGTATCAGAGCGTTGTGAAAAGGCAGGATAAATCACAGACGAGGTCAAAAGGATTAAAAGTATGATTTGGCCTAAACGCATTTTTTTTGCAAACCTCTAGTACGCTGGGTCTACACATACTGTGCACTCAGGAACCAGAGTAAATGAGACAGTAACGTAGTAGGAATCTGGCACATATCCTCCCGCAGCATCTATGAGAGGCACTGCTAGAGCGCAAGGGCCGCTTGCAGGAGCTACCCCCATAAAGTAATCAATACTTATTTGATCAGTTGTCCAAAATCGATCGGTAATTTGCAGAGGTGAGTTATCTTCTTGAAAAATTGGACCACTTGCATTTGGTATTTGGTCTAGGGCAACTTTGGTGCCAGCAATGGTCACCGCAGAGGCTGCGAAGCCCGCTAATACAGCTGCGGATGCTTCCAGGGCACAGAGGGGTAGAGAATTCGCAGGATTCAAACCTGTGAATTCCGCGTCATCTGTGTCAAAATATATTGAGTAGCCCGTTATGGTTGAGCCAGCTATCGGATCCGGAGAAGTCCCACCTTCTGAATTACAATTACAAATCGATATCCCCATAATAGTGCTATTAGTTTTTGATATTCCATTCTTGTAGTCGCTGATGGTTTGAAAATTGAAGTCAACATTTGACCCAGCCAGCATACTAATTCTCGCACTATTATAATCAATTATTCCCACAGGTGCCGGATCATTACACGGCGAGCACTGTCCAAATACTTGATTCATTGAAAAAATCGCAAAAACAAATATGGAGTGGCGCATTAAAATCATAAAAAAAAGGCGAATCAACAAGATGATTCGCCTTTCTATTGCTTTTAGTTATCAGATACCAGTAACTCAAACAACACGTTGACGACATATCTATCGGGGTCAACGGCTGTTTGTTCAATTAATGAAACAGCATTCATGTCACCTTCAGCAGTGCCGCATCTCCAAGTTATGGTAAAATCATTATCAGCTTCATCTCCTGCATTGGAGGCGCCAGTATTGTCCCAGCCAAGAAGTTCGACAGGATATATGTCTAGGTCAGCCACAACCGTACCAAGCGTAGTTGGGGCACTGATAATTTCACCTGTTGCGAGGGTGTGAGCGCCATTTGCAGCAATCTGTAAACCTACGTTGTCTAGAGCTAGAGTATTTGGAGTTGTTCCATCATCTACTCCAATAAAGGTTGCATTTTCAGCTCCATACATCAAATCCCATTCGGTGGATGATGAAATTGTAAAAGACGATTGATAAAATCCGAAGGAGGTGGCGGCATTGGCAGAAGCCGACGCAGCATCACCAGACAGACCATCACGGTAATCATCAATGGTGTTGAAAACAAATTCAATGTTGCCGCCGTCATAAATGGACATGCGAAGTACTTGATTCAGATTCACTGCAACTGGAATTACATTCCGGTCGCGCACAGCCTGCGCCTTACTTGTAGAACCTGCAAACATTAGGGCTGTGAATAAGCTAATAAGTGCGACTTTTGGTGTGTGGTTATTCATAATATTATTTGATTGAGATGCAAAAATAATCAAATTAGGGATGCGAAGACTTAAAATCTATTCGCTCAGCACGTAAGTTTTTTTAAATGAAGAAATTCAATACACTGCCGCCAATTATATTTGTGTAAATTTTAGTTACATGAAACACTTTTTTCTTTTCCTATTCTTATCTAATACCCTCATAGCGCAAGATTTTGAGGTGAGCCCCGTGCTAATAGAAGCCAAGGCCAGTGAGGGCCGTATTGTAAAAGAAGTCATGATTTTTAACCATACCGACGCTCCCAAAGTTTTCAACATTAAGGAATATGACTTTGTTATAGAAGGCGAAGGAAAAAAGATGTCAGCCGAGTTTGGTTCTACATCTCGAACCTTGAAAGGACAAATAAATATATCTCCTTCAACAATTTTGTTGCAACCAAACGAAAGGAGTTATTTTACATTGACAATAAACCCAAGTGTGGGGTCCAAAATGAAGTGGGCTAAGTTGTCAATAATCGCTGAAAACGAGGTTTCGGTGCTTGACGAAGTGGCTGCATTAGGAGCAGGGGTTAAAATAAAACCGGCAATCTCAGTTTTGGTCTATGTGCATACGGATCAGGCCATTCCCGATGCCGAAATTTTTGCCCCTCAGAAGACCGATACCGGATATGATGTTTTAATCAAAAATACCGGAGACTCGAGAATAAAGGCTAAAGTTACTTTTCTTCTGACTAATATCTCGACCGGAGAAGAACTGGATATTGGTGAAATGTCAGTTAAATTATTGCCTGGCGAAGAAAAGACCCTTTCTACGGAGATCCCTAAACATGGATATCCAAAAGCGATGCTGACCGTTTTGATGGATTACAGTGCAAATACTGACTTAAAGGGTGTTCAAACTATGTTGAACTAGTGTTCATTTTATCTATTTGGCTCGGGATATTGTCCTCGTTAATCGTTCCACGGGTACCCGACACCATGGTCGTAAATTATGCTGGAGACACGGCTGTGAAAGAAGTTTATTTGGCTAAAATAAACAGTGCAGGAGACACTATCCGATGTGGCTTTTATCATTCGTTTTACAGGAATGGAAGCCCTGACCAAAAGGGATCATATAAAAAAAATAAACTCTGTGGAGAGTGGCAATTATTTGACCGAAATGGTCGTTTGGAGCAGACACTAACTTATAAAAATGGTCATCAAAACGGACCGTTTGAGAGGTATTACGCAAAACAACAAAAACTCAGCTGTTCCGGTACATACCGTTACAATCTCCTTAAAGGGTGGGTAATTTTCTTTTATGAAAACGGAGAACTATTGGAAAAAAGTCACTATGCAAAGAATATGCGTGAGGGAAAAACAATTACCTATTTCGAATCCGGAGGAATAAAAGAAACCTCAAAATTTAAATCCGGAGTAAGAGACGGGAGACGCTCATTCTATTCTGAATCCAACTCGCTACTTAAGTCCGAAAATTATCACCGAGGTGTTCTGCAAGGTCAAACATTAACGTATCACCTTGACTCAAAAGTTCTTTCTCAAAAATTGAGTTATCTCAATAATGTTCTACATGGACCTCATTTGACCTATTATCCGAGTGGTCAAATCAAATCAGTATGCAATTATTTAGAAAATAAAAGAATAGGGAGTTATGCCTCGTATCATGAAAATGGCATACTGATGGAACGGGGAAGCTATATCAAAGGGAAGAGGCATGGGGACTGGGAAATTTTTGATGATAGCGGTCTACTAGTTAGCTCGGCATTTTTGGAAGATGGAAAGATTTCAGGTAGTTTAAAGATTTATAATCAGCAAGGAGAATTAATTAATACAATCGAGTATGACAATGCTGAGGAATAAAACATCCACATTATTCAAAGCTTTACTGAATATTAGTTTCATCCTTGTTGGCTTGAATCAAACGGGCTGCAAGGATTCATCAGCTGAGTGCTCAAATACTTACGCACTTGTGAGAACGAATATCTCGGATGAGTGTAGTTTTCTAATTATCTCCGATAGCCTCACTTATGAGCCTTCCAATATCTCTCAATTTAA
Source organism: uncultured Flavobacteriales bacterium (assembly GCA_938091155.1). Classification (GTDB taxonomy): domain Bacteria; phylum Bacteroidota; class Bacteroidia; order Flavobacteriales_G; family Salibacteraceae; genus SHAN690. Next base: position 20,132 of record CALKOP010000046.1, on the reverse strand, counting down.
TTTTACTGCCTCACTCGGAGATTCTGCTCAAATTCAAGCTGATTTCAGAATATCGGATCAGTTTTTTCCAGAATGTATAGGTGACTATAGGGTGGAATTGTTTTGCTTAGAACTATTGTAACTGACATTATGATTCATATACCAAGTGATACTATCCAATTCGATTCTTTTCGAATCAATATGTCATTTGTTTTTGGATTATACCAGTCAACCTGCTTTCATACTGAACGAAGGCCGTCCATATTCAAAGTCTTCTGTTTTATAAAACACCTGTGATACGGACTTGTGTCATAAATCTTCTTGCCCAACCTAGGAGTAGCAGCCTTAATCACTTGTGAGCCAGCGGTATGAGTAAATTTTTCCATTTCTTAAAATCGAATTATATAGGCAATGTAGAAAGTTGCAGCGTCAAAAAGAACATCTTAAATCACACGGAATTCGATTCCTATCTTATACTTTATAAATCAAGTGATATCAAGGATTGGACTTATCTGATTTCATCAAAGAATGCACAAAATATTCTCAATACTATATCAACACTTTTAAAATCGTAACTTGTCGGGCAAGTGGAACGTTAGAAATAATCTGCATGGAGGTTAATCAGACCGCCAATAATTTATAACAATGAAAAAAATTACATTATCATTTCTTCTTACGCCATTCATACTTTGCGCCCAATTCGACTTTCATGGACCGGCCACTTTTGACCACATTCTTAGTCAAAAAATAGACGCAAGTTGGACCCCATCGGCAATTTCAGCCATTGAAAATCGCAAGTATGTTGTGATTCTTGATGAACAAACCCAATCTAAAGCAATAATGATTGGGGTAAATGATAAGTCCATTTTAAAAATCCAATCAATCGACAGCATTGTTGGTGGGGAAGCAAGTTACGGCTCTGCAATGCGAAGTGTGTTTCAAGTTGTAGATAAAAATTCAGCATTAGAAAATGACCCTGGTGCAGGAAGCGGTCCATACACGCCGCTTAGCGAAACATATAAAGTAAGTCCATTAATGCATAGTTATTTTAATCTAAACAGCAATTCAAACGATAAAGCGATTGTGACAGACGGGGGTACATATTATGTGTTTGAAGAAGCTAATACAGGATATTTAATCGTTGATTTCATTGGGGCAGCCAGTTCATCAATTATCAAAGCCGTTAGCAAGTGGAAGTATGATTCAAATTCAGAAGAAATAATTGAACTAACCAATTTTACGGATCAATACCTTCAAATTTCTGGCGAAAACTTGGTCTGGAGTGAGGACATTAATAATGCGTCCAATTTTTTCTTGGCTGATGCAAATGAGGTATTAAATATTGAAATTGCTGCTGGATCAGATTTCAATCCGTCAAGCACGGCATATCAACCCAATGCCACTGCTGAAATCCCTGAAGTAGCCAGCTTCGAAGCAAGCCAACTAAATAATATCAGTATGGATCTCGAGGAAAAATATGTAACTCAACTCGGAAATGGTGTTTCAACTGCTGAAAACGCTTCAATAATGCTCGATCAAATTGAAGCTGACTTGACCAACCAAGGAGCCACTCTTAGGTACCCTAAATCTTTCTACTTAGCTTTAAGAGAAAATATGCTGAGTCATACCATCGAATCTTCTGATATCTATAATATCAGATTAGGTGAAAATAATATCCACTCAGTATATTTTACTAATGCACTAGACGATGATTTAGTGCATCATCCGTTTATGGTCGTTGCGTGTTTTGCAGTAGCATCAAGACCAAACTTTCTTCAGGATGTTAACCGGCCACCTGGAGCTAGTGGTGGGCCAGGATATGCTGAATCTCAAGTGACTCGAAACGGGAAATTCGGTGAGTTTTTAATAAAAATCCCCCTTAGAGATTACGGATTAGTTTCATCATTATTAGAGAATGACCTGTCCCAGTATAATGACTTAGCTTCAGATTTTGATCAAAATGACCCGAATGCAGGCACTACAACTAAAAGCACGTTCAATTATGCATCAACTTCATCAAGTGCAATAGCCGTTGATGGCGTTACTATATACCCAGCATTGAATAATACTTTAGTATACGCAGTGGAAGCGGCCGAGGTAACCAGCTCAGGAATTCATGTAGGCGGAGGACTAGAGCTCCACTACCATGCTGATGGACACGCCTTCAATAGAAATGGATTTAACCTTTATAATCTTAGTGATTATGATGGGGAAAATCATCCGCCAGTAATCGGAATAGCATATGATGGTATTGCTATTTTTGGAAGATATGAGACAGGCTTCACAAGTATGGAGGGAGTTAATTTTTCATTAGACGATTTTGGTGGGCATGATCATGGTGATGGTTTCGGTTATCATTATCACGCGCATACTCAAACTTTGACTACAATAAAACCCCCTAATGCTAATTTTGAAATGCACATTTTAATGGTTGGTGCCTGGAAAGGGGTCATTAATTCTATTCCTGGTTTCATGTATCTTAAGGGGAATCAACTTAAAGAAACAGATATATCTCGTTATGTTGGAGCACCATATACTGTGGGGATCGCTGAGAGCGAAAACGCTAGTAAGGAAATAAAAGTTTCTACGAATCCAGTCATTCATGAATTATTGATAAGCTCCTCTGCTGAAGCAAGATTCGAGATATTTGATATGAGAGGGTCCCGCATAGCTAGTTATGAATTAAAAAAGGGTCACAATGCATTCTCAATAAGTGACTATAAGTCGGGAACTTATTTAATTAAGATGATGGGGCAAGAAGCTCAGAAAATAATCATTATTAATTGATAAATGTTAGTGTCAAGTGATGACTAAAGTTTTTTCATCTAGTTGAACTAACAAAAAGAGGGGGTGGATAAATTGAACACCCCTCTCACCCTCCACAAATTACTCCACCGTGACGCTTTTCGCTAAATTTCGGGGCTGATCTACATTACAATCCCTCATTACGGCTATATGATAGGACATTAGCTGCAGTGGAATTGAAGCGACTAACGGAGAAAAGATTTCGTCTGTTTCTGGAATTTCAATTGTGTAATCAGCCATTTCCTTTACCTGTGTGTCTCCTTCAGTAACAATTGCAATGAGAACTCCTTTTCGTGCTTTCACTTCTTGAATATTACTCACGACTTTTTCGTATGAGGGGCCTTTCGTGGCTATAACTACAACGGGCATTTCTTCATCGATAAGAGCTATAGGTCCGTGTTTCATTTCAGCGGCAGGATATCCTTCAGCGTGGATATACGATATTTCTTTCAGTTTTAACGCGCCTTCAAGAGCCACAGGGAAGCAATATCCGCGTCCGAGATATAGGAAGTTACGACTGTCTTTGAATTTTTCAGAAATTATCTCAACTAGGTCGTTTGTCTTAAGTGCTTTTTCGATTTTGGCAGGAATGTCATTTAGTCCATAAAGAAGTCGATTGAACTTACTTCTTTCAATAGAACCTTTTTTCTGGCCAAGCATTAATGCCAAAAGACTTAAAACGGTGACTTGTGATGTAAATGCTTTTGTACTTGCAACACCTATTTCAGGACCTGCGTGCGTATATGAACCACCGTCAGTTAGCCTTGATATTGTAGAGCCTACCACATTGCATATGCCAAGTATTGTTGCACCCTTTGATTTTGCAAGCTCAAGAGCCGCCAAAGTATCGGCCGTTTCACCCGATTGCGATATAGCAATTACAACATCACGCTCGGTTATGATTGGGTTTCGGTAACGGAATTCAGAGGCGTATTCCACTTCTACAGGAATGCGAGCTAAGTCTTCAATTAAGTATTCACCGACCAATCCGGCATGCCAACTGGTACCGCATGCGACAATTATTATTCTATTCGCGTTAAGCATTGCCTGCTCATAATCCGCCATTCCGCCTAAATGAACTAGGCCTTGACTTAGCCTTAAACGCCCCCTTAAACTGTCTTGTACCGATCTTGGCTGCTCGTAGATCTCCTTTAGCATAAAGTGATCGTAACCGCTTTTCTCTAACTGCTCCAGCTGAAGCTCCAATTCTTGAATATATGGAGTAACGGTTTTATTTTTTACCGTAAACAGTTTTAAATCCTTACCAGCAATAATTTCTGCAATCTCACCATCCTCTAAATACACTACATTTTTTGTGTATTCTACGATTGGTGTTGCGTCTGAAGCGAGATAAAAATCATTTTCATGACCAATGCCAATTACTAATGGGCTGCTCTTTTTGGCTGCAACCAATGTACCCGGTTCTGAATTGGACATAACCACAATTGCGTAGGCTCCAATCACCTCGCCCAGAGACATCCTCACTGCTTCAGCAAGATTACACTTCTCATTTTTCTTAATTTCTTCAATTAAATTGACGAGTACCTCAGTGTCAGTCTCACTTTGAAATGTATAACCACGGTGCATCAATTCCTTTTTAATGCTGTCGTAGTTTTCGATGATTCCGTTATGAATCAGTGCAATATCACCAGACATAGAAACATGCGGGTGGGAATTTACATCGTTTGGTTCTCCATGAGTTGCCCATCGTGTATGCCCAATACCTGCAGATCCAACCGTGTTTCCAGATCCAATATGGCTCTGTAAGTCAGCAACTTTACCCTTACACTTATGAAGGTTAATTTGATTGTTCATGAGCGCAACACCAGCGCTATCATAGCCGCGGTATTCTAAACGCTGTAATCCTTTAATTAGAATTGGGTAAGCTTCCTTGCCGCCAGTATATCCTACAATTCCGCACATGGTTAATTGTTTAAGTCTGTGTGATATAACTTCAATGCAATATTATCGAAGCCTTGGATCATATTGTGGGCAGTGTCATTTCCATTAAGAACAGGCACTTGTGCATGAAGCCGAAGTCCATAGTTAAGATCTTCTCCTATACGAGCTGCATCTACTATGCGTTGCACGTGTCTAGTAATATCAAACTCATACCCATTTGTTTCCTCATCATATCTGCCCCCACTGCGGTTGGGACTGTATACATAATCAAGTGTTAAGCTTTCGCTATTGTCAGCATCGAGGTCTAATAGAAACAAGCGAAACGAATTTCCTAATTCTGAGTGTTGCTTGTCGGATAATTGGAATTGAAGAACGGCCTTTGCAATTGCCGTATTATTCATTTTGCCAAAATTGTACAAACCAGGAATATGAATTTCTGATCGTAACCCACTCAACCCTTGCACAAATAGAATATCATCATTGTCCTTCGAATCATTCAGGTATGTTTCTGCCAAGGACCCCAAATAATCATGCTGGTATTGATTTACCCTAGCACATTGAGAATTAATAGGGTATTTTAGCTCTTCACTGTCAGTGCCGTTTGATACGTATAATCGGATTCCAGACTCCCCGGTCAATAAAGCCAAGGAGTAGATTGCTCCAGTTGCATCTGCTGACATACCACCTTCGGTTGGTTTAATCATAAAACCATTAAAAATACTTTGGAAGCTCTTGGTGTCAGTCGCACTCTGATCAATCAAAATAGACAATAACTCTTGTCCAATTGATACATCCAGTGGGATACGAAACTGAAATGGTTCCGGTTCACCTGCCACGCGGATAGTATCAGTTGATTTTATTTGACGCGGATACTTGAATACTGCACTAGCTGCTGGAGTTGGGCCAATTTCGGGGCTAAAATCAGAGTAATAGTCACCTTCAATATCCAAGACTTCATTTACCCTATATATGTCAATAGGAACTTCATCTTGAGGAACTCCATAAATCTCATTTGGGCGAAGATGTAATACGACAGAATCTACGGTATAGCCGTTTAATTCAATAACCGTGTTGCCAGTTATCAATGAGAAATTTAAAATTAGTGCAGATTCTGTTGAGCCGAACTCATCAGATTGCAGTCGACCAATATAGGATTGTGCCTCATCAGATCTTTGACGCTCTCCTTCCAACGTAAAAGCTCGAACAGAGAAGCTATCGGTGAGGATGATTGTATCATATTGTCCATCTGGCTGCACCTCTAGACCCAAAAGGCCATCTTCATTGCAACTTACAGCGATGAGGGTTATAAGGATTAAAACAACAACGGTCTGCCTCTCGACAAACCGTTTAATCAAGTTTCGTGTGTTTACGTTATTCACTATTGTGCTAAAACGGAATCTGCCATTACTTCTGTATAGAAATCATCAAAGATACCCATTAGATTCTCTTCTGGTTGCGCCTCAAGGACTGGTTTGCCTAACGAGTTAACGTATGATTTTATTTCATCGTTAATGTCTTCGCTTGCAAACACGATAGCATCGGCATATTTAGCACCAAGTTTACAAATGTTGGTGTAGCTAGGATCTTTAATCAGTTCTAAATCCTTCTCTGTCATGCCATCATAGAGCATTTTCTCCAACATTCTAGGATCGAATTTTTCTTCAAATTCTTCACCATAAATGGAGAACACCACTTTCGCATCAGAAAATAAGGGGTCGTCAGCATAAAACGTTTTTTGAAAAACGGCCATTAACGAAGAAAACCATCCATTCACATGAATTATTTCTGGCATCCAGCCTAGTTTTTTTACTGTTTCAAAAACGCCTCTTGAGAAGAAAATAGAGCGTTCATCATTGTCTTCAAAGAATTCGTCTTCCTCATCCCAAAAAGTAGCTTTTCTTCTGAAAAACTCTTCGTTATCAATGAAATACACTTGCATCCTAGTAGGCTGAATAGACGCCACTTTGATAATTAACGGGTGGTCAGTATCATCTACTATTAGATTCATACCAGACAAACGAATGACTTCATGCAATTGGTGTCGTCTTTCGTTTACACAACCGAAGCGAGGCATGAATAATCTTATTTCTTTGCCAAAGTCTTGGGCCTCTTGCGGCAACTGCCGACCCATGTAAGACATATAATTTTCAGGAAGATATGGATTGATTTCGTGTGAAACGAATAGAACGCGGTCGTAATTACTCATATAATTCTTTGGATTTAACTAAAAGAACTCAAATTTGCCAGAAGGCTTGCAAAGATAATCAATATAAGGCTTGCCGTCAATAGGAACAATCACAATAATCAAATGAAGATTACTAATACAAGAAATGAACTACAAGATTTATTACTTGAAAAACGGGTTGGATTTGTACCCACAATGGGTGCTTTGCACGATGGACACTTAGATCTCGTTAGGGCTTCCAAAAGCCGGGGCCTCTTTACAGTTGTAAGTATTTTTGTGAATCCGACTCAGTTTAATGACCCTATTGACTTTGAGAAATATCCAGTAAATCGTGAACGTGATCTTGCAATGTTGGAGAGCGTGAACTGCGATATGGTCTTGATTCCAAGCGTGACAGAAGTATATGCTGAGGGCTTAAATGAAGATCGATTTAAACATGATTTTGGGTTTATAGCACTTGATTATGAGGGGGCTCACCGACCTGGTCATTTTGAGGGAGTGGGACGTATTGTCAATATTTTATTCGAATTTGTAAAGCCTCAAGTCGCCTTTTTTGGAGAAAAGGACTTCCAGCAATTGGCCGTTGTGCGAAAAATGAACGACATGTTGGCTTTAAACATAGAAATTGTTGGAGTGCCAACCAGACGGGAGCAAAGTGGATTGGCTATGAGTTCGAGAAATGAATGGCTATCACAAAAGCAACTTAAAAAGGCAACAAAAATTTATGAGTCATTGGTTTGGGCAAAAGAGAACTTTCGTGAGAAATCGAATGCTGAAATATTGGCATCGATAAAAGCTCGTTTTGTGGAGGATGAAGAGTGGTCTCTTGAATACTTTGACCTCATTAACCCTCTGAGTTTTCAAAGTGTTGGGTTAGAAAAACCTACTGATGTGAGAGCGGTTATAGCCGCGAAATTAGGGGAGGTAAGGCTCTTAGATAATTTAAAAATAGCGTAGTGATGAATATGTTTTTAACTCAATACCTCACTTCGCTCGGAGGAACGCTTTTTGGAGCAGCGGCCATCTATAATCTGATTGATTTTGGGGAAATGAAATTGCAATATCTCGGAGTGATGGTCTTGATTAATCCATTATTTGTGGTATTCCTATTGAAACGAGGAAAACTCAAACCAGACAATAAAGATCATTTTCAAACGGCATTATTATCACTTTTTTGGCTAGTTGCGCTTAGTGCGATCCATAAATACCTGTGATAAACGCGGGTTATAACCCGGCAGTCTTCTATCTATTTTTAACCTTTGCAGTCAGTTTATTGTGGAGGTAATTTATGGAAAAGCAAATTTCAGACATATCTGATCAGTTTGAGCTATTTAGAAATGAAGGCAAGCGATTTTTCGCGTCATCGTCTTTTCAAACACATAGTTTGCCAATGCTTCATGTGCTTAGCCGAGTTGCGCCTGATACACCAATTTACTTCATTCAAACTGGGTTTCACTTTCCCGAAACCTTAGCTTTTAGAGATCAAGTTGCCAAATATTTTGGGCTAAACGTGCTAAATATTGAATCTCACGTACCTAAGATTCAGCAGAGAAATAGCATCGGGAATTTTTACTTTACATCAGATCCAGATTATTGCTGTTTTTTGAATAAAACCCAGCCTATGCAGCCTTTGCTGGAGCGATTTGATGTATGGATTAATGGAGTCCGAGCCGATCAAAACGCCAATCGGAAGCAACTAAATTCGATTGAAAGGACTCCTCAAGGTGGAATTCGATTTCACCCCATGCTGAGCTGGTCAAAGCAAGAGATCTGGAAATATATCGCAGAACATAAATTGCCGCGTCATCCATTGGATGCGAAAGGATACTCGAGCATCGGTTGTGAGCCATGTACGGTAAAACCAGGGATGAGTGATGAACGTGGTGGTCGCTGGCTTGGCCAAAATAAAACGGAATGTGGGCTTCACACAGAATTAGTTAGCAAATAAAAAATGAGGGGATTATTAACGGGCGGAGCGGGATACATTGGAACCAGTCTAAGCCAAAGGCTTTTGGACACTGGGAAGGTGGATGAACTGATCGTATATGACAATTTGAGCAGGCACAATTACAATTTATTTATCGGGGCCAATAAACTAGACCAGCGAGTAAAGTTTATTCAAGGTGATATTTTGGACAGTCGAAATTTGCGTAAGGCGGTATCTCAAGTGGATGCGGTAATTCATCTAGCAGCAAAGGTGACCACGCCATTTGCTGATCAGGATGCCCATTTGTTTGAACAGGTTAATCATTGGGGAACAGCAGAGGTGACGTATGCGGTAGAGGAAAGTCAAGTGGAGAAGCTAATTTATCTGAGCAGCGTATCTGTTTATGGCTCAGGAGAATCGGCTCGGGATTTAAATTCAGTGTTGAATCCTAAAACATTTTATGGCATTTCGAAGATGCGCGGTGAGGAGCATGTAAACCGATTGTCAAACAAATTGAACACACATATCATTCGCTGTGGTAATGTTTATGGGTTTAACCGAAGTATGCGTTTTGATGCTGTAATCAATAAATTTCTTTTTGAAGCTAACTTTCATTCTAAGATCAATATTCATGGAGATGGTCAGCAACATCGTCCATTTGTACACATACAAACCGTTTGTGATCACATAGTGGATGTGTTATTTAGCGATGAATCGAGTTCAACCTCTAATTTGGTGGAACACAATTACAGTATCAATAATATAACAGAGGTTCTGAAAGACCTATATCCAGAATTGGAAATGATCTTTATCAACAACAACATAAAGCTGCGTGAACTAAAGGTGGATAATGGAAACCAAGCACATACCGAGGCTGATCTTGCTTTGTTGAAGAAGCGCTTAAATGAGTTTAAGGATGCGTTTACTTTCTAGCTACCACTTTACAACCACCTTACCAATAGACCTTCGGCCATCTAATCGGTCGTGAGCTTTTGCAATGTCCTCTGCGGAAAACTCTGAATCGATAGTGGGTTTTAAGGTGCCATTTTGATAATGTGTGTAAACCTCTTGCATGCAGGTTTGGAGATATTCAGGTTTGTTTTCACCAATGCGGAGCATGTTTACGCCAATGACGGTTTTTGATTTCATCAGAAGCCCAATTGGATGGAGAAAACCAAATCCAAAGGCCAGTTTCAATTTATCGATTATTCCACCCTTAGAGGCGCTCCATTCGCTGGCACCGAAAGTCACAATTCGACCTCCAGACCCAACCAGACTGTTGGTTCGTTTAAAATTTGACCCACCAATTGGATCAAAAGCAACATCAATTCTTTTGTCCTTTAGAATGCGACTTACTTCGGTAACAAAGTCATGTTTGCGATAGTTAATGGTATGATCTACACCTTTTTGCCTGAGATGCTCAAGTTTTTCATCACTCCCGGCAGTTCCAAAAACTTCGCAACCTTTCATTTTCGCAATTTGAACCAATGCCGTACCTACTCCTCCAGCGGCAGCATGAACCAATACCCGATCTCCTTTTTGCAAATTGACCATCATGCACGCTGCGTACCATGCTGTGCAATATTGCGTAGCCAGCGCTGTTGCTTCGGCTGCGTTGGTGCCTGTTCCTAATTTTACAACGCCCATGGCGTCAGTTGCACAATATTCAGCGTATCCACCAAATTGAGTGAAGCCAAGCACATAATCGCCTTTTTCAAAACCCCTTACTTCAGAACCCATTTCGTGAACTTCACCCACCACCTCGTAGCCTAGTACACAGGGCAATTCAGGGCGATCATTGTACATGCCTTTTCTGGCCATGATGTCGGCATAGTTTAATCCAAAGTGAGAGACTTTAATCAACACATCATTTGGCTTGCACTTGGGCATAGAAATGTCCTGAAATTCGAATGCCTCTTTTGGATCACCATCCTTCACCAATACAATTGCTCTCATGCTTTCATTCGTTTTTCAAACTGGTTTTTACCCTCTATTAACAACACTATTTCGCCTTTGTAGGCTTTTTCCTTTCCAATTGATAAAAGTTCCTGAGTTGTGCCCCTATGATAGTTTTCATATAACTTAGAAATCTCTCGGGCCACGCAAGCATGTCGCTTCGCACCAAAAGTTTCTAGAGCTTCCTTCAAGGCCTTATTGATACGGTGAGGCGACTCGCACATGACCATGGTTTTAGCTTCGTCAGCCAATTCTTTCCAAAAGGTTTGCCTGCCTTTTTTTTGTGGTGGAAATCCCAAGTAAACGTATTTCTCCGAGGAAAAACCTGACCCAACCAACGCGGGAATTATAGCAGTTGCCCCTGGTAATACTTCCACTTGAATATTTGCTTCAATACAGGCTCGCACCAATAAAAAACCTGGATCGCTGATGCCTGGTGTACCGGCATCGGTAATCAATGCGTAGTTTGTTCCAGCTTGCAAGTCACTTACCAATCGATCTGTTACTTTATGCTCATTGTGCTGGTGAAAGGGCTGGAGTTTATTGCTAATGCTGAGATGTGCCAGAAGTTTACCACTATGTCGAGTGTCTTCGCATAAAATGGCATCCGTTTCTCCCAGCACTTTTATTGCGCGAAGGGTGATGTCATCCAAATTGCCAATTGGCGTGGGGACTAAGGTCAATTTACCGGCCATTATATTATCGCTTTTAATGGCGGAAGGTATCGAAGAAACTCGCGAGCACAGCCGTTCCCACCAGTGGATTGTAAAACAAAACTGGCTGCCGATTTATTTGGGATGGAAGCGTCTGCGGGGCAAGCGGCAATGGCCACTTTGTCAAACATTTTTAGATCATTGATGTCATCACCTATGTATCCTATTTGATTCCAGTCAAGGTCCATGTCGGTTAACCATTTTTCGGCAATGGTCACCTTCTGTTCGGCACCTACATAAACGCGTTTAATTCCAAACATATCAGCACGATGCTGGATGATGGCTTTGTTTACTCCAGAACTTATAATTCCGAACTCGATGCCTTGTTTTATGGCTTCCTTTATTGCCATTCCATCCTTGGTTTCGAAACGCTTAAACTCATCGCCCTCCTCGGTATAAAACATTCCACCTTCGGTTAGTACACCATCCACGTCCAGAAAAATGAATTTAATATCACCCCATGGTAGCTGGAGCGCACTAAGGTTGAATTGAAAAAGAGTAGCGATATCATAACCTGTTTTTGCGCAAAGATTTTCCAAATCCAACAGGGTCGGGTTTGTGGATAAACCCTGTCCTACATCTGGATGAATGGTTTGAAGGTGTTTGATGTTATCTCTTAGAACAGACATACTGCAAGTTTAGTTGAATCCCATGCAATTATGATCATACCATATTTCGTCCTACAGCTGTGGCCACGGGTTTAATGTCCTTAATAAGCTTTGCGAATTGATCGTGCCTCAATTGCTGGGCGGCATCACTTTTCGCAACGGAAGGATCAGGATGCACTTCGACAAGTAAACCGTCAATTCCCATTGCCACGCAGGCTTTTGACAAGTCAGAAATTCCATATCGATAACCTAAAGCGTGAGATGGATCCAGAATAATGGGAAGGTTTGTGTTTTCCTTCAACCAAGCGACTCCACATAGGTCCAATGTAAATCGTGTTTTTGTTTCAAACGTGCGAATGCCGCGTTCACAAAGTATCACATTTGGATTTCCTCCAGAAAGCACAAATTCAGCCGCTTGCGCAAACTCCTGAAGTGTAGTACCAAAACCTCGTTTTATCAAAATTGGTTTTTGAGTTTTGGCACAAGCGCGCAAAATCCCGTGGTCATACATACTTTTTGCACCAACTTGAATAACATCTGCATGTTCAATTACATGATCAACATGCGTTGCATCCCGTACTTCGCTCACAATAGTAAATCCAAATTCTGCGCGCATTTTCGAGAGAAGCTTTAGACCTTCTAGCCCCAATCCTTGAAAAGAATACGGGGAAGTTCGTGGTTTATAGCAGCCCCCTCTGAGCGCAGTAATTCCCAGTTTCTGCATGAACTCAGCACTTTGTTTAATTTGAGAATTTGACTCGACTGAACATGGACCCGCAATTACAATTGTATTCTTTGTGTTTCCACCGATGCTAACACTACCAAGCTTGATTTCTCGAGTTTGATTTAGGTAAGATTTGCTCCCTAATTGGATGTCACTCGCCATTGGCCAGCTTTGGTCTATGATTTCAGAAAAACCATCGGGTGGACTTTGCATTTTTGACGGAGTCACCAACACATTATGTTCACCATTATGAAACAAGATGGATTCAGTTTCCTTGGCCAAGCGATTCACATCCGTGTCGCTAGCATTGGGTTTTGTGTGTATTATCATAGTTCGCCTTTCACTAAGTTTAGGAAGGAGACTACTCCTTTTATTTTATTGTTTTTGTCTTCTACAGGAAGATAATTAATCGGGAAATCAAATTGTTTTAACAATGCCAGCATGTTCGTAACTGTCGTATTTTCCTGCACTGAAATTGGTTTTGTGTTGATCATTCTTTCCAGTGAAATATTAGCCGGATTATCAACATTTCTGAGCAATTCTCTGCGCAGATCGGCGTTGCTCACAATGCCCTCAAGTCTTTCGTTTTCATCTTCTAGGATGGTGAATCCCAGCTTATAATTGTCTATGCTTTGCAATACTGTTTTCAGATTTCGATTGGTTACACCAACTATTGGACTTTCGTCCCTTAATCGCATAAAATCACCCACCGAATAGTGGCTATCAATATCGTGTGTTTGTATTTTTAAAAGTGCGGCACCCAATGGTTGATCCTTGAATAGGTATGATCCTACGACAGAAGAGTGAACGCCCATGTTGCGCAGAATAAAACTCACCTCTGCATTAACTCCACCATCCATATGAATCGGTTTTGATGGATAGGTTTTTTTGAATTCGCGAATTTTTCGGAAATTGGTTTTGTCAAATCTACCTCCACTTTCTCCTGGGGTTGTTGCCATCATCAACACAAAGTCGTAGGCGTCAAAATCACTTTCTATCGCGCTTAAAGGCGTGTGAGTTATAATCGATAAACCCATTTTTGAATGAAGGCCTCCCTTGTATTGAAACCCATTCAAATCTTCGAATTGTAAGGTTACAAATTCAATGTTGAGAGCGTTTATACGATCGAAGTACTTTTCTGGATCAGCCGTGATAAGATGCAGATCAATAGGAGTGCTGCTATAATTTCGGATCTCTTCAATATCATTGAAAACATCGAAATTGTCTTTGCAATCTATATGTAGATAATCAATGCCGTGGGCATCTAAATTTTGAACAATTTCTTTTAAACTGCCCTCTTTGCTTGAATATACACTAGCTGAAATCTTCATTTGTTAACCTTCACGAAGGTATTCGTAATCCTTTAAAACAACAATCAAAAATCAACGGGCAACTATTTTGGGACAATTCACATCTATGTACGAGTTTTACACTCAATGACTGAAGACGAGCTGATTGATAAGTGTTTGCGGGGGGATCATCGGGCGCAAAAAGCGTTGTTTGACAAGTTTAGCGGAAAGATGATGTCGGTATGTATGCGTTATGCAGCCGAGCGAGAGCAGGCAGAGGATGTTTTGCAAGATGGATTCGTCAAGATTTTTGGCCACTTAAGTAAATTCAAAAGAGAAGGAAGCTTTGAGGGTTGGATAAGAAGAACCATGGTAAATACATCGCTGGATAGCTTAAGAAAAAAGCGAGCAGTTACTATCGATACTGACATTAGTGAAGCAGAGTATTTGGCTGGAACAGATGAAAAGTCCCTAGGTAAATTGAGATTAGAAGAGTTGATGAAACTCATACACGAAATGCCAACAGGATACCGAACCGTGTTTAACATGTACGCCATCGAGGGTTATTCGCATAGAGAGATTGCGGATGAGCTGGGGATTACAGAGAGCACATCAAAGACTCAGTTTCGTAAAGCGAGGACTTATTTAATGAATATAATTGGAGAAAGAGAAAATATCTGATGGAAAATAATCAGAACAATATCGAAGAAATTTTCAGAGACGCTTTTGCGAATCATGAAATGGAAGTAAGCTCACATGTTTGGGCTGGCGTACAATCTGGAATTGCGGCTCAAGGCGCAGCAGGAACTGCGGCTACTTCAGCGGTTATGTTTAAAGCTGCTGCTGTGATTGGACTCACAACTGTGGTCGCGATCGGAACTGTAAATGAAATCAAATTGCAATCAGCTACCGCCCCTCAAAACGAGGTAGTGGTCATTGAAAGTAAAGCATCAAAGTTGGATAATGAAACTGCTCAAATTGAATCAACTGAGTGGGATACACAAGAAGAAATTACAATCAACGAGAAACCTATAAAGACTAAATCTACACGTGAAAACACTGATGTTTCTATGGATGTGATTGTTGCGGATATTATAGAAGAAGAGATTGCAGAGGGCAATTTAGCAACGAAGAAATCTGACAATAGTGTTCAGTTAAATGAGCAATCATCGAACATAGAGGAGAATTCAACTGTTGGCAATTCCACCAAGGAAACTGAAGCTAACGACAAGGATGTAGCGTCAAATAAATCGGACGATACACCACAGCCAAAAGCAAAGGAAGAAACGCCCGTGGATACGCCTCAAAATCTTGAAGAAGAGAAGGAAGCTGAAAAAGTTTGCAGCATCGTCTTAGCGCACCAGGCAATGGGTTATATAAGCCCGGATGGCGATGGAACTAACGAATGTTTTAGAATAGAAGACGCGGCACAGGCTGCATCTTTTCAAATCACAATATTCACCAGAGAAGGTGTGCAGGTTTTCCAATCTAGAGATCCAAATTTCTCTTGGTGCGGAACAGACAATTTCGGCAATGTTTTACCAAACAGAACCATGTGTTACTATCATATTCAGGCATCGGATGAGAATGATATCCCTTACAGCAAGCAGAATGCGAAAGGATCCATTCAGATCTTCCGATAGCCTTTAAATTCCTGAATTCATAAACTCTACCATTAGCTGAAATACTTCATCGTATTTGGCCAGTGGTAGGTTTTCGGGCACATCATAAATGTCATGGTAGTGGGAATAGTCACCCATGGTGTATACAAAGAAGCACGGAACTCCTTTTTCGTAAAACGGATGGTGATCACTGTTTGCAGTAGGTCCACGGGGCTTTGTTTTATCTAAAAGTCCAAGCTCCATATTGAGTGAACTAAGCTTCGCAAAGTGCTCGTCAAACACTTTTCCGTTCACGGCTGTAATGCCTTTTCCTGCGTCACCCATTAAATCCAAATTCATAAGAAATTGAATATCCTCTAAAGGAATTGGGCTGTTGTCAACGAAATACTTTGAGCCAACCAGCCCAGCTTCTTCGCCACCAAACCAAATAAAACGGACTTCTTGTTCAGGTCTGTTTTCTATATAGTACTTGTATAAATCCAATAGCATGGCAGAACCACTGGCGTTATCGCTGGCGCCTGCTATATATGTTTCTGCTCCCATACGCCCCAAGTGATCGAGATGTGCCGTGAATACCATCATTTCTTTGGCAGTATCGTTGGTTCTTGGCAAAGTTGCCATGACGTTTGTAGCTTGATGTTTGCTCACAAATGTTTGATCAACTGCAAGTTTTACTGTTTTGATCTTTTTGGTAAGGTCTGATTTAGTTACGCGAAAAATTGGAAAACTGACCATGGATCGACTCACACTCCACGTCAATTTTTGATCTGTCAAAATGAGATAAGCTTCGGCTTTTAGCGGGTTTTTATATACGTCTCCAATCAGGGTGGCGTAGTTGGTGCCTTCTTCAGGAATAGCAAATACAACTACTTTACCAGTAAACTTTTCATCAGCCACCATGCTGAATAACTTCTCAGGGTTTTTGACCCATTTTGGCTTAAACCGTATGGCGTCATATTCCCCTTTTTTACCTCCAGACTTTGGGTCAATGATGTAATCGGCTCCCGTTTTTAAGGTCGCGCCATTGACAGTCAATTCCATTTGTCCTGGAAAAGTATTGACACCCATTTCAAAATCTTGAAACTCTACAGGTTGATCCACGCCCAATTCTTCCACTTGCCGTTTGATAAAATGGGCTGCTTTTGTATCACCATTTTCTACATAACCTCGACCGTGATAGCGAGGCGCGCAAAGCGAATCTATCATTGCCTTTACATAAGTTTGATCTTGCGAAAAACTAGAAAGAGGAATGAGGGTTGCGTTAATTAAAAACGCGAGTAGGGCATGTTTCATCCTACAAATCTGCGAGAAACCAACGACTTAAACGCTAATACTGTTTCGTCTTCTTGATCCCAGCGATATTTTGACGCTAGATTCTCGTTCATCAATCGATTGGCGTCCGTTTCTGAATCGACATGGTTGAGTTCTTCCACCGCACGTGTAAAAGCGCTCATGTCACCTGCAAATAGCTCATTGGCGAACAAAAAGCGCTCGTTGATTCCAATGCCTCGCTTTATATCGTTCAGCTTGTGTTTCGAAACCTTCTCGACTAAAGAGGTACGCTCCTCAAACCTAGATTCTGAAGATTCTGTTTTTGACACGCCCATGGACCGCGACATTTCTTCAATGGTGTGCATGATTGCCTCGTGCTCAGCCTCACCTACTTTGCTTATTTCCAAATCCGTCACCTCTGCTTTGGCTTCTAATTCTTGTTCTGCTTCAACGTTTTTTAAAGAAGCCTCATTGGCTAATTGTTGCTTTTCTTGCTCCTCTACTTCGGCCTTTTCAGCAGCAATGCGAGCCTTCTCAGCCTCTTCCTTAGCCTTGGCTTTTAGTCGAGTTTCTTGCTCCTCTTTCAGCGATTGAACATGCTTTTGAGAAATAGCATCTTCCAACCGAGCCTTCATCAAGTTTAGTTCTTGCTGAATGACCATTAGGTCATGCTCTTTTTCTTCTACGCGAGTCTGTAGATCAATTATTTGCTGCCTGAGTTCTTCCATGTTCATCACTTTCTGATAACGCCTCAAAGATGTGAAATGTTAGGGCGAATACCAGTTAAATAACAGGAATTAATCCACCACCAGTTTTTCTGTCCACGCGTCAGACTCAGTTTTGAAATGAATGATGTAAGAACCAAAGTTGAAGTTGCGAACGTCAATGGATTTTTAGGAATTATGTAAAACGCCTTGTTTCATGTTGCTTCCCTTCAGGTCGAATATTTCATATGAAACGGGCCAGTTTTCGCTAGAGACTTTTAATTGAACAGATGAGTTTGTAGGGTTGGGATAGATAAAGTGTCGGTTGGTCAAAACACCAGCATGTTCAATGCCTACAGTGTTGATTGGACGTATTCCTAAATATAGCTGAATTGGAAAGTGTTCTAGATTCCCATTTAAAATGACCGAGTCAACAATTATTTCGCCAATTCCCTGATTTAGAAATAGAGTGTCGTACAGATGGAATTCACTCGGCACATTGTTTTCCGTTCTAATCCATATCTGTTTGTATGGGTTAATAAGAGAATGATTAACCAGAAGATTTGTATCCCATCGAATAATTGTGGGATTGGTGAAGTTAACGGCATTAATATATCCAGTAAAACCAACCGTTTGGCGAGCGTATACGCTTTTGGAAGAATCCCCGATTCCACGGTTAATTCCAAAATAAACATCAAAATTATGGCTATCGATAGGTAGAATCCATTCATTGAATATGGTATCCTCAACAAGTACCGCATTGGTGTCGATAACAATCCAAACTGTATCTCTCTGCTCAGTAGCATCCTCAAATGCCAAGTAAAATTTGAACTGAGGTTCAACTTGGGCCTGGCTATGAAAAGCAGAACAAAGGTTTAGCATGAAGATGAAGCTTAGCCATCGCATATTTCAATACTAGGAATGAATTGAATAGACACCCAGCCAATAATGCAAAGTCGTTTTTCAGTATTTGTCATTGCCAATCGGTCGGTGGTGTTGATATTCGTAACTTAGGCTCAAGGTCAACGCATGTTTTTAGAATACACAGGTAGCAAAAGACACAAATTCGGATGGATCGAAGTGATCTGTGGTTCCATGTTTTCTGGCAAAACCGAAGAGTTAATACGAAGACTGAAGCGAGCCGAGTTTGCTGGCCAGCAGGTCGATATTTTTAAGCCTGAGGTAGACAAACGCTATAATGAAGAGGAAGTAGTTTCTCATGACAAAAACAGTATTTCATCCACTCCTGTGCGGTCATCCAGCAATATTTTAATCCTCGCGAACCAAGCGCAAGTGGTTGGAATTGATGAGGCTCAATTCTTTGATGAGGAGTTGGTCAATGTCTGTGTTCAGCTAGCATCACTTGGGAAAAGGGTTGTCATAGCAGGCTTAGATATGGACTACAAAGGCCGACCTTTTGGTCCCATGCCAGGGCTAATGGCCGTGGCCGAATACGTAACCAAGGTACACGCCATTTGCATGAAATGTGCCTCATTAGCCAATCACAGCCACAGGGTAATAGACAGCGAGAAATTAGTGGAGTTGGGTGAACGCGAAGAGTATGAGCCGCTATGCCGAGCATGCTTCAGTGCATCTCAAGAGAAGATTGTTATCGATAAAAAGACGCCATCCAAATGAACTATACCATAGAATCCATCGCTGATTTCTGTTCAGTGCAAGCTCAGATTGCTATTCCAGGATCCAATGTTTCTAACATCATTATCGATCATAGAGACATACACTGGCATGGAGCTCTTTTTGTAGCGTTAAAAGGTTCGCGGTCTGATGGTCATGATTTCATTCCAGAGCTCATTGAACGTGGAAGCCAGAATTTCTTAATTACTGATGCTGCTATCGGAAAAGCGCATGAAGGCGAGGCGAATTTTATTGTGGTAAAAGACGCGGTAATGGCTTTGCAAGAGATTGCCAAAGAGCATCGAGATAATTATGAAATTCCGATAGTTGGTGCGGCAGGAAGCAATGGAAAAACCATTGTAAAAGAATGGATCAATAGCTTGTTGGAGGCAAGTCATCAGATCTGCCGTAGTCCAAAAAGCTATAATTCGCAGATTGGAGTGGCGCTTTCATTGATGCAATTGGGCAGCAAGCATACATTAGGCGTATTTGAGGCGGGAATTTCAAAACCTGGGGAAATGGACTTGTTGCGGCAAATAATTGCTCCGAGTATTGGAATCTTTACCAATTTGGGTGATGCGCATGCGGCACATTTCAATTCGTATAAGGAAAAGCTAGGGGAGAAATTGAAGCTTTTTGCTCACTCCAATCAAGTAATTGTGAATCGCGATCAGTTTTGGTTCGCGGAATATAATGGAGAGATCAAGGACAAGTTTTTTACTTGGTCAAGAGAATCGAAAGAGGCAGATGTTTACGTGAATGGCGTTAAGGTTCGCTCAGGCTTCACGATAATTGATTTGAACTACGATAA
>CALKOP010000045.1 GCA_938091155.1 uncultured Flavobacteriales bacterium | reverse complement strand
AAAACAATATCAAAAAGCAATTCAGTAGCTCTCTCAAAATGCTCTTTCATTGCGGAAGCATAAACACATGTTTCCTCCTTAGTTGTGTAAGCGTTAATTTCACCTCCAACGGAGTCAAGCCTTGATAGAATGTGAAACGATTTTCTATTTGTAGTTCCTTTAAACAAACAATGCTCAATGAGATGAGCTAGACCATGCTCTAAATGGTCCTCGTCACGAGAACCAGCATTAATTAAGAACCCACAGTGGATCGTATGAATACTCAAGTCTTGACGAAAGACAACCCTCAGTCCATTAGTAAGTCGAAAAGTTTCACAATCCATTAAGATTTCAAAGTTAGTAAAGCTTCATTCCGAGGCTTTACTAACAGCGAGATATTAATACATTTGAAGGTTCTCAATTTTATTGCTTCATGCTACTGAACCTTAGATCGATTGTTTGTGCAGGATTTGTGATTCTAATGTCACTTGCTTCCTATTCGCAAAATGCTTTAACTGGACCGGCAATGGCCAGACTATACGATGCTGATATGCTCTTTGAACAAGGAGAATATTTAAGAGCGTATGATATTTATGATAGTCTTTGGGATATGCGTCCTAATGATAGCTATCTGCAATACAAAACTGGGGCAAGTTGCTTATTTAGATCTAATGGTCGAGAAGAGGCGTATGACATTTTGAAAGAAATGAAGGGCAATTCAGATTACCCTCGAGTTACTTTTTACATGGCACGGTCAAAGCACCTCCTTTATAAATTCCAGGAAGCAATCGACATGTATAACAGCTACTTAGAAACTACAAAAGCTAGTGGAACTGAGCGAATTGAAACATTAAGACTGATAGAAAACTGTGAGAATGGAATTGAATTAATGGAGCGCCAAATGGCGTTAACATTAGAAATTCTTACACCGCTATCCAATAAGGAGAACTCTCAATATAGTCCAGTGATTGGTTCTGAAGGCAAATATCTCTACTATACCAGCCGTGGACCCGATAGTAAAGGTGATTTGATGACTGACCAGACCAAATACTCAGATATTGGTTTGTACTATGAGGATATATTTGTCGCAGAACATCAAGGCGGAGATGATAAATTTGATTTTGGTGAGGGTAAAAGTATTTCGGATGAGATTAATACTGCTCAAAGACATGAGGCTCCAATGAGTGTTTCTTACGATAATAAAATCATGTTTATTTATTTAAGCGGAGACCAAGCGGAAGAAGATATTTATATCAGCTATAACGCAGGGGACACAGCTTGGTCAAAACCAAAGAGGCTTGAGGGAGATGTGAATACTCCACATTATGAAGGGCACGCATTCCTTGCACCAGATGGCAGAACGCTTTATTTTTCAAGTGACAAGCCAGGAGGTGAAGGAGGACGCGATATATATACGGCCACCATGAGGGAGGATAGCACTTTTGGTAATGTGCAAAACCTTGGTACAAAAATCAATTCAGAATTCAATGAAGACTCACCATTTATTTACTCAAATGGATCTTCTCTATACTTTGCGTCAGAAGCTCATGGTTCAATGGGTGGGTATGATATGTTTTATATCAAGTATGACAGCACAGATAGTGATTGGCAGGAGCCTATCAACTTAGGATACCCGATAAACACTGCCGATGATGATCGATTCTATCACATCACAAAAGATGGCGACTGGGGCTATTTCTCATCTGCTCGCGCAAGTGGTGAAAATCTGCATGATATATATCGTGTACAACCTGGAACTTTCGAGAGGCTCAACGCTCTCGTATTACTAGCTGGTACTGTGTATGCAGATGATGTTCCGAGTTCTGCCTTAGCCAAAATAATAGATGATAGGACTGGTGATGTTCTGGCTACTCTTGTTGCTGACAGCGCTACTGGAGAGTTTGTTTACTCTCTTCTACCTGATCATAAATATAAAATCAGCCTATTGGCTGATGGTTTTGAGCCGAAGGTAGAATACGTAGATGTTCCGCCAATGAAGGAAGCCGTATTGCGTATTGAATACAGATTTGACTTCTACACAGATGGATTTGCTGGAAGTTCAGGAATACAAGATGCTATTGACTCTTTAGTTGACCCACTAGATTTATTGTCTGGGGTATGTGATGTTGAGCCTGATCGGGAGGAACTTACCGAAGTGGAGATCGCATCTGGATGCTCTTTCAGGGTTCAGGTGGGAGCATATCGAAATCCGGGACGCTTTAAATATGACTTCCTTAGATCGGTCGGAGAAGTTGAGATCAAAGGTTATAGTGACGGTATTACTCGATTCCTTATGGGACAAAAGTTCACCAAGCGCTCAGAGGCTGACAAACTTCGAATGGAGTGCATAGCAGCGGGTGAATGGGATTCTTGGATTACCGTTAGAAGATAACCCTCGATCCATAAATTCTATATTAGATAGCGTCAAGCATCACTTCCGTAATTTTATTAATACTCATTGGCTTAGCAATAATGCCATTAACAAAAGAATAGTTACGCACTGATTCTATTTCAGCAGTTAAAGTGGAGGATGTCATGATGAAATTGAAAGTCTTTCAATCAGCTCCCTATAATTCTCTCCTTCGTTTAGCCTTTGCAATAAGTCTAGACCATTCATACCTGGCATATTGATATCCGGAAAGACCAAAATTTCCTTACCCTTAGAATTCGCATCTAATAAATTAGACAAAAACGGCTCGGACGAATCAAATTCAACCGAGCTATCCACCTCACGAAGTCGCTCGATAATTCGCCTGCAAATTAACCGGTCGAACCTATTATCGTCTGCAATTGCGCACTCATCCCACATACCTATTCAATAAAATCGAATAACGAGATATTGAATGACACAAAATGGTTATAACGAGTATTTATTTACTGAAATGATGTGTTCTGCAACTTTTCTACGTAGTTCTTTAATGTTCTGTGGTTGCGTCTTTGTAAATCGCTTCATACCCATTAGCATCATTCTAAGTTCATCACCTTCTGCAAATGAGAGTAACGCCTCTTTTCCGGCCTTGTTGATTCGATCAGCCGCATCATGTATATATACCTGAACCATCGCCTTGTAAGCATCCTGGCCCTCTTCTCCTGAAGTATTGATTTTTTTATGTACACGTAATAAAAGTGATTCCGATGTATATGCGTCAATTGCCATGTCCGCTATATTCATGAGAACCTCTTGCTCTTTAGGCAAATCCATCATGAGCTTTTGTGCTGCTGAGCCTGCGACCATTAGTATTGCCTTCTTAAATGATTCGACCAATTTGTGTTCTTCTGAAAACAACCCGCCATCCTCACTACCAAAATCAGGAATCCCCAAAAGTTCATCTTGTACGGATTTTGCTGCCCCCATTAAATCTAGCTCACCTTTCAGTGCCTTCTTCAAAATCATGTCTACTGTGAGCATACGGTTGATTTCATTCGTACCCTCAAAAATTCGATTGATTCGACTATCACGATAAGCCTTCTCTACGATAGTTTCTGCTGAGTACCCCATGCCTCCATGTATTTGTACGCCTTCATCTGTCACGTAATCTAGCACCTCTGAACCTAAAACCTTCATCATAGCACATTCCGCAGCGTATTCCTCGATTCCCTTCAGCGTAGATTTTCCTTTATCCATACCGTCATTTTCTAGACCCTGAATCCTATCTTGAATATTTTGACTGATTCGATATACGGCACTTTCTAGCGCATATGTTCGAATTACCATTTCACCCAATTTATACTTGATAGCACCATATTTTGATATTGGCCTACCAAACTGGTTGCGCTCATTGGCGTATTTCACACTCACCGTGACCACTTCTTTGGCGGCACCCAATGTCGCGGCTGCTAACTTAATTCGACCAACATTTAAAATGTTCAAGGCGATTTTAAATCCGTTCTCTCTCTCACTCAATTGCGCAATTGCATTGACTTTCACATCATTAAAAAACACCTGGCGCGTGGATGAACCTTTAATACCCATCTTCTTTTCCTCTGAATTCAGCGTCAATCCATCAACTCCTTTATCTACAATAAAAGCACTCAGGTTTTTATCATCATCAATTTTGGCAAATACTGTGAAAACATCAGCAAATCCGCCATTTGTAATCCACATCTTTTGCCCATTGATTTTCCAAAGATTCCCGTCTTTTATTGCTTTAGTTTTTCCTGAGTTTGCATCAGAACCGGCACTAGGCTCCGTCAAACAATAGCAACCCAACCACTCACCTGTACCTAATTTCGGTATATACTTTTGCTTTTGCTTTTCTGATCCATAATAAAGTATGGGCAAGGTCCCAATTCCAGTATGCGCACTAATGGCGACACTGAATGAATGGCCTCCGCCAACAGCCTCAGCTGCCAACATGGATGTTTTAAAATCCATTCCCATTCCACCATATTCTGTTGGAATAGATATTGACAGAATTCCTAGCTCACCGGCTTTCTTTAGCAGTGATGGCATTAACCCTGGATCTTCCATTGAATCGAGCTTATCCACTAACGGTAGGACCTCTTGTTTTAGGAAATCGCGACAGGTCTGCGCAATCATTAATTCCTCTTCACCCCAGTCTTCTGGAGTGAAAACTTCATCTGGTTTCGTCTGTCGTATGAGGAACTCTCCTCCTTTAATTGCTTTCATATTCTTTCGCTGAAATTTTTAAAACACATTTATAAAAACCACCTTACCATTACTTGCCATAGCCTTTGCTGTAACATTTACATCTTGTACCAAGGAACCTACTGCGTGTTTCACTGTTTCAAATGACAACCCAGAAGTATTCGAAGTTGTTACATTCAGTAATTGTTCTGAAGAAGCAAAACCTATGACTGGCTTATGCAAACTGACTTTATTGAATATACGTCTTCTCAAGAAAACCCAAGCTATTCTTGGGATGTAGATGGCACAATTACAGTTGAACTAGTAGTGAAATCTAAGAATGATAAGGAAACAGATGTCGCATCAGAATCCATTACAGTGGTTGATATTTGTTACGAATGTGAATCAGAGTTCTTTACTACTGACGTTTGTGCTTCAGGTTCTTTTTCTAAGGCTCAATTTGATGAAGCCGCTGAAAGCTACGAAGACAATGATTACGATTGTTCCAAAAAAATAGCACCACTCATCAAATTCAAAAGAGGATTCAATTAGGGTCCTCTTTTTTTATCCCATCATTTCAAAAATTCCCGCGGCTCCTTGGCCTGTTCCAACACACATGGTCACCATGCCATATTTCTGGTTTCTTCGTTTTAATTCGTTAAACATCTGCACACTCAACTTAGCCCCCGTGCAACCTAGAGGGTGACCGATGGATATTGCTCCACCGTTCACATTTACAATATCTTGATTCAGTCCAAGCTCTCTAATCACGGCTAAAGATTGAGATGCAAAGGCTTCGTTTAATTCTATCAGGTCAATTTCGTTTTGTTTTAGCCCTGCCCGTTTTAATGCCATTGGTATTGCTTCCACAGGACCGATCCCCATAATTCTTGGCGGAACACCGGCAACTGCATAGGAAACCAATCTGGCAATGGGTTCAACGTTCAACTCTTTCAACATTCTTTCGCTTACGATCATAACAAAGGCGGCACCATCACTAGTCTGAGAGGCATTACCTGCCGTTACTGATCCTTTTGCATCAAAAACTGGACGAAGCCTAGCTAGTTTATCCATGGCAGTATCTGGTCTCGGGCCTTCATCTGTATCAAAAACATATTTCCTCGATTGCTTTTTATCATCCTTCACAAAAATCTCTTCCACTTCAATCGGAACTATTTCATCCTTGAAAGCGCCATCCTTTATGGCCTTTAAAGCCTTCATGTGAGATTGATAGGCAAAGGCATCTTGATCTTCGCGACTTACTTTAAATTCATTCGCCACCGCCTCGGCAGTTAAACCCATTCCCCAATAATAATCGCGATTGGCACTGGCCACTGGGGCGTTAGGTACAATTCGCCAACCTCCAAATGGAATCGGACTCATGGTTTCTACTCCGCCAGCAATGATCATATCCGCCATTCCAGAATGAATCTTTGATGCAGCTATTGCTATAGTCTCCAAACCAGACGAACAGTACCTATTCACTGTCATTCCAGGAACCTTATCCGTATCTAGGCTCATCAATGAGATCATTCTACCCACATTCAACCCTTGTTCTGCTTCGGGTGTGGCATTTCCTACTATGACATCGTCAATTCTATTTCGATCTAAATCCGGAAAATCAGCTAACATTCCCTTTATTACTGCAGCTGCTAAGTCGTCTGGCCTTGTGAACCTTAGCTTTCCCCGTGGCGCCTTTCCAACTGCCGACCTTTTTCCTGCTATTATATATGCATTCATAATTCTAGTTTCTTAATACTTTACCATGCTTCACCATGCTTTGCAATCTTTCCAGCGTTGGTCTTGTTGCACAAAGCTCTAGGAAGGCTTTTCTCTCTAAATCCAATAAATATTGTTCCGACACTTCCTGAGGGTAGCTCAAATCACCACCGCACATAACCCATCCTAACTTTTCGCTTATTACGCGATCATGTTCGCTCATGTAATTACCAGATGCCATTGTTTCCGCACCTACATAAACTAAACCGAGACCTTCATTTCCAAGCACTTGAATATCATCCCGCTTCTTCGGCATTGTATAACCTTTCTCTGCCAAATCGAGTGCCGCTCTTTTCGCCCGCGTAAGCTGAAGCTCTCTGCTCACAACAACCTCATCTATTCCCAGCCGCAAATAACCCAACTCAAAAGCTTCATGCGCGGATGTTGCCACCTTGGCCTGAGCAATGGTCATCAGTCGATGCCTAAATTGGTTAGATCGGATATCACCATCTCTAAACTCATCTGTTAGCCGAAGTGCAAATTCTTTTGTACCGCCACCACCTGGAATTAACCCAACACCAAATTCCACTAACCCCATGTAGAGCTCTGCATTTGCAATTACTTTATCTGCATGCATACTCAGCTCACAAGCACCACCAAGTGCCAGATTATGTGGAGCGCTTACGACTGGAATGCTAGAATAACGCATACGCATCATTGTGTTTTGAAATTGACGAATGGCGAAGTCCAATTCATCATATTCCTGCTCCGCTGCCATCATAAATATCATACCGACATTGGCTCCTGCGCTGAAATTCCCGCCTTCATTGTACACGACTATCCCATCATAATCTGCTTCCGCCATGTCAATGGCTTTATTCAGACCTTGGAGAACATCGCCACCAATGGTGTTCATTTTGGTATGAAATTCTACATTCAGAATTCCATCGCCAATATCTGTTATGGTAGTTCCAGAGTTTTTCCAAAGTACATTTTGATGCTTTGCAACCATCAAATTCACCTTACCTTCTTGACCCGGGATATCCAAATATAATTTTGAATCTTGATTCCAGTATTGGCGTTTACCATCATGAATTCGATAAAAAGACTTGGCACCCGCCTGAATCATTTCGTTAATCCAATTGGCAGCTGTTAATGAATGAGATTTAATTTGATCACAACCCTCAGCCAAACCAATAGCATCCCATGTTTCGAATGGCCCCATTTCGTAACCAAAACCAGCTTTCATTGCATCATCCAAGCGATAGACTTCATCGCTTATCTCTGGGATTCGATTGCTGACATAAGCAAAAATGGATGCAAAATGTGCTCGATAGAAATCTCCTGCTTTATCCTTAAAATTGAACAGAAACTTCACTCTGTCACTGAGGGCATCTATTCCTTTAGCAGCTTCTAGCGAAGCGTACTTTGGTTTAGATCTTGGCCCATATTCCAGAGTATTGAGATCCAACACAAGTATCTCTCTGTTCCCTTCAGCATTCTTGGTTTTCTTGAAAAACCCTTTTTTAGTTTTATCTCCCAGCATTTGCCCTTCTACCATCTTATTGATGTAGTCTGGAATTTGAAAGAGGCTGGCCATTTCATCATTTGGCACATTGTCTTTAACTCCATTAGAAACATGGACTAAGGTGTCAAGGCCTACTAAATCTGTGGTTCTGAATGTTGCCGATTTTGGTCGACCAATCACCGGCCCGGTCAACTTATCAATTTCATCTACTGTGTAGCCATTTTCCTTCACGTGATGGAACATCCACATGATGCTAAACACACCAACACGGTTAGCAATAAAAGCGGGTGTATCCTTGCACCATACAGTTGTCTTACCTAGGTAACGTTTTCCATAATCCATCAAGAAATCAAGAACTGCAGCATCTGTTTTAGGACCAGGAATAATCTCTAATAGTTTTAGATATCTCGGTGGATTAAAAAAATGTGTCCCGCAGAAATGCTTTTGAAAATCATCACTCCTGCCCTCACTCATCCATTGAATTGGAATACCAGAAGTGTTTGAGGTAATAAGTGTTCCCGGTTTGCGGTGCTTCTCGATCTTTTCAAAAAGACTCTTCTTTATATCCAATCTTTCGATAATCACCTCCACAATCCAATCCGATTCAGAAATGCAATGTACATCATCATCAAAATTTCCAGTTTCAATAAGTTTCGCTTGAGACTTATTATAAATGGGCGAAGGATTGCTTTTGAGGGCTGTTTGTAGACTATCATTTACAATCCTGTTTCTTACTAGAGGATCGTTAAGGTCTAGATTCTTGGCTTTCTCCTTATCGTTTAATTCCCTTGGCACAATATCAAGTAACAAAACCTGAACACCAATATTGGCAAAATGGCAAGCAATTCTAGAACCCATTATTCCAGAACCTAGCACTGCCACCTTATTTATTCTCCTTTTACTCATACTTCTTGATTCATTGTTTGTTGATCAATGATTTGAATTACTTCCTTAAAATGTTGAAAACGTTTTTCCCCAATTTGCTTAAGCAGTTTTTGATTAAACCCAACTACTGTTTTTCTTGAGACAATTCTCAACCTATTTCCCTCAGTGGTAAGACATACCCTAGACACCCTTTTATCATTCTCATCCGCGTTTTTTTCAATCCATCCTTTTTCTTCCATCGATTTTAAGGTTCTACTTAAGCTGGTAGACTCCATACCCATCATAGGACCTAGCTGTGTGGCTGGAGTCCCAGACTTAGGATCGATATTTAATAGGATATATCCTGCACTTTGGGTGAGACCATGATTTGAGGCTTCTTGATTGTACATCTTGGCGATTTTGAGCCAAGCCCAGCGTATATGAAAATCTATGGTTTCCTCTTGCTTCATTCAATACTAGCGAATATAGAAAAATTTACTATGCGTGCATAGCTTATTCATCCTAAATTAAATCTTAACTAAAATTCACAACCATTCCTCCTATCGATTGTTCCATTCATCCGTTTGGCGCAAATTGGCCCATCAATCGAAATACATTTGCAACCTTAAAAAAATTTTGATGAAGATTCTGTTCTTGAGCATTTTTGCCCTGCTCTTTACACTCACGTCTTTGGGACAAGACAAAGTAACTCTAAGCGGATACGTAAAGGAGACCGAAACGGGTGAAGGAATGATTGCTGCAACTGTTCTTGTAAGAGAGTTAAACGCAGGCACCGTTACGAATGAATATGGATTCTATTCATTATCCGTCCCCCCCGGCACCTACACTATTGATTACAGTTTCATTGGTTTTGAAACGTTGAGTGAAACCATAGAATTAACAAAAAGCATTACTAAAAATGCCGAGATTGGTTTTTCACAAACAATGCTGGATGAAGTAGTAATTACGGGAGAAGCTGAAGATGAGAACATAACCAGTGTTGAGATGAGTGTTGAGAAGCTGGACATCGCACAGGTTAAAAAAATCCCACAGCTGTTGGGTGAAGCGGACATCATACGTTCCATACAATTGTTACCTGGGGTCACAACTGTAGGTGAGGGTGCTACTGGATTTAATGTTCGTGGAGGTAATATTGACCAAAATCTCATATTATTAGATGAGAGTCCAGTTTTCAGCTCAAGTCACTTATTTGGTTTCTTCTCAGTCTTTAACGCGGATGCCATTAAAGATGTCAAGCTTTATAAAGGCGGAATTCCAGCGAAATATGGAGGTAGACTTTCTTCAGTGCTTGATATTAGACAGAAAGAAGGAAATTTAAAGAAGTACACAGCTACTGGTGGAATTGGTCTGCTATTTAGCCGACTGACTTTAGAAGGACCCATAGTAAAGGACAAAGCTTCATTTATAGTTTCCGGTCGTAGAAGCTATTTTGACATTTTCTTTCCGCTGGCAAATGACGCAACCATTAAGGACAGCAAGCTTTATTTCTATGACTTAAACGGAAAAATAAACTGGACAATTAACGAAAATAATCGCGTGTTTCTTGCAGGATATCTGGGCGATGATGTCTTCGATTTGGACGGACTTTTCAGCACTCAATGGGGAAACAGGACCGCCACTTTAAGATGGAATCATTTATTCTCAAACAAACTCTTTTCCAATTTTACGGCCATTTATAGTAAGTATAGTTACGCATTGGGCTTTGAACAGGATGCATTTGGATTTGAATGGCAAGCTTCTATCGAAAATATTTCAGGTAGGGCCGACTTCACCTATTTCGCCAATCCAAACAACAAGGTAGAATTCGGTTTACAAACTACCTATTTCTATTTCAAACCTGGAACTGCCGATGGTTTCATCACCACGGGTGACGAAAAAACCACATTTGATTTCCAAGTGCGTCCAATACCAGCAATTGAATCAGGAATCTTCATAAGCAACGAACAAAAAATTGGTACTAGATTAACACTTGCTTATGGTTTACGATACAGTGGTTTTGCTCAATTAGGAGCCGGTCATGTATATAAATACCCTAATGGCGAACCAATCGATCCAGATAACCCATCGGCAAATGTTAACCCAATTGATACCATTCAGTTTGACGAGTGGGAGATTATCAAACCTTTTCAAGGACTCGAACCAAGATTCTCAGCCAATTTTCAAATAGATGAGGTCTCATCTGTTAAAGGAAGCTACAATCATATGATTCAGTATATCCACTTAATTTCAAATACAACAGCGGCAACACCAGTGGATATTTATATGCCAGCAGGCAGATACATTAAACCTGGACAGGTTGATCAAGTCGGATTGGGGTATTTCAGAAATTTCTACTCAAACAAATATGAGTCTTCAGTAGAGGTTTATTATAAGTATTTCCAAGATTTGGTTGACTACAAGGACGAGGCAGAATTACTACTTAACAACACACTTGAAACTGAGCTCTATACGGGTGACGGACAGGCTTATGGTCTGGAATTTCAATTGAAAAAGAAACGTGGCAAATTCACCGGCTTTGTGAGCTATACACTCTCAAGGGTAGAACGGTTTGTTGAAGAAATAAATAATGGAGACCCATATCCTGCAAACTGGGACAAGACTCATGACATAAGTCTGGTAGCAAGTTATGATGCTACAAAGCGAATTAACTTTAGCTCAAGCTTCGCTTATATGACAGGAAGACCAATTACATATCCGCAAGCAAGGTTTGAATATGGGGGTGTAACCGCGCCTATCTATCAAAACAGAAATGGGGCAAGAACCCCTGCATATCATAGACTTGATTTGGCCTCTACTTTCAATTTAGTTGATCCAGAAAAGCATAAATACACGATCGATCTTGCCACCGGTGTCTATAACGTATATGGACGAAAAAATCCTTATTCGATCTATTTCCAACAGGATCAAGATAACCCTGAGATTACGAAGGCATTTAGACTGTCAATCTACGCCATTCCAATTCCCTACATAACTATCAACTTTAAATTTTAAGGTCATGAGAAAGATTTCATTTATCCTCATTATTGGTCTTATTGCATTCACAGGATGTCAAGAAGAAATTGATTTAGACCTTCCTGCAACTGAACCTGAGTTGGTCGTTGAAGGTTATCTTACGCAACGTGATTATTATTTTCCAGATGCTGATTTGAACTGTTTTGGTATTACTACCATCTCACTTGATACATTAAAATTTGTCACCGCATTCGCTGATGCCTACATAAATATCGATTCGATTGAAGCTTCCACAGATGTGTTCCCTTTCAATAAGGTGGTCCTGTCTACAACGGGAGATTATTTCGCAAATGCAGAGCCCCCGGCTGTAACAAGCGCCATTGCAGTGCTCTTTGAGGATGGCAATGCTGTGGAGACCTTAATTGAAGACCCTTCCATCCCTGGTACATATCGAATTACCCATTTACCTATTGTTGGTTCCAGCTATCACATCACCATTGATGCAATGGGAAACTTTTATGAAACCATACCCGAGATATATGGTTCAGTGCCACCATTGCTTAGTTTGAGCGCGAACTATGGACCAAATTTCATCAGAGATTCATGCGCATATTACATGAGTATGAACACATTTGAAAAACCCGGTTTAGGCGACCATTACCGATGGTTTTTCTATGTGAACAATAAGTATGTTTCTAGCCCAGGTAATATTGCTTTGACTAATGACGAAAATTTTGATGGCTTCTGCCTTTTGGACTTTGACGTATACGGCGACGAACTTGAATTAGGTGATTCCCTTGTGGTTTTCCAGATGAATACAACAGAAGGATATTACAATTTCTTGAGTACACTTCAGAGTCAAACAGCATTTGTGGGTGGTCCTTTTGATGCACCACCAGCGCCAATTACAGGTAATGTAATGAACGTAACTACTGGTAAGGCTGCATACGGTTACTTTGCTGCAGGTGGTATTTCTGCGAATGCCACAACAACCCCAGAGACACGTCCAGACCCTGAAAATCCAAACTCGTGTTTAGAATAGTCGACCAGTAAAGCGATTCGAAGAAAACTAAGCTGACTTAATTTCCTGTGAATTATTGGTTGAAAACCTGAGTAAAATCAGTGCTGGAATTTGTTCTAGGTGCTTACCTTTGTTTAGAATTATTCTAAATAAGGAATGCGAACTAATTCAGAACTTCATTATTCGCGTAAAGTTGAGCTACCACCATGTATGCTCCAAAAGCTATTCCCAATGGAATATGCAATTGAATGCAAGAAGAAATGTTGTAAGAAATACAAGAAAAAAGGGAAATCGGCTTGTAAGAGCTGCCCAAAATTCTAAGGTCAGAGCTTCCTAAAATTGTGACTAGAGAAGATTCGTTTACCACCAAACAAATGCTTTTCTAACCAAGTCATCACCTTTGCTTTTAGCTTATTGTGCCGTAAATATTCAGGGCTCGGACTTCCATCATTTTCCCATTTTGATTTTTCTATCCAATGGTGCATTACGCTTGGGTGTGTTCCAGTGAGTTTCGGAATCTGATTCAATTCACCATAACTAAATGGCCTTGATTGTCGTTCTTTTTCATGCGAATGAATTTTATCCAATGCATTGATTTTTTTAGTCATCAACACTGGTGGGCGAACCCATCCGTAGTGATAAACTTCGGATTTCAAACATTTCACATTCAGCTTCTGGGTGCCTTCTTTATCCAAGTATTTAGAATCATCAAAACTTGTATATCTGCGGAAGGATTGTGCACTTTTCCATGAGTGAATACTTGGGTCGTTTCGTACAATGCGTATCTCTAAATCGTACCACGCATGCGAGTCGTGTACGTGATCAAAATCTCCCCAGAAGTGTAGGTAATTGAAAACAAATCCATCTACACTCTTGTCATCCAAAAATCCACTGCAAGCGTTCACAATTTCTTTATGATCTTTTTCATGTATGACCTCATCTGCCTGTAAATAGAAAAGCCAGTCTCCTGAGCATGCATTTTTTGCAATGTCAGTTTGTTGAGCATGAATACTGCCATACTTGAACTTATCTGTATCCCATACGGTATCAATGATTTTGATCTTCGGACTATTGATGGATGCAATCAGTTCTCGTGTTTCATCGCCTTCAAAACCTTCTCCAACGGCCACGATAAATTCATCTACGATGGGCAAGATAGACTCGATACTTTCCCTGATAGGGTAGTACAAGGAGTCTGCATTGCGACACATGCTAAAACCGCTTATTGACACTTTCTTTTCAGCCATCAATTTCCTGCATTTCTACCAACTTCTTATACAATCCGCCATGGTTCATTAACTGTTCGTGGGTTCCTATTTCGGCAATCTCACCCTTATTAATTACAGCAATTCTATCTACATGCGCAATGGTACTCAAGCGGTGCGCGATCAAAAAGGAGGTACGACCTTCCATCACCTTCGCCAATGCCTCTTGCACCAGGCGTTCGCTCTCAGTATCTAAAGCCGAGGTGGCTTCATCTAGAATCAAAACGGGCGGATCTTTTAATATGGCTCTAGCTATACTCAAGCGTTGTTTTTGTCCTCCACTGAGCTTGTTTCCCGATTCACCAATTGTTGTATCCAATCCTTGGGGCAAGGACATTACAAATCCATGTGCATTAGCAGCGTGCAAAGCCGATATGATTTGTTCATCTGTCGCATCTGGATTTCCGATAAGTAAATTGTTTCTGACAGAGTCATTGAACAGCACACTTTGCTGGCTTACAATTCCAAATTGTCTTCTCAATTCCTTTACATTAAGTTGGTCAATGGGTTTTCCTTCAATAAGCAATTCTCCTTCAATTATGTCATAAAACCTCGGCAACAAGTCAACTAAAGTTGATTTACCACCGCCAGATGGCCCCACTAACGCCAAGGACTGTCCCTTACCAATTTTCAAATTGATGTTCTTCAACACCCATTGATCTTCGTATTTGAAGCCTACATTTTTGAACTCTATCACCCCCTGAAATTCTCCCAAATCAGTTGGATTATTTACTTCGAGCACTTGCTCTTCGGCAAGCAATATTTCGTCAATCCTTTCGCTAGCTGAGACGCCTCTTTGTACTCGTGTGAACGCCTCGGTGAGTGACCTTGATGGAGATATCATTTGCGAGAAAATGGCGATGTATAGGATGAACATTTCTCCATTCAGCATTCTTCCTTCCAAGACTAGGTTACCTCCAAACCAAAGTATTAGAGCCACAGTAAATATTGAAAGCGTCTCACTGATTGGTGAGGCCAAATATTGCTTTCGAAACAACTTTACCATTAGGCGAAAATGGTAATTGTTCATTTTCATAAATCGCTCAAAGAAACTCTCCTCGGCTGTGAAACCTTTAACTATGCGGATTCCACCTACTGTTTCTTCCACAGCTGATACAACTTGCCCCAGTTCATTCTGCCCCTTTTTAGCAGTCTTTTTCAAAGACTTTCCAATGCGGCCGATAATCAGTCCGGCTAGCGGCAACACCACAAGTACAAAAAGGGTCAGCTGCCAACTGATGGCCAATAATGAAACAAGATATGCGGCAATCAATATAGGTTGCTTGAATAAGGCCTCTAGAGCGCCCATCACCGACCATTCTATTTCGCTCACATCACTGGTGAAGCGTGAATAAATATGACCCTTTCTTTCGCCAGTATAAAACGCCATTGGAAGCCTAAGTAGCTTGGCGTAAATATTCTGCCGAACGTCCCGAACTACCGCATTTCTCAAAAACGCCATCTGGTGCATTGCCAAATAGCGAAACAAGTTTCGGATCATGAATAAGATTACGACTACGATACAAAAGACCAAGAGCGCATGACGCGTTCCGTTTTCAGTTATGTATACATCAAACCAATGATTGAGTGCATCCAAAAAACCATCGCCTAAGTCAGCGCTTTGATCACCGGGGCCATTTTCAGCTCGGTCAAACAGAATTTTCAAGAAGGGTATAATCGCTGAAAACGAGATGACCGAAAACACCGCGTTCAGCAAGTTGTAGATCAAGTTCAAAGTAATCCGATCCTTGTAATTGCTCAGATAGCCCAGTATTTCAACGATTTTCTTCAAACCTAGACCAGGTCAATTCCTGTGTAGTTGTGTGGAGTGATATTCTTCAATTCAATCTTCACGGAATCACTCACTTTTAGACCGTCAATAAAAACGGCTAAAGACTCGGGAGTAACCTTTGCATTACCTCTTGTCAATGCTTTGAGTGCCTCGTATGGCTTTTCATAACCTTCTCTTCTAAGAACAGTTTGAATAGCCTCGGCACATACTTCCCAGTGGCTATCTAAATCTGCCTTGAGTTTGTCTTCATTCAAAATGAGTTTTCCTAGACCTTTTTCAATCGATGCAAGAGCAATGAGAGTGTGTGCAAATGGCATCCCAATGTTTCTGAGAACAGTTGAGTCTGTCAAATCGCGTTGCAGTCTACTCAAAGGCAGCTTCGCTGACAGATGCTCGAACATGGCATTGGCAAAACCCAAATTCCCCTCAGCATTTTCAAAATCAATCGGATTCACTTTATGTGGCATGGCACTGGAACCGACTTCACCCTCTTTGATCTTTTGCTTGAAATAATCCATAGAGATGTAGGTCCAGATGTCTCGATTGAGGTCGATCAAAATGGTATTCAATCGTTTCCAGCAATCCATCATGGATGCCAAATGATCGTAGTGTTCTATTTGGGTCGTAGTTTGCGAACGATGTAATCCTAAAATCTCATTGACAAATTGATTACTGAAACCAATCCAATCATGATTGGGATACGCGACATGGTGTGCATTAAAATTTCCTGTGGCTCCACCAAACTTGGCTGCAAATGGAATGTGATCAAATTGAATGAGTTGTTGATCGATTCGTTCCACAAAAACATGAAACTCCTTACCCAGGTTGGTTGGTGATGCCGGCTGACCGTGTGTTCGAGCCAACATCGGAATATCCTTCCAACTTTTTGCTTGTCCTCTTAACATCTCCAAAACAGATAGCATCCGCGGCAACATTACCTGCATCTGTGCTTCTCTAATGCTCAAAGGCACTGCGGTATTGTTAATGTCTTGACTTGTTAAACCAAAGTGTACAAACTCCAATAAGTCTTTTCGACCCAGCCCTTCTAGTTGCTCTTTTACAAAATACTCTACCGCCTTTACGTCATGGTTCGTGATGCGTTCTATTTTCTTGATCTGCTCAGCATCTTGCAGAGTAAAATCCATGTATAAACCGCGCAGCTTGTATTGATCATCTTCAGATAGCGGCTTTATGTTTTGCAAACCTTGATTGGATAGGGTAATCAGGTATTCAATTTCGATACGAACACGATACTTGAATAAAGCATACTCAGAAAAGTATTCGGATAGTTGCTCTGTATGTCGAGCATATCGACCATCAACAGGAGAAACAGAAGCTAAAGCATTACGTGACATAGGTCAGATTTTGAGGTGGCAAAAGTACGCTATTGGATTTTTGGATAACATTAGATTCCAAAGTGACAATTTGTTAGATTATCTTAGCACGAATAAAACGGGTCGCCATTGTTTTCCCAATGCTTGCTGAGCAATTCGGGCAATCACAGTCCGTTGCCGACAACTGGTATTTCGGATTTAATGCGGGTATCCAATTTCAAAACAACATCCCTTCGGCCATTTTTGATGGGCAAACACAAGGTGGTGAGGCGCATGCGGCATGGTCATCTGCCGAGGGTGATCTATTATTTTACACAACAAACGGAAATTTCTCACAAGGTAAAGTGCTTGATAGAAACCACGATGTCATGCCAAATGGTAATTCAATTAAACTAAATGCGAGCATGACACAGGGTTCTTTGATTTGCCCGCATCCAAATCCAGACAGCCCTAACCTTTATTATCTCTTCACTATAAGTTCGTTTCAGGCGCTACATTTCAAGTTGTATTATTCAGTGATAGATATGAGTCTCAATAGTGGACTTGGAGACGTTATCTCATCCCGGAAAAATATTTATTTGCTGGATTCAGTCTCAGAGCGGCAAACTCTCGTGACTCGTTGCGATGGCGATGGGTTTTGGTTAATCGTAAAAACTCACATCGGCAATCATATGGTATCGATTCCTATGACCTCACTAGGACTTGATACAAACAGCATGGTATTTAGCAGCAGCTCAATTCCAGAAATTCCATCCCAAGGTGTAATAAAAGCATCGCCAAGCGAAAAACTATTAACATGCGCGCTATTCGATAATCATATAGTTGAAATGTTTGAATTTGACAATAGCAAAGGTATTGCAAGCAACCCTATTATTATTACTATCCCACCAATAGAAGGTGCTGTTAATGGTAAACCATACTGCATTGAATATTCTCCGGATTCAAAATATCTATATGTTAATAGATATGATTTGGGGTTAGGCTTCATCTATCAGTTACATTAGTGGGGTTTTGTGGCAGTGTGAGCGATTCGGCAATGGTCATTATAGACACCCTACCAACGCTAGAACTCAGTACCGGTTCCATTTTATGCGATGGAGATTCAACATCACTTAATGCATTACTTAACACCACTTCTGTTTTTAAGAACTGGTCAAATGGCGACACATTCGGCTTTGAAAAATCCATAAACCGCATAACAGGATCAGATACGACTATTTGGCTAAGCGTCAGCAGCGCCTGCGGTGAAGCATCAGACACGGTGCGCATAGTATCGGTGCCGCAACCAGATTTGTCTTGGTTTTCGGATTATATTCTGTGCGAACTCAATGACTTGTTCATTTTCGAACCCAACATAGAAGATCAGTATCATTTCATGACGCTAGACAGCAATGGGTCTATTGGCGATTCTTTGCCCAAACCTTGGCAAATCGAAATTCCTGGAAACTATTACATGACCGCGTTTAATGTGTGTGGCACGCTTACTGAAAGCGCTTTTCTCTCGCCTTTTCAGCGCATTGAGGTGGAGTTGGGAGCAGACACCACCATTTGCGAAGGCGATAGCCTACACTTAAATGCCACTTGGCCCAACTCCGGCTATGCTTGGAGTACAGGACAATCGGATAGTGCCATCTCTGTTGAGGCTGAAGGAAATTACGTAGTTACCATCACCAACACTCCTTGCCAACTGGCAGAGCAGCGGCAGGTGTTCTTCGCCAACCCACCTTACGATTCGGTGAGCTGTAAATTCAGTATTTCGAATGTATTTACTCCCAATGCCGATGGCGTAAACGATCAATTAACCATCGCCAACAATTGCAAAGACCTGCCCTACTCCGTGTCCATTTAGAATCGCTAGGGGCAATTGGTTTTTCGTGATGAATCGTCTCCGTAGATCAGCAGAGTTCAATCAAACCCGCCATAAACTGGGATGGATTTGTGAACGGAGAACCTGCCAGCGCTGGAGTTTATTTCGCTGTAATCGACTACAATGATGGTGGACAAAAGTCCATCCGAGTCAATATTACGCTTTTGCGTTAAGAAAGGAATACACGCTAAGTGACATTTCACACACCCGTTACTCAGGTTAAATTCCATTTTTGCGCCATGTTAGAAATCATCGGTTTCGTTTTAGCCATTGCCATCGGCATCTGTTTGGGGATGATTGGGGGCGGTGGCTCCACGCTTGCCGTACCCGTTTTAGTCTACTTGATTGGAATACCACCTGTCATGGCCACGGGATACTCACTTTTCATTATTGGTGCTACAAGTTTGGTTGGTGGCACACGTTATGCCATAAAAGGATTGGTTAACTTTAAGATTGCCTTCGTTTTTGGCATCCCCAGTATTATTTCTGTCTATGCTACCCGCAAATTCATCATTCCAAGTATTCCTGATGTGTTGTTCACTACTTCGAGCCATACACTGACAAAAGAAACATTACTAATGGCATTGTTTGCCTTATTGATGATCGCTGCCTCATACAGCATGATAAAGCCACAAAAAACCAAACCCAAGCAACTAGCAGGAATAAAGTTTTGGACAATAGTTTCGTTGGAAGGACTAGTAGTGGGCCTACTTACGGGAATTGTAGGAGCTGGTGGTGGCTTCCTCATTATACCCGCTTTGGTGGTGGTGGCAGGCCTACCCATGCGTATGGCTGTTGGCACTTCTTTACTCATTATCTCTGCTAAGTCATTGATTGGATTTACTGGCGATATAATTAACTACTCAGTCGATTGGACTTTTTTAGGAATCTTTACAGCCCTTGCCATTGTTGGGATATTTGTTGGCGCTAGACTATCTAATAAAGTTGATGCAGGCTCTTTAAAAAAGGGCTTTGGCTGGTTCGTCTTAGTAATGGGAATTTTTATTCTCGGAATTGAATTTCTAACTTAATTAATGCACAATTCTCATTTTTGAAAAACTTAATACACACACATGAAAGCACTTACATCTATTCTATTCTCCATTGTACTACTCTCTTGTTCAGCTCAAAATCAGAATTCGGACATTAAGTTCAAAGACTTATCGAACGATGAAGCCAAGGAAATGATAGCCATATACCAAAACTTACAGATTGTTGATGTTAGACAAAACGCTGAGGTGGCCGATGGTATGATTGACGGAGCAGTGCATATGGATATATCAAAACCTGCTTTTTACGAGCAAATTGAAACACTGGACAAGAACAGACCTGTATTGGTTTATTGTGCAGCAGGTGGACGGAGCAAAACAGCGCAGGAGATCATGCAAGAGAATGGTTTTACAGAAGTTCACAATCTGAAACGTGGCTACGGTAATTGGAAGTAGATTCGAATCATGAACGCTGAAATAAACCAATTTCTTAGTGAATCCTTCCCCGCTTTCGAAGCGGACTTAATTGATGTTTTAGCCAGTCTTGGAACTATCAAAGAGTTTGAGGAAGGTAAAGAGTTAATGCGCACTGGGCAGTACTTTAAGTCTACTATGCTCATTGTGGACGGCCTTGTGAAGCTGTACCGTGAAGGTGATGATGGGGAAGAGCCATGACTTCTGGAAAGGCCATTATGGTTCCCATTGACAAAATGGATGTATTGATGACTGAGTTCAAGTCATGGTACTACTTTGTATTGGAAACGTATCGATCTCGTTTTGAAGAAATCTTAACTGTGGTTGATGCAATTGCATTCAAGGCTATGGACGAGCGATTGGAGTTCTATTTGAACAGGCAATCGCAGACATTGAACTCGAAGACTCTGACCACTGCACACCAAGAAATAGCGAATGATCTCAGCACTTCGAGGGAGGTTGTTTCACGTCTCCTGAAAAAGATGGAGCAAAAAGGTAAAGTAGCGCTGCAACGACATCACATTGAACTTATCGGAAACTGGAATTTGTAAATGCTTGACTCCATTCGAGCATATTTCAAATCTATATCCTTCATGCGGAAACATGGTTTAACCTGGTTATTCTGGTTTCCAATTGTTATTACGCTTCTCGTATTTTATGGTGGAATGGAAATCACCTTTTTTGTCACTGATTGGGTCAGTAGTGGCGTTCAATCTTGGATAGAGTCTAGTGATTGGCTTGGAGATGGTACAGGAGTACTAAGCTCAATCGTCTATTGGATAATTTGGTTGGTGCTCCGTATTGCGCTCTATTTTTTAATAGCCTTTGTTGGTGGGTCTCTCATATTAATTCTCATGTCTCCCTTACTAACCTACGCCAGCGAATTGGTTGCATCGAAGATGGGAGCGGATGTTCCTCCCTTTTCAATTGACCGATTTTTCCATGATCTAGCACGTGCAGCTTGGCTAGCGATAAAAAACGGATGTATTCAGTTTGTACTGACTATCGCGTGTTTTCTTATAGGATTCATACCAGTCGTAGGCTTTATCTCCCCGATTTTAATGTTTGCGATTGGAGCCTACTTTTTTGGATACAACTTTATGGACTACACCCTTGAACGAAAAGGGTTGACTGTAAAAGAAAGAAATCAATTTGTTTGGAAAAATAAGTTTACAACCATAGGTTTAGGAACACCCTTTGCGCTTTGGATGCTAATACCATTTATTGGTCCTGTCACATCAGGATTTGTTGCTTTTATAGCCACTGTGGCTTCGACAATAAACTTGGAGACTGATACTAATAAACCACTGAGAACTGGTCTGTAAGCTCGCGCGGTTCGTTTTCGGAACTACGATCAACGATATGATAAGCGTAAACACCAATTGGGGCAAGCTTACCATTGTTCATTATTCCATCCCAAGCAAAATTCATGTCGTCTGACTCGAATACGAGGTGGCCCCAGCGATCCCAAACCTTGATCTGAAAGTTATTCCCTTCGTTGTGCCCCTTAACACCCCATGTATCATTGTCTCCGTCATCATTTGGAGTGAAGGCATGATTCTTTCAGAACCACTCATCATACTTGATTACATGAAACGGACGGAGTACCTGATGTGAAGTCTATATGAACATTCGTACCAAACACCCAGTTATCGCAATAATTCTGAGAGATCGCAGGCGCACCTAGCATGATGCAACAAGTCGTTACCGCATACTTCAAAAGGCTTTCAGAAAAAATAATTTTTAGTCTAGTCGAGGACATCGCTATTTGGATGTGTTAAACCTGCATTGGTTTTCCTCAAATCTAGATTACAGAAACAGACTAACCTATTCATTATCAAGAATAATAGCGAGAATTATTCAGGCATGTCGTTTTTACCTGCCCCTTTTGCACTTCGTTTCCAT
Source organism: uncultured Flavobacteriales bacterium (assembly GCA_938091155.1). GTDB lineage: Bacteria > Bacteroidota > Bacteroidia > Flavobacteriales_G > Salibacteraceae > SHAN690. The sequence goes on along the minus strand of CALKOP010000045.1, from coordinate 8,229 downwards.
TGCTTATCCTTAATCATGGTTTCCATTTCACGTTCAAAGGATCTCAATTCATCTGGACTGTTCATGCGATTGTAAACCCAATTATTCATGGACTCAGTATTAACAATTGTTGTTGCAGATGGCAAATCCGTTACAGGTGCATCATACACGTGATCCATTTTATCATAGCCATATTTCTTCGCTAGATTCTCAATTTGTATGAGGTCTTCTTCCGTGAATTTTGTTGTGTAAAACCCTTCGTAATCAAAGAACTGCTTTCCCTCTAAAAGTGACCAACCGCTTTGATATATATTGATTGTATATGTTGGACACTGTCCAAAACAAGGCGTTCTCTGCATTCTAAAAACCAGCGTATCGGGATAATTAGGAGCCGGACGCTCAGGTTTAGCCTGTTCCTTTTGCTTTACCTTTTCTACAGGTTTACTGGACTCTGCTTCATTTTTCACAGCAACCTCGCCTTTCTTAGCCTCATCTACTTTCACTATGGCCTCTTCTTTAGATGAGTTCTTCGCCTTTTGTGAATTCTTACAGCTTATGGCCAATACAATCATTGACGATAATAGGATGGCAACCAATATTCTAGCCGTCATATTATTTTGGTTTTTGTAGGCCTCGATCTTTAGACATTTTTTCCAATCGTTGCTGGAAATTCGACTTCTTCCTCGGCTTCTTTTTGTTTCGTTGAATTTTTGCTCGTATGGCGCTCTCGTCAATGAAGTAACGCTTAATCACGAATTGCTGGACCATTGACATCACGTTCGCGGTCAAATAATAATAACTCAATCCGGAGCTGTAGCTATTGAAGAAAAACAAGAGCATGAATGGCATGAAATAGATCATCATCTTCATTTGAGGAAGCTGAGCACTACCACCGCCACCGGCCATATCCATATTATACTTGGAATAAAAGAAGGTCGATATTGCCATCAGAATAGTAAATAAACTCACATGCGCCCCATAATATGGAATCTCAAATGGAAGTGCCAGAATGGAGTCATACGTACTTAAGTCCTGAGCCCATAAAAAGCTTTCTTGTCGTAATTCAATGCTTGCAGGAAAAAACCGGAACATAGCATATAAAATGGGTAACTGCAGCAACATTGGTATACAACCGGCCATTGGATTCACTCCTGCCTGCCTATACAAAGTCATGGTTGCCTGTTGCTTAGCCATGGCATCCTTGTCCTTCATCTTTTCATTGATCTCGTCAATTTCTGGCTTCAAGGCTTTCATTCTAGCGCTCGAGACATAGTTCTTCCAGGTCAATGGAAATAGCAACAACTTGATTAAAATAGTTAAAACCAAAATGATGATACCATAGCTCAGACCTGTGTTCCGATCTAAAAAGTTGAACACAGGAATAACTAACCAACGGTTTACCCAACCGAAAATCGTCCAGCCTAGGTCTATTTGCCCCTCCAGCCCAATCTCTAAATCAGACAATGTTTGATAGTGATTTGGTCCAAGGTATAACTGAAATGGAAAGCTTGGATCTCGCTCATTTTCAAATTCCAAGGTTAGGCGTGCCGCCATTCCCTTGGTGTAATTCTCATCATCCAATTCAATGGTTTCAATCTCAGCATTGTCTTTTGAGAAACCTTGATTTGCGATTAGGGCGGCCGAGAAAAATTGTTGTTTAAACGATATCCAGTGAGCACTTGCTTCTAGGTCCTCAACTTCATAGTTTGTTTCTGAAATATAGTCAGCTTCATCATCAAGGTATTGATAAAAAACTGTCGTTTTTTGCTGTTCCTGTTCTCTGCTTCGCTCGTGGAATGGAGCTCGTATTTTCCAACTTAGCTCAATTTGATCCTCACTTGCTGCTAGCATTTGATCCATACCGACGGATTGAATCCTAGCATCTACTAAATACGACTCTGCTTCAGGCAATTCATAAACCAATTCTAAATACTGATCAGGCGTTTCGCCATACATCCGATAAACAGCCTTTGTTGAGGACATCTCACTCTCAACAGTCTCAAAAAACAGATCAGAACTTGAAACATCCTGTTTCTTGTTTAACCAAAAGTTGAATTTGAATTCTGAAGTCTCCTTATCAAATAGGTAAAGGGGCAGGCTATCAAACGTGACGTAGTTCTTTAACTCAGCTTGTATAGGTACTGCGCCCTTATTTGACAACGTCAGTTTCACAAAATCATTTTCGATTGTGTGGTATTCGACTTCTCCCTCAGTAGCTTGAGCTAAAACACCAAACCTTCTCTTCTTTTCAAGTCTAGAAAGTGAGTCTCTAAACGCCTGCTCTGAAGAATCAATTGCGATTGTTGTATTAGGAATTGAATCCTCAGAAGCTATTACCACGTTTTCGTTTCCTAGCTGAGCTGCAGCCTTCCCTGCTTGAACATTCTCTATGCTATCCTGCTTTTGTCTCGCTGCCTCTAGTTCAGGTTCACTCGGCTGCATCCAAAGACTGTAGCCAACTAAGATGAGGCCTATTAATAGCAGCCCCGTTATTGTATTCTTATCCATGTATATACTTTCCTTATCTCAGATTCCTTGTAATAAGCTGCAAAGGTATTTTTTAAGTACTAATTAATTCTAAGCTTTAGTTGAAGAACCAAGCGAGCTGTCCACGAAGCAAAGTTGAAACCAAAAACCACCTTGTCAGGTGGCTTCTTAGGCTTCAAAATCTATTTGATGTATCGGAAATCGTGATTATTTTCAATACTTAAGAGTGAATTATAAATAAGTCTTATTACACACTCAACATCATCCTTATGCACCATTTCTACAGTAGTATGCATATATCGAAGGGGAAGTGATATTAACGCTGAAGCTACACCACCCGCACCGAAGGCGAAGGCATCGGTATCTGTACCCGTGTATCGAGATGCGGCCATTCGTTGAAAAGGAATATCATTCTTTTCAGCTTGAGCAATAATCAATTTGAGTAAATTATTCTGAACTGCTGGTGCGTAACTCAGCACAGGTCCATCTCCCGACTTAAAGTCTCCTTGCTCAAATTTATTCATCATAGGTGTTGTTGTGTCATGACAAACGTCTGTCACGATGGCAACATTTGGTCGGATTCGTTCTACAATCATCTCAGCTCCGCGCAAACCTATTTCCTCCTGAACGGCATTAATGATGTATAAACCGAAAGGAAGTTTCTTTTTGTTCTCCTTTAGTAATCGAGCAACCTCGGCAATCATAAACCCACCCATACGATTGTCCAATGCACGACCAACGAAGTTGTCTTTGTTCAAAATCATGAACTCATCTGGATAGGTGATGACACAACCGACATGAATTCCAAGTTCTTCAACTTCTTTCTTGCTCCTTGCTCCTGCGTCCAAGAAAATATTGGTTGTACTTGGAATTTTCTCATCCGTTCCTGACTTGCGAACATGAATTGCTGGCCATCCAAACACCGCTGGAACTCGGCCATTGTCAGTATGAATCAGTACTCGTTTTGAAGGTGCTATTTGGTGATCAGACCCACCGTTGCGCTTCACATATATCATTCCGTCATCCGTAATGTAATGCACAAACCAAGAAATCTCATCTGCGTGAGCTTCAATGACCACCTTAAATTCTGCTTCTGGATTTATTACCCCCACAGCAGTGCCATAAGTATCTACAAAGTACTCATCGATATATGGCTCTAGGTATTTCAGCCAAATTTCTTGTCCTGGCCATTCAAATCCGGTTGGCGAAGCATTATTAAGGTACTCCTCTAAAAACTTCATTGACTTGTCTGTTAATACCGGCTTGTGGACAGGCTTTTTTGTTTTATCTGATTTTGACATGTGTGCTTTTTTGAGAGGTCGAATGTAAACGTTGAATATGTGATTTGTCAAGTTTCATTCAAATCAAATTACATTTGTTTTATGCAAGGGCCTATAAAACCTTTTTTGTCTTTAGTCCTCATCGCTTCAATGATTATTCTGGTCGTAATAAAGATCGATTGGTGGAGAGTATGATGTAATTGAAGGAGAATATAAATGGGTTTACTCTGAATATGTGGAAACCAAGTGGTTGATTTTCTCATATGAAAGAACTACCATACATCGCGATGCCAGTGAATTTGATTATTCTGCCAACATCCGATTTGATGATAAGGCAAAGTATATTTCATCATTGATGATGAAGTATTTGTAAATCGGCCATTTAAGGTTGAGAGTCAAGACAAATCGGACGGTATATTACACTTTGATCTTAAGGTAGATGTGAACGCCAAAGATTTAGACATTGATGATCATTTAACGCTAAGACATTATGGTTCCGACACATTAGTGGTTCGGGAATTTCCTGGTGCTGGTTATGACCCAAACACAACTGGTGAAAATTATTTTATTCGAGTCAAATAGATCTTGATGGAAGCGTAAATTCGCAAAATGTTCACCACAGGTCGCATCATCTTTACCGTTTGCTTTATGGCTGCTTTTGTGGCTTATCTCATTTGGGCATACGTGAAAGACAACCAATTACAAAAGCGCTACTTTAAAGGCGCAGGTTACATATTGCTAATTCTCATTGGTATCTGGTTGGCTTTCTTCACGTTTGTGAAACTGACATAGAACTAATCTGCTAGAAAATCGTAACCTAACTATGTGAAGAATCTACTTCCTTTCATTGTCATTTTCATTGTTGCTGGATGTCAAAACACCAAGCCATCTAAGCCTGAAGCTCCCGCTCCGCTATGTTTTGATCTTGAGGAAATTGTAACCCGCGGAAAACTGATTGCGCTGACTGACGAAAGCAGCAGCAGTTACTTTGTGTACAAGGGAACCCCCATCGGTTTTGAATATGACCTGTTAAAGAGATTTGCAAAACATATTGGAGTACAACTCGAAATGAGGGTTGTTGAGGATTTAGACTGTGTGGTTGACATGTTGGAAAGTGGCGATGGAGATGTGATTGCCGCGAATTATACCATTACTGAAAGTCGCGAACATTGGTTGCTTTTTTCTGATCCGATATTAACCACAAACCAGGTCCTAGTGCAACCATTACCTGCAAAGTGGTGGGCACTATGTCGGAAAGTATTAGAAGACTCGATGATCTCCGATTTAATGGAGATAGATGGCGACACCATTTATGTGAGAAGGGAATCATCTTTCTATCCTGTATTGTTAAACGTTGTAAATAAATCTGCCTGTCCATTTATTCTGAAACCAACGGTTGGCAAATCGACAGAACAACTCATTAAGGAAGTTTCACAAGGGAAAATAGGATACACCGTTGCCGATGAAAACGTGGCCAGATTAAACAGTGCTTACTTTTCTAACATTCATGTGAAGACGGTTATTAGCGATTCCCAAAATATAGCATGGGCCGCTAGAAAAAACTCCAACGAGCTTATTGACTCAATAGACCACTGGCTTAAAGATTTTAAAAAGACTCAAGCTTTTGCAACCATTCACATGAAATATTTCAAGGCACGAAGAGTTCACAAGCAAAAAGTAATGAGCGATTATAGCTCGCTTCAGGGCAACAGAATTTCGATTTATGACAACATCATAAAAAGCGAAAGCAAAAGAATCGATTGGGATTGGCGATTGCTCGCTGCCCTAATCAAGAAAGAATCTAATTTCAACGATTCCGCCTCTTCTAATAGGGGTGCATTGGGGCTTATGCAGCTTGTGCCTAATACCGCGGCACATTTTGGTACTGACAGCATTTTTGATCCTCAACAAAACATTGCCGCTGGTGTATCCCACTTAAGTGACGTTATAGATCGTTGGGATGGAGAAATCTCTGACTCACTGAATCTTATCAAATTTGTTTTAGCAAGCTACAATGTAGGCGTTGGACACGTGCAAGATGCGGTTCGGTTGACAGAGAAACATGGCGAAGATCCAACAGAGTGGGAAAATGTTTCTGAGTACTTACTTCAGCTTTCAGATCCTGATGTATATTCAAATGAAGTCGTAAGATTTGGATATTGCCGCGGGATTGAACCTGTAAACCACGTTGAGAAAGTAATGAGCTATTGGGAGCATTACAAAACAGGGTTTCACTGATTAATTCTACTTACTATTCTTCATCCAAGAGGGCAGTTCATCTTCAGGGATTTCTGGCTCCTTTGGTTCTTCGTGGAAGAAGTATTTCAAATCTAGCGTGAGATAGTTACCTGATAACTGCATAAAACCCTCTTCTACCACTCCGTTATAATCATATATAAAAAATGAATTGTAGGAAGATTTAAAAGGAAGATGATAAGATCCCCCAACATAGAAATAACCCGAGCTTTTCGTTCGGCACTCGAAGCCAACATTAGCCATGAGACCTAAATTTAGCCATGGCATTACCTCTTTACTTGTTGACCAAGAGTTCCGAAAGCTTCTTTGATAAAAAACGCTCTTTTTTCCGTTGCTCTGCACATCTGAAGGAAACATGTCGAGCGCTAATCCAAGTGCTCCATCCATAAATACATTTCGAGAAAGCCTAACAAATACTAACCCTGAAACTGGTATTTCATATCCGATTATTCTAAATCGAGATGTATCTGACAAAACCGGTGACACATTAATTGCCCTGGCCTCAAAATTTCTTCTTACATAACTTATCCCTGTTTCGATAGATAGCCATGGGGTAAAACCTTTTCGCATAACTCCACCAAAAGAATACCCAACGCGTTGTTGCATTTCGTAGGTATTAGTTTCCCCAACAGATTCTTGCAAGCCTGTACCTAGCAAAGTACTTGGAATGATTGGCTTAACTTGTATACCAAATGTGGTCACCCTATGTTGAGAATAAGCGCCCAATACGATAAAACAGAAAACAAAACTGAGAAGTAATTTTTTCACTTTGTCAAATGTCGGAAAATGTCACCCAATCTTTAGGTTGCTTTTAGAATTTGGCCTAATTCGAAACAATGGCTCCTAAAATTCCTAGAAAAATGAAAAGAGCCGAACCTCCTATTACTATCCATCTTAAGACAGCTGAATCAATAAATAACGGCCGGTTTTTACCCAAGGCAAGCAAATTTAAATGATCAGATCGTTTTTCATGGGCTCGAGCAACGCCATAATAAATCGGTTTTTTTTGGTGTTCCTCATCTATCTGCACTTCAAAATCTATTTCATCCTCAATGAGTAACTCAGCGAAGTAATCAGCTTGCTCTTGCACTAAATGTCTGTAAACAATTACCTTTCTATTAGTCGGATGTGTGCGTTTATTGGTGAAGTTAAACTGTTCTTCTAATTCGGTCATATCACCCTCAATCGTTGCCCCACAGAAAGGTATCTGTTTCTACGAATGCCATTAATTTCCGCCAGTTTATTAGTTGTGGTACCGTATTGCTTGGCGATTTCATAAAGTGTATCTCCCCGTTTTACGGTGTGAAACAAAATGCCCTTTGGGTAGGCTACAAATCCGTTTGTTGTTCTCTTTAGCACCAATGTGTCGTTCAAAAGCTCTTTTTCTTTGAATGAAATAAAACTGAGTGGGTTAAGTGGAACACCTTTAAATCGGACTTCAAAATGCAGGTGACTACCCGTACTATGCCCCGAACTACCGCCCAAACCAATGAGTTGACCACCTTCTACTTTATCACCTTCCTTTACTTTGAAGCGATGCAGGTGTGCATATGTGGTTTCTAATCCGTTATAATGACGAATTATCACAACCCTGCCATAGCCCCCATGGGTACGCGCCATTCTCACCACACCCGGAAAGGCCGCAACTACGGTATCCCATACTTGCAGGTCGATGTCCACACCATTATGCATTCGTCCGTCTCTCCAACCAAATTTAGATGTCATTACATCCTCATGTGGTATATGAAAGGTGCCCAAATCCTCGCTTACCAATAGCAACGAGAATGACGTGTCGTTTTTCCAACTATCTGACTTGTATGGATTTGGATTATCAGAGATCCAAACAGAATAGAATTCTGTAGCCGGAATAGTGGATTCTGAGAGGCCTACAAACAAATTTTCCGGAACGATTTCCTCAATTACTTCTGGCTTATTAGCCAAATAAATATTGATTTGATTGATGAGCGCATATGGCACTTTCCCCTCGGCCTCAAACAATGAGTCTATATAGTTATTTAGCTGATCTTCCGATTTAGACTTAAGCGATAAATAAAGGTTGATGTAGTTCGTCAATTCATTTGCCCCATGAAACTTAAGTATCGAATCGCGCAATCCCCCAACCTCGGTATCAGTCAGACCCTCTACTGCATCAAATAGAATCTCTTCACCATAGAGTACAACAGCCGCTATCGTATCGCGTTTTATAACCTCATTCTTTGTCGGCTCT
>CALKOP010000044.1 GCA_938091155.1 uncultured Flavobacteriales bacterium | reverse complement strand
AAAAAAGCCCATTATCGTAAGAATGACAATGGGCTTTTATTTTGGTTTATGACTTATGCGTTTACTCTTGTTCTAGGAGCAGCAGCCAGAATTTCTTCATTAGCGTTGTCAGCAAATGCTTCGAAATTCTTTACAAATGACTCAGCTAAATGATTCGCTTTTTGATCATATCCACCTTTGTCTTCCCAAGTGTTCTTAGGGTCAAGGATTTCGCTGGGTACATTCGGACATGATGTTGGCATCATTAAACCAAACACTTCGTGTTTTTTGTATTCCACGTTATCTAATTCACTGCTTAAAGCCGCGGTAATCATAGCTCTTGTGTAAGGAAGTTTGATTCTAGAACCAACTCCATACTCACCACCGCTCCACCCTGTGTTTATGAGCCATATGTTAACGTTATGCTCCTTCATCTTCTCACCAAGCATTTCAGCATACTTAGTTGGGTGTAAAGGCAAGAATGGTGCGCCAAAACATGCGGAGAAAGTAGTTTGAGGTTCAGTAACTCCGGCTTCGGTTCCAGCAACCTTTGCAGTATAACCAGAGATGAAGTGGTACATTGCTTGACCAGCCGTAAGCTTCGAAACTGGCGGTAAAACGCCAAAAGCATCAGCAGTTAAGAAAAATATATTCTTTGGATTACCGCCCATTGAAGGTTGAGCAATATTGTCAATATGATGGATAGGGTAACTAACTCGAGTATTCTCTGTTTTCTCACTATTCTCAAAGTCAACAATAGAAGTTCCCTCGTAGGTTTCTATATTCTCAAGTAATGCTCCAAACTTGATTGCTTTCCAAATTTGGGGTTCCTTCTCCTCAGTTAAATCAATACACTTTGCATAGCATCCACCTTCAAAGTTGAATACACCAGAATTGGTCCAACCATGTTCATCGTCACCAATCAATCTTCTGTTTGGATCAGCAGAAAGCGTGGTCTTGCCTGTTCCTGATAAACCAAAGAATACAGCAGTATCTCCATCTTCTCCGCTGTTTGCAGAGCAGTGCATGCTCAATACACCTTTGTCTTGAGGAAGCACATAATTCAAGACAGTGAAGATTCCTTTTTTGATTTCTCCAGTATATCCAGAGCCACCTATTAGTGCGGTTTTCCGAGTAAAATCTAGAATGCTGAAGTTGTGTTGTCGAGTTCCATCGATTTTAGGGTCCGCCATAAATCCAGGTGCACAAATAATAGTCCATTCTGCTTCAAAATTTTCAATTTGCTCAAATGTTGGACGTAAGAACATGTTGTTTGCGAACATGTTACTCCAAGGAAACTCTGTTACTACGCGAATGTTCAACTGATGCTCTGGGTCTGCGCAAGCGATACAATCTCTAACATAAACTTCCTTATCCATAAGATAGGCCTTCATGCGATTCATCAATGGTTCCACTTTATCAGGGGAAAAGCTATTGTTGAAATCACCATCCCACCATATTGTGTCCTTGGTAGTATCATCTTTCACAATCAACTTATCCTTAGGAGAACGACCAGTGAATTCACCCGTGTCGATCGCTAAGGCGCCTGTGTCCGTCAAGAAGCCTTGTCCGTTTAGTATTGTGTCTTCAGTCAATTCAGCTGGATCAAGATTCCAATACGCAGCTTTTACTCCACCTAATCCTAAGTCGGCAATAGATGTGTTTTTTGATTTTCTTCCGAATTCGTTCATAAAATGTTTTTCGTCTTGCTTACAATTTTAACAAGCGCATTTCAGCTACAAAGTTTTGCAATGATTTATGGGATAGCGTTCAAAATCATTCATTTTTTATGCACAATCAGCGCTTTTATATCATTATAAGTTGCACCGAATCGATGAAAATGAGCATCCAGCCTGTGATTAAAAGGATTCCACCAATTGGAGTAATAGCACCTAGAATTCTAAAGTCCATATGAACAAGATCTTGGATGTTAAGTAGGTAAATAGTAAAGGAAAACAAGATGATTCCCAAACCGAATAGTGAAACAATCCATTTCTCGTAGCGCAAATGAAAAGAATGTCCTTTAAGCGCTATCATGACCAAAATAAGTCCATGAAATAATTGATATCGAACTCCTGTCTCGAATGATGCTATTCGCTCGGTATCGAGTACCTCTTTAAGTCCATGTGCTCCGAAGGCTCCGAGAATGACGGCAGTCATGCAGAAAAAACTACCGAAGAGTAGGTGATAAGGTTTAATCTTCATTTGTGTTGTTTTTGCGAAAGTAGTTTCACTTAACAGAGAACCAAATACGAACGCCCACAATGGCGAATTCTTTTTTGTTCCTTACGATTTCGAAACGAGTGTTTCTTTTTGACTGTTCAATGTATCTTGCCGCCAGCTTAAAATTTGGTGTAATCTCCTCGAAATCGATACCCATGCGTAAAATAGCTTGTCTCATTTTTAGTCTTGTTATCATCAGTTCTAGCGAAACGGATGTGTCAAAAATTATTGTTGATCCAGGATTTAGTTCCTATGTATCGGCACTCCATCGATCCAGCTGTATGTTGGATGACAAGCGAAGCGCTGACTCAAGTGCAAAGGCCTGGTTTTGATAAGGATTGGCGAAGGTTTTCATAATCGCGAAAAATTGCTTGGAAAACTGGTACAAGTCATGGTTTTCGCGAT
>CALKOP010000043.1 GCA_938091155.1 uncultured Flavobacteriales bacterium | reverse complement strand
AATATGAATGCTCAAGTTGGCCTTACTAACCCTGGTATTATTGGCGCTGATGTTTGTCATCTAAACCTGCATAAAACATTTGCAATTCCTCATGGTGGCGGTGGCCCGGGGGTAGGTCCAATTGGTGTGGCCAAGCACCTGACGCCATTTTTACCGAGGCATCCATTTGTTAAAACAGGAGGCTTAACTGGAATTAGCCCAGTTTCTGGCGCTCCATTCGGCAGCTCACTTATCCTGCTCATTTCATACGGTTACGTAAAAATGCTTGGAGGGTCAGGTATGACTGACTCAACTAGGTTTGCCATCCTTAATGCGAATTATCTTAAAGCAAGGCTGGAAGGTTCATTTGATGTTCTATATAACGGGTCAAATGGTCATGTTGCGCATGAAATGATTTTGGATTGTCGACCTTTTAAAAAATCGGCACAAATAGAGGTGTCTGATATCGCAAAACGGCTTATTGATTACGGCTACCATGCTCCCACGGTTTCGTTTCCTGTAGTAGGAACAGTAATGATCGAACCCACAGAAAGCGAGTCTATGAAGGAACTTGACAGGTTTGCGGACGCAATGATTCAAATTCGAAATGAAATTAAAATCATTGAAAATGGTGAGTCTCTGGCTGAAGTAAGTGTATTGCGAAACGCGCCACATACAGCTGCTATTTTAATGACAGACGATTGGCAATTCGGATATTCAAGAGAAAAAGCGGCATTCCCATTACCATGGGTCAAAAACATGAAATATTGGGCACCTGTTTCCCGCATAGATGACGCATTCGGAGATAGAAACCTCATATGCTCTTGTCCACCGCTTGAAGAGTATGAAACTGCCGAAGCAGCAAATATTGACAGCTAACCATATAATCTTCTTCAAGGTTGAACGTTACCTTTGATCTTGTGTCATGAGAATCATAACCCTGTTAATATTATTCTTGTTTGTTTCTTCGATAGCAATATCGCAAAGAATAAGCGGCACAGTAAATCAGAAAAGTACCGAGATTAGCGAAAGAACCCTCAGTACGCTTCCTGCAGGATTAATCTTTTATGAGGGATTTGACAATATCACATCACCCAATATCCCACAGGGATGGACTACACTGAGCGCAGGTCCTTCTGGGTTCAAGACGGGCACGTCAGGGAACAGTTCGGGCCAGGCTAATGAGAACGGATTTTGGCCAGTACCGCTACATGGAGTATTTGCCCTAACCAACGATGATGTTTGCAACTGTAATAAGAGCAATGATGTTTTGGTATCTAAAAAATTCAACTTCAGCAAATTGGACTATGCTCGAATCGGGTTTAGCGCTTTCCAAAATGGAAGCAATGGGCAAACTGGAAAATTACAAATCAGACACTCGGAAGGTAATTGGATCGATTTAGTAGAAATTTTGGCCAGTGCCCAATGGGAAGAATATAGAATCACCCTAGCTCTTGAATATCTAAAACCAAATTTTCAGTTTCGATTTCGATACAGTGATAATAACGGCTACGCCTCAGGACTTGCCATCGATGATGTTTTTATTAGCTCCTCTCCAACCGAGGTTTTCAAGCTTGGTGATGTGTATTCTATTTCTCCCGATGTTGAGGCAAGTGGTTACTTTCCTGACTTGATGCCTAAAAGTCAAGCTGTCGCAACTCATCTTCAATTTTCGGCAAAAGTTGAAAGTGATTCTAAAAAAATAAAAAACGCTCGGCTATCAGTGGATATATCTGGACCTCTAAGTTGCACTGATACATCTAGTAACTGGATCCTAGACCCCCAATCTAACTCGATAATTGGGATGCCAAAACGGGAGACCTTCACTCCATATGATAGTGGTGCGTACACCTTAAAGGTTGAATTGATAACGGATTCTGCCGATTCAGACAATGCAGATAATAAAATTGAAGAGGCCTTTATTGTTTCAGACAGCACATTCAAATGGAATACAGAACCATCAGATGGCACCGGGATTTGGATTCTAGAATCCTTAGATAGACTTGGTTCAATAATAAATATCACAAAACAAGATACGGTACGTTCTGCATGGATCGGAATTCACCCCACCACCGAAGTTGGGGCTCGCTTTAAAGTAAAGATTTTCTCATTTCAGACTCTTACAGCATCCATTTTCACCTCATCACCATTTCAGGTTAGCGAAGAAGATCTGAATAAATCTGTTCGTGTTAAATTAAACATGCCTTTACCTCCAGGTAAATATCTGATTGCAATCGAAAAAGAAGCTAATAGACTCGTTATCAATACCACGTCTGCTAGGAAATCACCATTTGGAGTATCATACTATAAGGGTTCTAACCAGGACTGGAGACATACAGGATACTATCCAGATTTAGCAATCACTTTCGATCCTATTGACGCTGATTGTCCTGCTCATATTCAGGCGGTAATAAATGATGAATCTTGTCCTTTGATTAATGATGGCGGCATCATAGTGGAGGCAATCGATGCCTCACAATTTCATTCTAAAGTTTGGTCAAATGGATCAGGTGACGTTGACAGCATCGGAGGTTTAAGTCCAGGTTTTTACCAAGTCTTTGTAACAGATGGTGAATGTACATACGATCGAATCTTTGAAATTGCAGCATCTAATCCTTTATCTATTGACGCTGAATTAACTCTTGACACTTGCTCAAATGGGGTAGGTTCCATGGTTTTAAGTAGTCAAGCTTCCCAAATGCCGCACAATTACACCATAAATAACATAGCTACTACAACATCAATTAGCGGCCTTTACGAGGGTTTATATACGATTTCAATAGAGAATGATCTGGGCTGTGTTTCGGATACGGTAATAAATATTTCAGGAACTGACCCACTGAACGTTTCTATTAATGCGCAGCCATCAGGATGCGGATCAGCAAATGGTAAAATAATTTCCTCACCTAGTGGAACAGCTCCGTACATATATCAATGGAGCAATGGTGATTCAATTTCCACGCTTACAGGGGTTTCATCTGGCATTTACCACCTAAGCGTTTACGATTCAATTGGTTGTAAACAAGTTGTAACCGTTTTATTGGCAGACTCAAATGCCCCGAGCATTGGATTGGTAGACCTCACGAATAACGCTTGTGCAGATGATACTGCTGGCCAAATAGAAGTATCTGCAACTGGCGGCACTGGAAACTTGATGTATTCTTGGAGTAACTCAGATTCTTTGAGTATTGCAAGCAATCTACCAAGAGGTACATATACGCTAACGGTTAATGATTCTATAGGTTGTTCAAATTTCGGTAGTTATGGAATTACCGACATATCTGAGCCTTTCAATATCGACTTCATTGAGGAGGGTATTAATTGTTATGGGAATAACAATGGAAGAATTGAAGTACTTATTCAAGGAGGACAATCGCCTTATAACTTCGCCTGGAATCCCACTCAACAGGGGTCGATTCAATTGTCTGATTTAATTGAAGGTGATTATATGGTTAGTGTCACTGATAATCAAAATTGCACTCAAAAGGCATCTACCACCATAATAAGTCAGGCCAAATTCATATTAGTTATTGACTCATTATACGCTGATTCCAGCTCAAATGGACAGAATGATGCTGGAATCTATCTATCCGTATTTGGAGGGACTCCTCCCTATAAATACAATTGGAGTAATGGACTAACCACACAAGATTTAAAGCAAGTAGATACTGGTTTTTATAGTGTGGTTATTACCGATCAATTCGGCTGCTCGCTTTATTATGAAAAATACTTAAGCAATGATCCTCTAAATATTGAATCCAGAATTCCCAACATTATCCAAAACATTTTCCCTAATCCAGTATTTGCGGGCTATCCCATAAACCTGAATTTAGACAGCAAAGGTCAGGTATATATGATTCATGACATTCACGGCAGAATAATATGCAAAGGTTTTTTGAAGGATTTTGTTGAGCAAATTGTAATAAAAGAACCTGGCATTTACTTTTTGAACACTACAGACAAAATGGGTAAATCCGTTACAAATAGAATCGTGGTTCTCTAAGCACCTACGTAAGTCGAACATTAGAAAGCGATTAACATTTCCTCATTTTATACTAGCCATCCTAGCTCAACTAGAAATAAAATCAGTCATAATCACAACTTCACAAAGTTGTGATTAAATTTGAGGCCTCTTAAATCAATAATGAGATTCAAGACAATAAATACTAAACAACAGATTATGAAGAAAAGGTTTATACTATTAACCTCTGTTTGTGCTGTTCTTGCAGGAAGCGTGTTTGCACAATCAGTGCAGAAAGCAACTTTCACGAGCGAAAACGAAGCAGATTTCCTAAAGCGAGAGACCAATGGTGGCCTCCGTTACAATGGCGCGGCTCCATTATTGGATGCATCCGTTGGCGACACACTTTGGTATAGCGATTTTTCAGACGCTAACGACTGGACATTTACTAACACCGGCTCTTTAGGCTGGAGTGCAGTTACCACTGCGGCAGTATGGTTTTATGATGGTAACCAAGCACTTTCATCTACAAGTGGTGGTGAATTTGCTGAAATGAATAATGGTGACCCCTCATCTACGACTACCTCAGCTGCTACTCACATAATGCAAAGTGCACAGGTTAGTGTTGCTGGAGCCACTGGCTCAGGTTTTTTAATGTATCAGGAACGTGCGTCAAGATTCTTTGATCAGATGTACATTCAAGCGAGTTCTAACGGCACTAGCTGGACTACAATTGGAGCAAACGAGCACTTATTACCTCGTACTGCGGCTAACAACACTCCTGGAAGTCAGACTAACCCAGAATATGTAGGATACTATATTCCTGCATCCATCATGACTGCTACAGGTAACCTATGGATTCGTTTCCAATGGACTGATGACAATAATGGTATTGCATATGGATGGCAAATTGACGATGTCGTTATCTATACAGGACCAACTAATGATTTGGATCTAAACCGTGCATATATGTATGGAGTTGCTGACAGTGGAGCTTATCAGAAATACACTGAGATCCCTGAGATTCAAGCTGAGGAGGCAACTTTTCTTCCAGCAGCACTCGTAATTGCAAATGGATCAGCGACTCAAACCGATGTTGTTGTTTCTGTATCTGAATCAAATACTGGTTATTCAAGTTCATCGGCAGCAAACACTCTTGCTAATGATGAATTCGCAATTATTGAAGTTGCAGATGATTTTACGACTGACGGAACTGGAAACTATTCTATGACCTACACAGTTGCATCAGGCAATTCGGATATGGTCGAAGAAAACGATGAAATGGATTGGGATTTTAGAGTTTCAGAAAACATTTTCGCATATGATAAAGATGATAATCAAGGATCTGGATGGTGGGGATCGTCAGGGTACACATTTTGTTTATACTATGACAACTTCACTGGCGACACTGTAGTTGGCGTACAAGGTTATTTCCCGTTAATCGGAACAACCACACAATATGGTTTAGAGTATGGAAAAACATTGAAAGCTACTCTATATAACGATGATGGGACAGGAAATCTTGTTGAACTAGGAAGCGGTGATTTCTATGATGTAGCCGGCGGTACCGAAGGAAACCCTGTTGATGATTGGGTCACAGTTCCTGCAAATATCCCAGTTCCTGCAACAATTGAGAGCTACTATGCTTGTATTACAACTTATGAAGATGAAATTCCATTAGGTTATGATTACGGAGTTGCTGGTTACGGTCTTGTTGACTCTGACAATAGCGGTTCTTGGGGAAATCCAATTACAACACCTTATGATACATTTAACGTTCTTCCTTACATCCGTGTGAAGACTAAGAATGCTCAACTATGTGCAAATACTACCATTGCGGTGATTGGCGAAGTAGATGATGAAAATGAGACATTTACAGCGAGTATAGAGTTAATCAATGTATCAGGAGGTCAAACTCCTTACACATTTTCTTGGAGCGGCCCTAGTGGATTCTCTGCTAGCACTCAAGACATAGAAGGATTATTAGAAAAAGGTGACTACATCGTAACTGTAACAGACAACAATGGCTGTTCTGAAGTTCAAGTATTCACAGTAGATGGAAATCTTTCTGTTGAGGATTTAACTATTTCTAGGCTCAAGTTATATCCTAATCCAGCTTCGGATTTTGTAAATATCGATTTAGCAAACGCTGGAGCATACAACATGGTTATCACTTCACTTAAGGGTGGTGTTGTTATGACTTCAACAATTACTGCAAATCAGGGAATTAACACCATTGATGTTAGCGAATTGGCTGCAGGATCGTATCTAATCAAAATGACGAATGAGGATAATGCAATGAGCATTAGTGAAATCGTGATTCGATAAGTATCAAACATCTTAAATAAAAAGGCCCCTATTGGGGCCTTTTTATTTAACTAAACTTTTTCCTGTCATTTGATCAGGTTGCCTAATTTCCATTAACGCCAATATTGTAGGTGCCACATCTGCCAGTATACCATTGCGCAACACTGCATTAGGTTGACCAACCAAAATGCATGGAACTGGATTCGTTGTATGCGCAGTATGTGGCGTGCCATCCGATAATTGGGTCACATCTGCATTACCATGATCTGCAAATATTATCGCACTGTAACCATTTGCTCGTAAACTTTTAAGAAGAGTTCCCAGTAACGAATCTACTTTTTCAACCGCAGTAACTATGGCATTATAAACACCAGTATGGCCTACCATATCAGGATTAGCAAAATTTAAACAGATAAAATCAGGCTTATCATTAGATATGCTCTTCAGGCATTTTTTAGCTACCTCAGCTGCGCTCATCTCTGGCTTCAAGTCATACGTAGCAACCTTTGGTGATAACGCCATTTCACGAAGTTCACCATCAAATAATGTCTCCCTTCCTCCTGAAAAGAAAAAAGTAACATGCGGGTATTTTTCTGTTTCAGCAATTCTTAGCTGCGTACCTCCCTCTTTTGATATTACTTCACCCAGGGTGTTCTCAATATTGTCCTTTTTATACATGACTTTTACATTCTTAAAGGAGGCATCATAACGAGTCATGGTCACATAATGCAAAGGGAGCGTTGACATATGCGTCTCAGGGTGTTCTTTTTGAGTCAAAACTTCAGTGATCTGCCTGCAACGATCTGTCCTGAAATTATAGCATATGACCGTATCATTGGGCTGCATCCGACCTTCCTTTCCGGCAATTATTGCCGACTCAAAAAACTCATCAGTGATTCCCTGAGAATAGCTCAAATCACAGGCATTTAAGAAGCTCGTGACCTCATTCCCAATTCCATTCACTAGAAGGTCGTAGGCAATCTTCGTGCGATCCCATCTCTTGTCCCTATCCATTGCAAAGTACCTACCAATAATAGAAACAAGTCGTGCACTTTTCCCCATCAAATGACTCTCTAATTCTAAAATATTGGATTTGGCGCTACTTTGATTTGTATCTCGCCCATCTGTGAAGGCATGAATAAAAACATCAGAAAAACCTGTATTCTCCACGATATCGATAAGAGCGTGCAAATGGCTCTGTTCAGAATGAACACCACCATGACTTAACAATCCCATAAAATGAATTCTTCCTCCATTTCTTTTGGCATGGTCAAGCGCATTTTTTAGCACGCTGTTATCAGCCAACGAGCCATTTTCCACTTCTAAGTTTATCCTAGCTAAATCCTGATAAACTATTCTTCCAGCGCCAATATTCAAATGACCTACTTCACTATTTCCCATTTGACCCTTTGGAAGGCCAACATTTTCACCATACGTCTTTAGGGTAGCGTTTGGCTCTTTAGTGATTAATTCATCGAATACCGGAGTTTTTGCTTGAGCAATGGCATCAGTCACGCCACCGTCCCCTATACCCCATCCGTCTAAAATTATAAGCGCTGCCTTCTTCATTTGTTATGTGGTAAGTCTATTATAAAACGTAACCCTTTAGGCTCATTGTTCTTTACGATAATGGATCCTTTGTGAAGTCGAATCACCTCTTTTACCAAATACAGACCCAGTCCCGTTCCTTTCTGTGTTCTTGTTTCTTCATTTTCCGCTCTAAAAAACTTCCTAAACAACATTTTTAGCTGCGCAGATTCAACACCAAGTCCCGTATCGTAGACCTCAATCCTTGTATACTTTTTTAAATCCATCGAACTAATTCCAAAATCGGCACCGCTGGCATATTTAACCGCATTGAATAATAAGTTCTCAAACACTAACTCCAAAGCCCTAAGGTCCACCTGTATTTTAGTATTATCCGGAACCGTCAACACCACATTCAGATTACTCTCCTTCAGCTGAATTGAGTGTCTTTCGATAATACGTTCTAATAGTTTCCTTAAGTCAACATCATCCCTGACAATTTGAAATTTTCCAACGTCTATCCTTGAGGCGGTAAGAATATTGTGCACCAATTTTTCAAGCCTACT
>CALKOP010000042.1 GCA_938091155.1 uncultured Flavobacteriales bacterium | reverse complement strand
TTTCCAGAGAACACAGCTTTTCTTACTACAAAACCGTTGTCAATAGATGGGTAGTCAATTACTCCGCTGACTATGCCAGCATTAAGCTTAGTAGCTGTTATTGGCGCGACTGATTTTCCCGTATAGTCGTGAGAGAAAATAATTAAATCGGCTTCACTCTCATTGCTAGCGGCTGCTACTAAAGTGCCAAGCTGCATTGGATCCATATTAGAGATGGATGACATGACTCTTATATCGGAAATACCATAAGAAGCCAATTCATTTAACGAATCATTATTGGTGCTTCCAAAGGTCACCACCGAGCTAGATCCACTAGTATCCGAAGCTATTTTCGCCCCGAAGGAGACTGCTTCAAATGATGCTTTAGCAATTGTTCCGTTTGTGTTATCTGCAAATACTAATACGTTCATGATTAAATGACTTTTGCTTCAATGTGTAATAGGTTAATGAGCTCCGCAGCGTTTTCAGGATCAATGAGTTTAACAGCTCCTTTTGCGGCAGGTAATGTAAACGAAACAATTTCTGTGTTTGTGGTTGCGCCAAATGCCGGTAGAATGCTTAATGGTTTTGATCGAGCGGCCATAATACCTCTCATGTTAGGAATCCGTTGTTCAGCCATTCCTTTCGCACATGAAATGACAACAGGTGTTGCTGTCTCCAATACTTCTGTTCCACCCTGCATTTCTCTTTCGATCTCCGCCTTACCGTTATTTACACTGAGTTTAGATGCATTCGAAACAAACGGGAAGTCGAGATGAGCAGCGATCATTCCACAAACATTTGAGCCATTATAATCAATGGTTTCTTTTCCACACATAACAAGGTCAAATGCTTGCGTTTTCGCAAAAGAAGCTATCTCACTTGCTACTTGATCCGAGTCAATTGGAAATGTGTCAATCCTAACAGCTTCATCTGCACCAATGGCCAGTGCTTTACGTATGATGGGATCATAGTCAGCTTCACCAACGCTTACTATGGTGACTTTTCCGCCTTGAGTTTCTTTTAGTTCGAGGGCTCTTACTAGAGCATACCATTCATCGTAAGGATTTACGATAAATTGAACCCCATCCTCATTGAATGATTTGTTGGAGTCTTTAAAAGTTATCTTGCTCGTGGTATCTGGAGCCTTACTTATACATACTAAGATATTCATGTATGGAGCTTTTCAATGTTATTTTCAATCGAGTGGCAAAAGTAATTTTTAGTTGCCAGAACAGAGATTTCGATTTAAGTTTTAAATCAATCCAAGTCTGGATTCTAGACTAACGGCTTTAGGTTTTAATCTTTGAAATGAAAGCTTTCTAAAATGAATGATCAAAATCCAACCTTTCATAATGCTTGGAGTTTATTTTTGCGGCTTTCGTAAATTATGACTTATGCGAACAATACAGTTTAGAGATGCCTTGAGAGAGGCCATGACGGAAGAAATGAGAAAGGATGAAAGAGTCTTTCTCATGGGAGAGGAAGTGGCTGAATATAATGGTGCATACAAAATAAGCCAAGGGATGCTAGAGGAATTTGGCCCTAAACGGATTATTGATACTCCGATTGCAGAGCTCGGTTTTGCTGGTATTGGCGTGGGTGCTGCAATGAACGGCTTGCGTCCAATCATTGAGTTCATGACATGGAATTTCGCAATTCTAGCAGCCGATCAAATCATTAATAGTGCGGCTAAAATGTTGCAAATGTCTGGCGGTCAATTCAATGTTCCCATAGTATTTCGTGGAGGAAACGGTACAGCAGGACAGTTGGCTGCTACGCACTCGCAAAGCTTTGAGGCATTTTATGCACATGTTCCTGGTTTAAAGGTGTTGACTCCTTCAAACCCTGCAGATGCTAAAGGTTTGCTTAAGGCGGCCATTCGGGATAACGATCCTGTTGTGTTCCTGGAATCAGAAAAAATGTACGGGGATAAAGGCGAGGTGCCTGATGGTGAGTACATTATCCCAATTGGTAAGGCGGATGTAGTCAGAAAAGGAGAAGATGTTACCATCGTTTCTTTCGGGAAAATCATGAAAGTGGCATTAGCAGCGGCAGATGAGTTAGCTAAAGATGGAATTCGTTGTGAAGTAATTGATTTGAGAACGATAAGACCGTTTGATGTAAAAACGGTTGTGGAATCGGTTAAAAAAACTGGTCGTTGTGTTATTGTAGAAGAAAGCTGGCCATATTCTTCCATCTCCAGCGAGATAGCTTATCGAATACAAAAGGATGCTTTTGATTATTTGGATGCTCCCGTAACCAGAGCCACTCAAACAGATACTCCATTCCCGTTCACACCAAACCTGATCGAGATTGCAGTTCCTACCGTACCTAAGGTGATGCACTTGGTGAAAGAATCTTTGTATTTGGTTTAGTAAGAAATAGAATGACAAATAAAAAGCCGATGTTAACATCGGCTTTTTTTATGCCTAAAAACATTAAAGGCTCTTGCTTGGATACTCTGCAAGAGCCTTTAACTAAACTAAACCTACTAACCTATGCGTACTTAAACGCTAACCTGGCCAATTTATTTCAATGATTGTGCCAAAAATATGCCAACGGATGTTAATCTAAACTAATCGTGCTGATTTGTGTAAGCTGACCAACCTCAGTGTAGCTATACTGAACCAAACCATCGTCACCAATGACATATACAATATCGTTAGATGTAATCGCGTCATAAGAGTCTCTAGCTCTTCTTGCTAATGCTTGAAGATTTGTTGGATTGGAAACATTATAAACATTCATACCTGACTCACCGTCACAAACGAATAGAAGGTTCTTTTCTGCATCAATGGAAAGGCCATGTGGATTTGTCATTGGAACTGAATGCTCTAAATAAGGACTCATCATTTCTGATATGTTTACAATGTCCAATTGATTTACATCATTTCTGCCGCAATCAACTCCTGAACGTAACGTCACAAAAGCATAGTCGCTATTTGCAACAACTGGATCGCAAGATGTCATATGCTCATAGCTTGATACATATTCTGGATTGCTCCCGCTAGAAACATCATAAGCAAGCATGCCGTTCGTTGATCCAATTAGCAAGTGATCATTCAGTAAAAACAATGTTTCGATTGCCCCAGCTCCCCAACCATCAGACCATGGATTAAATGATGTTATGAAAGAAATCGAGTTATCGGATAATGAAAAGACTTTTACAGTCGACTCATCAGATATAGTGTATAAGTAGTCCTTAACTAGAAGAAATCTGGCCATTGATCCAGCAGTGGCATCGGCACTTAACGAACCAGATAGGCTTCTTACGGTATTTGAATTATCGGCAAAGTTAACAACGGTTCCTTCATCAGTCATCATGCTGCCTCCCCAATTACCATTGTTCACTGATAAAGCATCATAATATGCAGAGCCGCATTCAGCATTCTTGCATTCTTCTTCAACTTCCATGATTTTGTAATCGACTACAACACCTTTATTTCGATCAACACTTGATACTGGATAATTGTAATTAATAGTTGTTGGAATTGTATACGATAATTCATCAGTAGCTCTCGTTGCCTCTTTAATGTTCGTTGGATCGCTAATGTCTATTGCTACAATATCAATATAGCTGTCTGCGTAAAGCGTATTACCTCTAACAGCCATGTCAACATTTCCAGGAATATTAATAAAGCCGATATGTTGCGGTGAAGCGGGATTTGAATTATTGTAAATATGGATTCCAGATTCGAAGTCATTTATGAAAACAAAATTATCCTTGACTAATATTTTTCCCGGCTTGACTAATGATTTGTTGTTATCACTTTTTATGGATGCTCGCAAGTCTTCATAACTCATGTATACCGGTTGATTTGCTGTATATACTTTAGTTTGATTGAATTTCTTACAACTACTGAAGGCTAATACAACAAGCAGTATAGTGCCGGTTAGTTTAATGGGTGTTTTCATTTTGCAATGGTTTGTTGAGGTTAAAAATAGGACTCAAAAACGAAATAGACGCTTGTTTGGTGTCCTTGGTTACTATTTTAACAAAAAGATGGGTTGTTATATGTTGATTTATCGGTCGGATTGTTGCAAACAATTCAGAGTTTTGTTTGCTTGAATTTATTACGAAACATATTTGTTTTATCAATGTGCTCTATGGGTTTAGGGCTTTCTGCTCAGTCGTATGCTAAAATTCATTTATTGAATGGAATTGTTCTGTCGGGCAAAGTCATCGTTGTTTCTGATGAATATGTTCTGTTAAAAAAGCATTCTGAAATGGTAACAACCCCGAGGGATTCGATACAATTTCAAATAAGCAACTATAACGCTGAGACAAAAAGGCGAGAGAAATTACCGAGAATCACCTTAATGCCAATTGAAAAAAGATTATTAAATGAGGTAGATGCAGGTTTAACTTTTGGTATGCCATTCGCTTTGCGCATAGGGTTCATTAAATGGTTAAGAGTAAATGATTATTTACATTTAGGACTTGGCACATCTATGCAATTCTATAGATACACTATGTTTAATGGAAATCTAAATGCAAGGTGGTTTCTAGGTCAGGATAAATTCTTAAAACCGTTTTTAGAGGCGGGTTTTGGATTAAGTTATCTTGCATATGTAAATGGTTTGAATTTTAGGTCTCAAA
>CALKOP010000041.1 GCA_938091155.1 uncultured Flavobacteriales bacterium | reverse complement strand
AAACTTTTATCAATTGGTGTCCGGTGGGGCAGAAGAAGTGCATATTTCCTATGAGAGTCATTTATCTGAGCAGCCGCTGATTGAT
Source organism: uncultured Flavobacteriales bacterium (assembly GCA_938091155.1). GTDB lineage: Bacteria > Bacteroidota > Bacteroidia > Flavobacteriales_G > Salibacteraceae > SHAN690. Next base: position 14,078 of record CALKOP010000041.1, on the reverse strand, counting down.
TTATTAAAGTCATCTCGACAAAATGATATGCGGGCACATTTCACCACAAAGGGAGTTCATAAAGATGATTTGCAATTTGAAATTGGCAATTATCCTATGAAAAAATTCGGTAGTCAGGGTCAACAAAAAAGTTTTGTGATTGCCTTGAAATTGGCTCAGTTTGACTACCTAAAGGAATTGAAACAACGCAAGCCAATTTTGTTGTTAGATGATATTTTTGATAAGCTAGACGATAATAGGGTTGGAGCTTTGATGAAACTAGTAAGCGAAGATCATTTTGGGCAAATCTTTATTACCGATGCCAATTTGCATCGGGTGCCAGATTTATTTAAAGATGAAAATGTTCCATTAAAAAAGTTCAAAATTGAAAACGGAGCAGTAGAGGAAATGACAGTATGAGACGCAAACCTAGAAAGCATAATCAAGAGTCGCTTGGCGAAGTCATCGATCGCATGTTAGATGTATATCGCCTGCGCAGTGGATTAACGGAGTTGTCCATTAAAAGCGAATGGGCCACCATCGCTGGACCTGCCATTGCCAGCAGAACAGATGAAGTGATCTTGCGCGGATCGAAATTGATTATTCGCCTGAATTCGCCCGCTTTACGACAAGAATTACATTACCAACGCGAGCAGATTAAAGACAATGTGAATCAATTCATAGGTAGAAATACCGTGAATGAGATTTTACTTCAGTAAACCAGAAAATGCAGCATTCGGGTTTATCCTATTGGGAGCGGGAATCATTTATGGATTTGGATATTGCCATTGTTGGCGGTGGAATTGTTGGGATGTCGGTTGCTGCCTCTATTAAAGATAGATGGCCACAGCGACAGGTTACCATTATAGAGCGTGGTTGTATTCCATACGGAGCTAGCACTCGAAACGCAGGCTTTGCGTGTTTTGGAAGTCTGACTGAAATCGTTTCAGACCTTGATATAATGGGCGCTGATCAAGCACGAAAACTGCTATTCAATCGTTGGCTAGGATTAAAAATTACACGTGAGCGATTAAAGTCGTACGATATTGGCTATGAAGATTTGGGTGGTTTTGAAATTGTGGAATCTTCGTTAGCTAACAGCATAGACCGAATTGCGGAAATCAATGAATTGGTGGAAGATTTTATTCTGGATTACATTCAATTACTAAAAGCTACAGATCAACCAGGGCTTCGGTTAAATGATAAACAGCATTTGGTTTCCATGTCGCAAGAGGGTCAAGTAGATACAGGGAAGTTGCTGAAAGCATTACACGCCTACTGCATTAGCATAGGTGTAGAGTTTATATGTGGCTCAAAAGTGAAAAATTTCGAAGCACTTCACGGTAAAACTTCGATACATGTAAAAGACCCGATTCGCGGAGATTTGGAGCTTAAAGCTTTGCAATGTGTTGTTTGCACCAATGCCTTTACTCAAAAGCTTCTTCCGAACATAAAACTGAATCCTGGGCGCGGTCAAGTGTTAATTACAGAACCAATTGATGGATTGCAGTTTCGTGGTAATCTACACATTGATGAAGGCTTCTATTACATGCGAAATGTTGGTGATAGGATCCTGTTTGGTGGTGGACGAAACTTGGATTTCGATGCGGAAAACACGATGAAATTAGGCTTAAATAATGACATTCAGCATCAATTGGATCAGATATTATTGAAATATTTGAGGCTCGAAGAACAACCGAAAATTGATATACGTTGGTCTGGTATCATGGCCTTTGGAAAGAATAAAATGCCGATCGTAAGGCTTCAAGAAGATGGCCTTATCATAGCCACCAAAATGAGTGGGATGGGAATTGCATTGGCAGGTCAAATTGGCGAAGAAGTGGTGGGTATTTTCGAAGAAAATAATTTGTAGAGATGATTGATTACAAGGAGTATTGGGAAAAAGGAATGGATTACTCAAATTATCGTGAGTTAGTCGATACATTAATTGAAGAAGGAAAGTCAACTGATCCTGAGCAAAGCGAAACCCTTTTCAACTATTCTAAACTGAATCAGCAGCGTATGCGCAGATTAGAAAAGACGGTGAAACCTGAGCGGTTTACGAAATTGGAAGGTCGAAATGCTCGCATAAACCGTGTAATTGCCATTACCGAAGGTTGGTGTGGCGATGCTTCACAAATAATCCCCGTTATTGAAAAATTTGCGGACCATGCAGGATTGGACACTAAGTATTTTCTGCGCGACTCAAACTTAGAACTGATTGATGCACACCTGATCAATGGTGGACGATCTATTCCTGTGATTTTATTCCTCGATGATGAATTTAAAGTAATGACACAATGGGGGCCTCGACCAAAATTTTTACAAAAAATGGTCATGGACTATAAACACCAACCTGAACCAAAACCACCTTATTCAGAGTTTTCAAAAGACGTTCAGTTATGGTATGCAAAAGATAAGCAACAGAACATGCTTCAAGAATGGATGGATATTTTAGAAGCATAGTTTCCTGATAGACTTTAGTTTTACGGGCAGTGAAATGGTTTCGAATAATAGTTGTACTGTCCAGCATTATTTTGATGTTTGGCTGCAATTGTCCTTACGGTTGTACAAACGGAGTATGTCAAAAACGTATTTGTAAATGCGATCTATATTGGGAAGGAGATGCTTGTCAAAGACGTGTGTTGAGTAAATATGTCGGAGATTATTCAGGAACAAATACCTGTGAATCTGATCAAATCGAATTCTCATTGAAAAACGGGAAGTCCGTCGATGAGCTAATTTGGAATCAAGATATTACGCTGACTTATAGTGATAGTGGCCGATTCGATATTTTACAACAGAATTACAAGGGTGTTCAGATAAGTGGACAAGGATCAATGTTGTTAGAGAAAATATCGTTTAGAATTAGTTCAATTGACTCAAATGATACGTTGGAATGCTTTGTTTCAGCCAACCTAAAAAAGGACTAGAATGAGGTCAATTGAATCGAATCGAAAATGACGTTTTTAGGATCGATAAAAAATTCACAAATTCGCCTCCCAATTTAATCAACCAAGTCATGGCCAAAACTCACAACTTCAGCGCAGGACCAAGTATACTTCCTCAGGAGGTTTTTCAAGAGGCATCTCAGGCTGTACTTGACTTTAATGCAGCAGGACTTAGCCTGTTAGAAATGTCACATAGGAGTAAAGAGTTTGTCGCAGTCATGGACGAGGCGCAAGCATTGGTAAAAGAAATACTCAAGCTTGGAGAGGATTATGAAGTTATGTTCCTTCAAGGTGGAGCTAGTTTGGGATTCTTAATCAGTGCATATAACATGCAAGGTGCAAATAAGAAAGGAGCATATATTTCTACAGGTGCTTGGGCGTCAAAAGCACTGAAAGAAGGGAAATGGGTCGGTGATGCAGTTGAAGTAGCTAGCTCTAAACCAGAAAACTACAATCATATTCCAAAAAGCTATGAAGTAGGAGCAGATTTCGATTTCCTTCATTATACATCTAATAACACCATTTTCGGAACACAATATCATGCAGTTCCACAATCAAATGTGCCACTGGTGTGTGACATGTCATCTGATATATTTTGCCGAGAGGTGGATGCTTCGAAATTTGATCTTATTTATGCTGGAGCACAAAAGAATATGGGGCCAGCTGGAGCAACACTATACATAGCTAAGAAAAGTTTGTTGGGTAATTCTAGTGCAAACATTCCAACAATGCTAAATCTTAAAACGCATGCTGACAAAGAGTCCATGTTCAACACGCCTCCCGTTTTTGCGGTATATGTGAGTATGCTTGTTCTAAGATGGATCAAAAAGGTTGGATTGAAGCAAATTGGCGCTACGAATCAAGCCAAAGCAGATTTACTGTATAATGAAATAGATAGAAATGGTATGTTTAAAGGAACTGCGGCCAAAGAAGATCGATCATTAATGAATGCTTGTTTTGTGCTAAATGATGGGTTGGATGAATCGTTAACTCAATCATTCCTTGACATGTGTAAAGAAGCCAATATAAGCGGTTTGAAAGGACACCGAGATGTAGGTGGTTTTAGAGCAAGTATGTACAATGCTTTACCTTTAGAGAGTGTTCAAGCATTGGTTGATGTGATGAAATCCTTTGAATCTAAATTCGCATAAGTTTATGAGAACAATGAAATATCTAATAGCCCTAATAGTTGTATTGCTTAGCGTGAACCACGCTAATGCTCAGCTTGAAATTAACAAGGAAACCAAATTGTATGAAATGCATAACGAGGAGGTGCTGACAGTTGAACGCGCTGGCGTTAATGAATTGATCAACCGATTGTATTACTGGGGTTTGGATGAGTTCAAAGATGTAAAACACAGTGTAGAACAAGATGACTCGACCTTTAGAGACGTTGTCTTTCATGCGACTATTCCAATGGTTGATAACCATTTTGGAGTGAAATTCACACACACTAAAAGACAGTTGGCATTTGATATCCGATTTGATGCGGAAAAAAAGGATTACAGTTATTGGATTACCAACATTGGTTATAAAACAGTCGAGGTAGACAGAAAGGATCGCACAGAAGAGTATGAAGGGAAACTTGAAGATTTTAAAGGAGCAGCAAAGCGAGGACTTATTGAAGAGCTCGATTTAGTTTTTGATATAATGATCGATTCATTCGGAATGGCCGCAGAACGAGATTTAACAGACGCTCAGATGGATGAGTTTAATGTTTGGAAGGATTCTCGAAAAGATGCTCGTGATGCTCGTGATGCGGCAGCTAAGGCCGCAAAGGCAGCTGAGAAAGAGGCAGCTTCAGCGGCCAAATCTGCAGCTAAAGAAGCATCATCGGTAGAAAAGGCGGCCGCTAAAGAGGCTGCACGCCTAGAAAAAGAACCTACAGCAACAGCGAAAAAAGCAAAAGCAGATGCTGCTATTGTCGCTAAGGAAGCGGAAGAAAAGGCCAAGGAAGTTTTGCCAGAAGGTGATAAATAATACAAACAGGGACAATGATGAAGATCTTAGCGAATGATGGAATTTCCGCTGCTGGAAAAAGTAAATTAGAGGGGGCTGGATATACGGTTGATACGGAAACCATAGCACAGGAAAACCTTAGTCAAGGGATCAATGACGGAGGATATGTTGGTGTTTTAGTGAGAAGTGCTACAAAAGTTCGCCAAGAGCATATGGATGCTTGTCCAAATCTTAAACTCATTGGTCGTGGTGGCGTTGGTATGGATAATATTGATGTACAATATGGACGGGATAAAGGGCTTCATGTAATAAATACACCTGCAGCGAGCTCTCAATCTGTAGCTGAACTTGCTATGGGGAGTTTGTTTTCAATGTCCCGCTTTACTTATGATGGATATCGGAATATGCCTTCAAAAGGCGAAAAGGATTTTAAAGGTTTAAAGAAATCATACAGTAAGGGAACAGAGTTACGTGGCAAAACTATTGCCATAATCGGCTTCGGTGGTATTGGTCAAGCATTAGCCAAATATGCTCTTGGATGTGGAATGAACGTAATGTACAATTCAAGGGGAGATAAAAGTGCAACAACTTTATCCCTGGACATTGGAGGAAACTCTGTAGATGTTACTCTCAATCGAAGTTCATTTGAAGATTGTATTTCAACAGCAGATTATATTAGTTTTCATGTTCCAAAACAAGCTGATGGAATTGCAGTTGTTGGTGCTGCAGAATTAGCTAAAATGAAACAAGGAGTTTGTTTAGTTAATACTTCTCGGGGCGGTACTATTGATGAGAATGCGCTATTGGCGTCCTTAGACAGTGGTCATTTAAAAGCCGCAGCACTTGATGTTTTTGTTGGTGAGCCGGAACCAAGAGCGGATGTCCTAGCACATCCTCGTGTACTTAGTACCCCACACATAGGAGGCAGTACAATTGAAGCACAGGATCGAATTGGTGTAGAACTAGCCGATCAGATTATTGAATTACTAGGTTAATCCTATTCATTATATTTTATAGACGATGAGCATATTTAAGCCATTTAAAGCAGCACGACCTGCGGCAGATAAAGTAAAAGCAGTAGCATGCAGACCGTATGACGTTCTTAATGCGGCAGAGGCAAAAGAAGAAGCCTTTGAAAATCCAGATAGTTTCTATCATGTTATTAAGCCTGAAATAGATTTCCCCGAGGATCAGAATCCATACGATGAATCGATCTATAAAAAGGGTAAAGAGAACTACGATTTGTTAAAAGAGAATGGCGTATTCAAGCAAGATGAGAAAGAGTGCTTTTATGTTTATCAATTGATAATGGATGGTCACAAACAGACTGGATTGGTGGGTTGCTGTGCTATTGATGATTATTTCGATAATCATATTAAAAAACATGAATTAACTCGTCCAGATAAAGAGGAGGATAGAAAGAATCATGTGCGACATGCTAAGATGAATGCAGAGCCAGTTTTCTTTTCCTACCCGCATGTAGCGGAAATTGATGCATTGGTCGATTCAGTGAAAAAAACTAGCGAACCAACATACGATGTTACCACTAATGATGGTATACAACACACACTATGGGTGGTAAGCACAGATGATCATGTTGCCAAAATAGAGGGGTATTTTTCAGCAAAAGTCCCATCTATTTACGTGGCTGATGGACATCATAGAACTGCTGCTGGTGCACTTGTTGGACAAGAATTCAGAGAGAGCAACAATGGGACTAAAGATGATGGTGAGCGCTACAATTATTTCATGTCAGTCGTATTCCCTGATAATCAGTTGAAAATCATAGATTACAATAGAGTAATTAAAGATTTGAATGGCCTGAGTGAAGCAGATTTCCTGTCAAAATTGCGAGGTAGTTTTGAGGTTACTGAGAAATCTAGCCAATACCGTCCAGCTTCCCTTCATTCCATCGGTATGTATATTTCGGGCAAATGGTTCGAGTTGAAAGCAAAGCCCAATACTTACAACGATAATGATCCTGTTGGAGTTTTAGATGTTACAATCCTATCCAAGGAGGTGTTGGAACCAATATTTGACATTGTGGATCTTAGAACAGACAAGCGTATTGATTTTGTTGGCGGTATCAGAGGTCTAGGTGAATTAGAGAAAAGAGTAGATTCGGGAGAGATGAAGGTTGCTTTTGCGATGTACCCAGTTTCTATGCAGCAGCTAATGGATATAAGCGATGCTGATCTCATTATGCCGCCTAAGGTTACCTGGTTTGAGCCAAAGCTAAGAAGCGGTCTTTTTGTACATGAATTATAAATAGACCTTTAAATGCTATGTCTGACCAACCCAAAATAATTATCGTTGAGGATGAGAGTTTGATTGCAGAAATGCTCAAACTTATGTTGGAGGATATGGGGCATAAGGTTATTGGTGTTGTCCATAAATTTTTAAGTGGGCAACTTGTTATCGAACGTGAAGGCTACGATCTAGCTATTCTAGATATAAACCTGCATGGAAAGATGGAAGGAATCGAGCTAGCTGCGGAGCTCAGGGAGAGCCGGATTCCCTTTGTGTTCTGCTGACAAAGCCACACTTGAAGAGGCAAAGAAAACAGTCCCTGGAGCCTATGTTCTAAAGCCATTTGCAGAGGAGGATATCTATACGGGTCTGGAAATGACAATAATGCATGCGGTTAAAGATGAAGAGAATACCGTAAGCATTAAGGATGGCCATAAGTCACGAATTCTTGACCATGAGGATATTTTATATGTCAAAGCAGACAATATATACATCGAGGTTTATACTACAAAGACTAAAGTAGTAAGTCGTTAAACTCTTTCGGAAGCGCTTGAAAAACTTCCAACTGACCAGTTTATCCGTGTACATCGATCTTATGCTGTGAACAAGAGGTAAATCGACTTTATAAGTCGTTCGTCCCTCAAAATTGGACAGGTCACAATTCCAATTTCACGAACCCATAGAACTGATGTTTTCAGAGCTCTCGATCTAGAATAGCTATTCGCATACATATGAAGTCCGTTCGCAACAGTGAGTGAGCTAATAGACATTTGAGACCCTGTGTTGCCTTATGTTTGAAACATCAAAACGATCAGACATCAACTTGGATTGATTCTACATAGTCCTCAATCCGCAGCATGGCGATTTCATATCGCTTACCGGCCCCTAAAAGGGCCGGTTTTTTTATGCCATTTTTTTGGATCAACCGCGAAGGCGATTTGATCATAATCATACGTGCCTTCTACTTTATCTATGTCCTTAACCCAAAATTCATTACCGACCATTAGTATCGATAAAGAATCCGAAAATGAAAGTTAAACCTGGAATAAGGTCAAAAAGCTGTGACTATATAAGTTACCCCTGGAGTATATATTGTACTCAATGATAGAATATATTTCTGCTATTCATTGGTTAACACTAAATCTCCTTTATATCTTATAAATCCAGCGACAAATAGCATACTGAATTCAAGTGCCACTGACTTATCTGATTTGTATAATGAAGGCTGGAAGCTTTGTGATATTGATAAAACAGGACAAAGCGCCCAATTAAATGGTTTTAATTCTATTTTGCAATTTAGAAAGTAAAAAAGAATACTCTTTTCTGGAGAGAAAGGCGTAAGGTTGAACTATTTACTGGTGGTTTTGGAAAAGTTGATCAACATTCGACTCGAAAACACTGAACCGATAAGAAAGTGCAGTGAAGTACATTAGAATTTAAGGAGGTCACATCCTTATTAAACTTTAAAGTATCGGTCTTCTTTATTTGGGCGCTTGACTCAAATCTGATTAAGAGATCCATTTGGCAAATAGTTATTCTCATTGCGATTGGATTTATACTATAAAACGTTCGTAAAACCATTTGAATTGTATTAGAAGTGCTTCAAGACTTGAATTCTGTTAAGCATATTTGCATCATGCTGGTAAATGACAATTTAACGCGGATAAAACAGGGCTTACTTGCAAACGTGACCGTGGTCGCGGTTTCTAAAAGACACCCAAAAGAGCTGATTCAAGAGGCTTATGATGGTGGTCATAGAGATTTTGGTGAGAATATGGTTCAGGAGATGCAGGAAAAGCATGATGTTCTGCCATCAGATATCAAATGGCATTTAATTGGTCACTTACAGCGAAATAAGGTTAAATATATTGTTGATTACATCCATCTAATACACGGAGTCGATAGCTTGAGACTATTGGAAGAAATCAATAAAAGAGCTGCCAACATTGATAGAGTTGTGTCTTGTCTATTACAAGTCCATATTGCAAATGAGGATACGAAATTTGGTTTTGATGAGAGCGAATTAATCAGTTTGTTGAACGATGCGTCCATAAATAATATGAACCATATCCGAATATTAGGATTAATGGGTATGGCTACTAATACGGAAAATCAAGATCAAGTTAGGAGTGAATTCGAAGGACTCGAATTGCTTTTTAAGCGCATTCAACAAGAGGTTTCCCATCCTAAAGTAGAAATGAAGCATTTGTCGATGGGTATGAGTGGAGATTATGAATTGGCTATGGAATGTGGGTCGAACATGGTACGCGTTGGATCATTGATTTTTGGAACAAGACACACTGAATAGTTGGAGTAGATTGAAATATATACTGTCACCATTACTTCTTCTATCGATTCTAAACCTATTTACCGTCCAAATGGGTGAAATCTTTCCTCTGGTTGGCATACTTCCAGCATTCGACTTGTTTTTTGTTTTGAGCTCAATACTGGTTTTCCTTTATTGTGTTATTAGAAAATTGCCGCTCACATTGCCAACCATATTCCTATCTATTGTGACGATTATTTGGATGAATAGAAATGGCGCTGTATCCTTTTATTCAGATTCTAAAGCAATTGACAAGGTCAAGGTTCTTTCCTTAAATGTTGGCCAGTTTGGAAAAGATGCCTCCGACCTTAATGCAGTCATTAATATGATTGATTTTCGGCAGCCAGAAATTATAGCCTTGCAGGAATTTGGATTTTATCATAAATGGCCTGATACTGAGTCCATGGCCAAAGATTTTAAAGAGGAGATAGGTTTTGCTTATTATCACTTTCATCCTCACAAAGACAATATTTTTGGTACGGCAATTTTCTCAAAGTATCCCATCATTAAGTCTGAAATGATATTCAATGAAACCTCTCAAACCAACGAAGGGTGGAAGCATCGAATCGTAAGCAATACTGATACTATTGAGATTATTAATATGCACTTAGAGAGTTTTAATCTAAACAATCAAAATAGACTTTCCTTAAATGAGGTTTTGTTAAAACAAGAGCGTCAGATTCACTCATTATTAAAAGCGCATAACCCTAATTTCAAGACAGTCGTTTGCGGTGATTTTAATATGGTTGCAGGGTCGAAAGTCTACAATACTGTCCATAAAAAGTTTGATGATGCTATTCTAGAAGCTGGATTAGCTTGGCTGCCAACACTTAAGACGTATCCCATTCGAATTGACCATGTTTTTCACAATCAACTTACAACGATTATCGATGCTAGAATGGATTGGAAAACTCCTTCTGATCACGCTGCAATACTGTTTAGAGTGAATTAAATTCTGTTTACATACAGGTGTCGAAAACTACAAAGTAGCCAGAAAATTGAAGGTTAAGCATAGGGTACATTTGAGAGAACCAAAAACTTTGTAATGAAGAACTTAACGATTCTCTCTCTAATTCTAGGTTTCTTAATGTCTCTTCAAGGACAGGCTCAGGAAAAGGATAATTTTAATCAAGCGAAACTCCACCTCGCCAATCATAAGCTAAACCAAGCGATACCTATTCTGGAGAATTTATGGAAAAGTGATCCGAACAACGCTAACCTAAATTACCTTTTAGGACTATGCTATGTTAAAGAAGATACCAAAATAAAGGAGTCAGTAGAATTGCTCGAAACGGCTTCCAGTATTTATACCACAAATTATGCTGGGGGTTCTAGCCGCGAACGCAGGGCCCCAGAATATGTTTATTACTATTTGACAATTGCTTATTCAAAAAATGGGCAGTGTGAGGAGGCACTCAGATCCTTGAATAAATTCTATCAGGTTTACACATACAACGATGAATATTACTTAGTTGATGGCCAGAAATGGGTGCGAGAATGCAATTTGGAAAAGAAGCAGGATGAAAAAGTAAAACCAAAAAAAGAACTGAAAAAAGAAGATCCAAAAGTTGAAGATCCGCTACTTGTTCAACGAACTGAGGATGATAAGGTGAAAGAAGAGCTAGAAGTCATGGAAGAGAAAATTGAGCCTATCCAAGCACCCGAATTAACTCTTGAACAAAAGGCGGGTCGGGAAATTTTAGCCGAAGTTGTTAAAGAGAGAACCGAACCTCAAATGAAGGAACGTTTGATACCTTTTGACGATTGGGAGAATTTGAGGACGCGTAATGTGAATTTTACAACAATGACTTCTCAATATGGAATACAAGTGGCAGCATTGATTGATTTAAAGCCTACGAGAGATTTTGCTGATTTGAAAAACGTGGAAGTTTATGTTGACGAAAACGGAATATTTCGATATGTAATCGGACGATTTCCTTATAGGAAACAAGCTGAATCTCTAAAAGATAAAATCATCGAGATTGGATACAAGGATGCTTTTATTGTTGATATAAACCAACCAGATTATAACAAAGAAGTTTTAGGGTTGGGTAAGGCCAGTATAGATTGGCACATAGATGGTGAGGTGGATTTCCGAGTACAAGTTGGCGCTTTTACGGCACTAGTCCCAAGCGCTGTAGCCGAGAAATACTTGGAAATTGATGGCATTAAAGAATATCCTCAAAATGGTCTTACAATTCTGACTGTTGGAAGATTTAAAACCTATAAGGAAGCACAGGACTATAGAGAGGAGCTTAAGACGAAAGGAATTGAAGATGCTTTTATTGTGGCATTCAATATGGGGAATAAAATATCTCTTAAGGAAGCTAAGGAGTATGCAGAGGTCAATGATGATGTGCAAAAAAGTGAACCATCTAAAAAGCAAAAGTCTGCAGATTTTTAATTTGGAATCTACCGAATACAGGATAGAACCAGCCACTCCTTCATTGTGGAATAGTTAAGTCAATAGGATTTTGTTGCCTACTATCACTTTCACGCAGAAGGTAGGGTTTTGTTAGGTTAAGTTTCGAAAACCCCAATTTATTGGGGCTTTTTCATGGTGTCAAGTTCAATCTAATAGTCCATTTGAAGCATTATTTTTGTTCTAATATCATAACCCCCAAATCCATATTCACAACTTGCGTATAAGTCATTTTATAACAGCATGTTTTTGCCTGATTTTAATTGTCGCGCAAGCACAATTTAGGCCTGCAGATTATTTGAAAAAATCTGAGCCAATATCATCAATCAATGATGGCTATCAGGGAATGAATCCAATAATTAGTAAGTCGGGTGACAAGCTATGGTTTACTAAACTGAAACATCCAAATAGTCTTGGTGGTGAGAATGATCAGGACATTTGGATGTCAGAGAAAACTAATAGTGAATGGAGCAAGCCAACCAATGAACTAAGTGGTTTAAACTCTGGATTAAATAACCTAATAATTGGCCAATCTAATGGTGAATTGGTATATACGGTCAATTTTGAGCGCGGTGGACAAAGTCAACTTACTACTATAAGTGCGTTTAAAGTTCTTGTGGACTCCTATGAGCTTGATCATAAAATTGAAATGCCCAAACTAGGCCTGCGAAGTGAGTTTTTCGGATTTTTTATTGCAGAAGATGAGTCCTACATTCTTATTTCTATGAATGGAGAGTTTTCGTTTGGAAAAGAAGATTTATACGTCATCCTGAATGAAGAGGATGAATGGACAACTCCTATTCATTTAGGTGCAAGAGTAAATACAGCTGGATTTGAAATGTCACCATTTATGGCTGAGGATGGTAAACATCTATTCTTTGCCAGTGAAGGGCACAATAGCTGCGGTAGCGCGGATATTTTTGTATCTGTAAGACTAGATGATACATGGAAGAATTGGTCGAAACCAACAAACCTTGGCCCTAACATTAATTCTAAAAGTTTTGATGCATATTATGCCTTTTCTTCCAGTCAGAATGAGGCCGTCTATGTTAGTAGTCAAAATAACCACTCAGGTTTTTTTTATAGTATAGAATTTGTGCCTGGCGAAGAATTGAACTTAGCCGTACATACAGCTGCCAGTGGTTTTATCCGAATGGAGAAACTCCCAGCGATGAATGTGAAATTGAATCTATTAGACGAAAATGATCAAATTGTTGAATCCATTACCACTAATGAGCATGGTTACTTTAATCTTCAGTCATTTTTACCTGATAGAGAATATAAAATTGCAATAGATGACAGTATCCGTCAAGACTTAAATACAGCTGATATTTTTCTTACAAATGACCTAGGTGACAAGATGGTTTTCATGAATCAACATGAATTAGGCCTGTTTGGTTTTAAGGTACTCTCAGGCAAAAAGATTGAGGAAGTTAGTAAGTTGGAATCAATGGCCAAAGAAGGAGCAATTGTGTCGAGTTCTGCAACTATTTCGGGTAAGGTAGCTAGTTTTGGAACGTTGAATGAAAAAGTAAGACTCAGTGTAGTTGATGAGAATAGCAAAGTCATCGAAGAAATTATTACGGATGAAAATGGTTACTTCGAATTCAGCACAAATGCGAGAGAGAAGAGCTATTTTCTATCGCTAAATGAGTCTTCGCAAGGATTAGTAGATGTATATGAGATTTTCCTCACTAATGATAACCCTGGCGAGGACATAGTAGTATCGAAAACAGAGAAGCACCTTTTTGAATTTAGAGCCCTTGCAGATGGATCGGAAATGGGAATGAATCGAATAGCTGAGCATGATCGAGACTTGCCTAAATCATTTTTCGATAAATATGGTTACCAACCGGCCCGAAAAAATGATGCCCTTACAGGATATGTCAAATTCGGGAAATTGCCATTGCTTGATGCTGAAATCTCTTTGATTGACAATCAAGATAAAACCTTGGATAAAGCAATTACCGATGATCAAGGAATGTTCTTTTTTACTAAAACAGTCCCAGAGGGCGGTTATTCATTACAGCTTTCTCTAGATCAAGAGAATGATCTCAGCAAAACGGAAATATTTCTAGCGAATAATCCAGAAGACATAGTATTCTATATTAATGATGATCGAGCAGGGGTGTTTGCGTTTCAGAAATTATCGAAAAAAAGACCAATGACCTTATATTCTTTAAAGGATGAG
>CALKOP010000040.1 GCA_938091155.1 uncultured Flavobacteriales bacterium | reverse complement strand
CGGTACATTGTTGTTGGCATTCTTCGTCCATTGTTACATTATCGAAAACCTAAGCGCATATCCTAAGGATCAAAACCTAGGTTCATATTATGTAATGAATGGTGTCGTGAGTTTATCTATAGGCTCAATTATTATATATCTCTCGGAGAAAAAAAGTACTTACCTAGGTTTCGTTTTCATGGCTGGCAGTTTACTCAAGTTCCTATTCTATTTTATCCTTTATTATGGCCCGCTAGTTGATGACCTCACAGAGCGAAAGGCTCAGGTTCTTTCCTTTTATGTACCGTATGGGCTAAGTTTAATCGTTGAGGTCTGGTATCTTATTCGGCATTTAAATAAATCTCTCTGATTATCTGTTATTTAATGTCTAAAAATTCAATTTGCAAAAGGCTTTTATGGTTCTAGAATTATATGTACTCTTGCACCCGAATTTTAATCCCTTATTATTTAAGGAAGATGCGCGATAAAGTTTGTTACATATTGATCTTAATGATCATCGTTCTGTTACCTGAATTTCTTCAGGCCTCAGAGGTCAACGAAAACGCGGAAGCTAGCGTTTCACTGCGTGATGAAATCAAGCAAGACATCCTTCATCACTTGCAGGACGTTCATGATTTTCACTTATTTACAGATGAGGTGTCTGGAACACATATAAGTTTTCCATTACCAATAATTCTTCTTGATCAGGGTGTTCAGGTTTTTTTATCCTCTGCTTTTCATCATGGTGAATCCGCAGCTGAGTCGAATGGCAAGTATTATGTTCTTCATCATAATCACATTTATAGAACAGATGCTGACGGCAAACTAAACTATGATGAAGACCATCATGTGACAAATATTGCGCCCTTAGACTTTTCTATAACGAAGAATGTATTCAGCGTTATTCTCCTATCTATTCTAATCTTTCTCATGTTCAAATCCCTTGGCGATGGATATAAGAAAGGCTTAGTTGCTCGAGGTATGGGTAAGTTTCTTGAACCATTAGTCATTTTCGTAAGAGATGACATTGCTATTCCGAACATTGGTAAGCAGCATTATCAGAAATACATGAGCTACCTACTCACAGTATTTGTATTCATATGGTTCATTAACCTCGCGGGCCTCACTCCACTAGGAATAAATGTAACAGGAAATATTGCGGTAACATTTGCTCTCGCAATCATGACATTTCTAATTACACAGATTACTGCAAAAAGTTATTACTGGAAACATATTTTCTGGATGCCTGGAGTTCCTTTTCCCATGAAAATAATTCTTGCACCTATTGAATTGTTAGGCGTGTTTATCAAACCTTTCGCCTTAATGATTCGTTTGTACGCAAACATTTCAGCTGGCCACATCGTTCTAATGAGCCTTATTGGTCTTCTCTTTCTTTTCGAAAATTGGTTTGCACGAGGCGCCTTTTTCGGACTCGCATTAGCATTATCTGTGATTGAACTGTTGGTCGCATTTCTTCAAGCATATATATTCACCATGTTAACAGCGCTATATTTTGGAAGTGCAGCAGCGTCACATGATGATCATTAAATACAATCTTTTATTAATCGTTAAATTTTAAATTATGAATGTTCCAGAAATAGTAGGTGCCGGACTTATTGTAATAGGTGTTGGTTTAGGAATTGGACGAATTGGTGGTTCTGCAATGGAGGCGATTGCTCGTCAGCCAGAGGCTACCAACAAAATCCAAACCGCAATGCTTATCGCTGCCGCTCTTATTGAGGGTATCGGTTTCGCTGCTCTAGTTATGAAATAAGGACTCAACCACAGTCATTAGCGGTTGGCTAATAACTGTGGTTTTTAAAATTCAACAATAAATTAATTGCTTTGGAAAAGTTAATCAGTGAATTCTCAGTCGGTCTATTCTTTTGGCAGACGCTCTTGTTTCTAACGCTTCTTTTCTTGCTTAGAAAATATGCGTGGAAGCCTACCTTGAATGCTGTCAATGAACGCGAACGTTCTATAGACGACGCGTTGAATCAAGCAGAGAAAGCTCGTAATGAGATGAAAAATCTCAAAGACAGCAACAACGCTCTTATGAATGAGGCTCGCGAAGAACGAGATCAGTTAATGAAAGAAGCTCGTACTATGAAAAACGAGATCATAAACGAGGCTAAGAACAAGGCTAAGGAAGAGGCTGAGAAGGTGTTAACCTCGGCTAGAGAGGAGATTCAAAACGAAAAGAATAAGGCCATAGAAGAATTAAAAAACCAAGTAGCAGATTTTTCCTTTGAAATCGCTGAAAAGGTAATTGGTCAAAAGTTAAACGATGCCGACAAGCAAAGTGATTCTGTCAAGTCTGCCTTAAACGAAATCAATTTCAACTAATGAAATCGAAAAAGGCCGCAAGTAGATATGCAAATTCATTATTGCAACACTCCCTTGAAAAGTCTCAATTAGAGGCTGTAAAAGCAGACATGGTTGTTATTAGTTCAACCTGTGCGTCTAGTCAGGACTTATCTATGATGCTGGAGTCAGCAATAATCAAAACAGACGTCAAAAATCGAGCGTTAAGAGCAATTTTCGAAAAGTCGATTTCGAAATTGTCCGTTGATTTTATTGACATGCTAACGATCAAAAAAAGAGAATCAATTCTTGAGGCGGTAGCTAAGTCATTCATTGAACAATACAGCGAAAGGTCGGGGATTGTTGAGGCCATCGTTACATCTGCAAGTGCCCTTACATTAGAAGAAAAGACACAACTCAAGAGTTCGCTCTCGAGTTTTGGAAAAACAATTGCTCTAAAAGAATTGGTAGATCCTACTATTCTTGGCGGAGTTAAAATACGAGTAGGTGATTTACGACTTGATGCGAGTATTCGCAAAAAGTTGAACACACTCAAACAAGAAATTCACAAATCATAAACTTTCAGCTTACAAAAAAGATAAATCATGCCTGAAATTAAACCAGCAGAAGTAACAGCCCTTCTTCGGGCACAACTTAGCGGAGCTAAAACAGCAGCTGAGCTTGAAGAAGTCGGAACAGTATTACAAGTAGGTGACGGAATCGTTCGAATTTACGGTCTCTCAAATGTGCAAGCAGGAGAGTTAATCGAATTCGAAGGCGGACTTCAAGCCATTGCTCTTAACTTAGAAGAAGATAATGTAGGTGCCGTACTATTAGGTCACTCTACAACTATTAAGGAAGGTGATACTGCAAAGCGAACAAAACGAATTGCATCAATCAACGTTGGTGAGGGTATTGTTGGTCGTGTTGTAAACACACTAGGCCACCCAATAGATGGTAAGGGTGTAATTGAAGATGAGTTGTTCGAAATGCCCCTAGAGCGTAAGGCTCCTGGTGTGATCTTTCGTCAGCCTGTAAACGAACCACTTCAAACTGGAATTAAGGCTATTGATGCCATGATTCCTGTAGGTCGCGGACAACGTGAGCTGATCATTGGTGACCGTCAAACAGGAAAAACTACTGTTGCGATTGACACTATAATGAATCAGAAAGAATTCTTCGATAGAGGAGAACCTGTATACTGCATCTATGTTGCTTGTGGACAAAAGGCTTCAACTGTCGCTGGTATTGTTAAGCGATTGGATGACGCAGGAGCAATGCAGTATACTACTGTAGTAGCCGCAAACGCGTCAGATCCAAGTCCAATGCAATTCTACGCACCTATGGCTGGAGCTGCAATTGGTGAATTTTTCCGTGATACAGGAAGGCCTGCCTTAATCATTTTCGATGATCTCTCCAAGCAAGCTGTTTCTTATCGTGAGGTTTCATTATTACTGAGACGTCCTCCAGGGCGTGAGGCTTATCCTGGTGATGTTTTTTACCTTCACTCACGTATCTTAGAAAGAGCCGCTAAAGTCATTAATGATGATGCAATAGCAGCTCAAATGAACGATTTGCCAGACTGCCTTAAAGGAAAGGTGAGGGGTGGCGGTTCGTTAACAGCGCTTCCAATCATCGAAACTCAAGCGGGGGATGTTTCAGCGTATATTCCAACCAACGTAATTTCAATTACAGATGGTCAGATTTTCTTAGAAGCAAACTTGTTCTTATCAGGAGTCCGTCCAGCTATTAACGTTGGTATTTCAGTATCACGTGTTGGTGGTAATGCCCAGATTAAGTCAATGAAAAAAGTCTCTGGTACCCTCAAGCTCGATCAGGCTCAATACCGAGAATTAGAGGCATTCTCTAAATTTGGTTCAGACCTTGATGCCGCAACTAAGGCAGTACTTGATAAAGGCGCTCGGAACGTTGAAATTTTGAAACAAGGCGAAAACGCTCCTGTAGCAGTAGAAAAACAGACAGCTATCATTTACGCTGGTTCTCAAAATTTACTTAGCAAGGTACCGATTAAGAAGGTGAAAGAATTTGAAACCGAATACCTTGATACGCTTGATAGAAATCACAGAGATGTTTTGGATCAATTACGTGCTGGTAAGCTTACTGACGAAATCAAGAGCACATTAGAAAAAGTGGCCGCGGAATTATCTGCAAAATATTAATCGTTTAAGCTCAAGCTAATGGCTAACTTAAAAGAAGTAAGAAATAGGATAACGTCCGTAAACAACACAATGCAGATTACATCTGCCATGAAAATGGTGAGTGCTGCAAAGTTGCGTAAAGCACAAGATGCTGTTACACAGATGCGTCCATATTCACTTAAGCTACAGGAAATCCTTAGTGGGTTAAGTAGTGGACTGGATACATCAGAAAACACCTTTAGTAGGAATAATAATATCAATAATGTCTTGATTATTGCGATTACCTCTAACCGTGGTCTATGCGGTGGATTCAACTCACAAGTGATCAAGAGAACTCATCACATGATTCAAAATGAGTATGCTGGAAACAATGTGACGATTCTGGCGTTTGGAAAAAAAGCAGCAGACGCATTTCGAAAAACAGAGTATTTCATAAAAGGCACACTCCTACCTAGACACACTTCTGAAATCTTTGACAATCTTGATTTTGAGCATGCTGCAGCTGCCGCAACCAAGATTATGGACTCTTTTGCTGCAAAACAATTTGATAAAGTAGTGCTTGTCTACAATCATTTTAAAAATGCAGCTACACAATTAGTTCAAGAAGAACAATTTTTACCAATTGCAACTATCCAAACATCGGAGAACACGGCAATTAATCAGGATTATATTTTTGAACCTAATCAGGCTGAGATAGTCCATGATCTTATTCCAAAGTCATTGAAGACACAGCTTTATAAAGCTCTCTTAGATAGTTTTGCTGGTGAACATGGCGCTAGAATGACTGCGATGCATAAAGCAACAGATAATGCGTCTGACATGCTTAAAGACCTCAAGTTAACCTACAATAAGGCGCGGCAGGCAGCTATTACAACAGAAATACTCGAAATTGTTGGTGGAGCTGAAGCTCTAAAAGCTTAATGAATATAACGTTTTAGGAAAGCCTCGTTCGTAAATCGAACGGGGCTTTTTTGTTGCATAATATTTGCACTACTTTCCAAAACTGAACCAAATGAAACTACGCACCAGAATCATTCTCGCCATGACTGCACTAATGGTCATTTCATTAATCGTTATTGGCGCTGTAACAATCTTTTATTTTCAAGTACAAAATGACAACTACCACCAAGAGCGGCTAGCAAGAAAAGAGCGCGCAATAAAAACCGAAATGAACTATTTCTCAAAAGAGGTTGAGATCCAACATGGAAAAGATATTGTCATTAAAGAGTTTGAAGAGGAAGTACTTCGTTTGTCTGAAGTACATAATATGGAGATGAACATATACAACACTGCTGGACAAATGCTGGTCTCTGCACGACCCGGTGAGATTCACTCTGAATACCTTGATAGGCGCGTTCCTCCTACAGCATTGAAACAACTCAAAAAAAATGATAGAGTCGTAATACCAGAACAACGCGACAACCACGCCTACCTTTCAGACTATACCATTCTTAACAACGCGAAAGGTGAGCCTATCGCCATTTTACACCTACCATATCGACAAGATATGAACGTAAATCAAAACGATCTACCCGAGTTTTTAGGTTCGATAGGTTTAACCTATCTATTTCTTTTTATTGCGGCTATCGGACTTACAATTCTACTATCTAATTCGATAACAAAAAATCTCAGTCTCCTCAGTGAGAAGCTAAAGACGGTTGACCTTAACACACACAATGCTCCCATCAAATGGCATAACAATGATGAAATTAGTCAACTTATTTCTGCTTACAATGAGATGCTTGAGAAGCTTGAGGAGAGTCGTAAACTATTGTCAAAAACTGAGCGTGAAGGAGCCTGGCGTGAAATGGCCAAACAAGTGGCTCACGAAATAAAAAACCCTTTGACGCCTATAAAACTCAGTGTTCAACACTTACAAGCCACCTCTGATTTCACAAATGAGGTTTGGCAAACAAAGTTTAAGTCAACTATGCGCGTTATTATTCAACAGATTGACTCGCTTAGTAAAATAGCCTCTGAGTTTAGCGACTTTGCAACAATGCATGAGGGCGGTCGAGAAACCGTTAGCGTATCAAAAGCTATTGAAGATGTTTTAGCTCTTTTCGCTGACACTAAAGTAGTATTTGACTACACCAGCACTAGTCTGCCGTTAAACACGTTTATCGATCCGGATGCTTTCAGACGAGTATTAAACAACCTCATCAAAAACGCCAAACAAGCTCTTGAAGGTCAATCCAATGCTTTAATTTCAATCAATGTTTCCAAAGCGCATGAAATGGTTAAAATAGAAATTCAGGACAATGGTCCGGGTATCTCTGATGAACTAGTAGATAAAATTTTTCAACCCAACTTTACCACTAAATCAAGCGGAACAGGCTTAGGTTTAGCCATATGTCAACAAATAATTGAAGGTGCCGGAGGGAGCATATTATTAAAATCTAGTCATCCTGCAATTATGGAAGTCTGGCTTCCATTAGCGTAATCCAGCTGTGAGATTGTTCTCCAAGGATTCAACAAATTGGTGCCATTGGAAACGCACTATTTCCGTCTCGCCTCTAATTGAGTATTCCTCTCTGGTACTTTTACTTTTAGTCATCTGCAACATTGCCTGTGTTATATCCCTGATTGACTGAGGATCTACAAAAATGCCGGAACCTCCCAATATCTCTTGCATTGAAGATGAAGTTGAAGTAATAACTGGGCAACCCTGTTGCAGAGCTTCTAAGACAGGCATGCCAAACCCCTCACCTTCAGACACATATAACAAAGCAGTCGCTGTTGACATCAGACGGCTTATTTCGTCTCTATCACAATAGCCCAAATACTCTATTTGATCACTATATGGGCTCGATACAATCAATCTCCTAATGTTGGTTTTCCAACCTTCCCCACCAGCTATTACCAACCTATATTTCAACTTAGTCAAGGAGCAAAATTGATTAAAAGCTGAAATAATTCTTTTGTGATTTTTTCTAGGCTCTATGGTGCCAACAATTAGAAAGTAAGGTGATTTTCTGTTTTCATTTCGTTCACTTACCATGTCAAAAGTATAATCCCGACCAGGGGGTATGCGTAACACCTTTTCTTCCTGTTCGTTTAAATTGATTAGATCCTTTTTAACAAACTCCGAAAAAACCAACAATCTATCACTTTCGTTTAACGCCAGTTTTAACAATAGTCGATGAGCAATCACGGTTTTCAAACGATGCTGTTCTGGTCTCTTAAGCGCAGTAATATCATGTATAATGCGCAACTTTTGTGTCTTTTCCCAAAGACCGAAAAGTCCAAAATGAGTTGTGTCAATAACCCAATCAAGCCGATATGCATCCATATTTCGCTTAAAAATCCATCGTCTCGGATTAAAAAAGGAAATATCCCAACTCGAAACAAATATGTGCTCGCCCTTATCCGTAACGCGTTTTGTGGCGATTGTTATGATATCAAGATCACTGTATTCATTCAGTGCATACAACATCTGTTTGACCATATAGTGAATTCCCGCTTGTTGGTCCAAAATTGGTTGAGCGTAAAATCCTATTCTCATCTAAGTATAAATGTAATTCGATATTCTTTTAAACACGCCTTTCTTGCTTTTACTAAACCCTACTTTCGCTTCATATAAACGAACCGATATGTCTTACAACAACTTGCTCGTAAATCACGAAAACCACATTACCACTGTTACCATTAATCGGCCAGACAAGCTTAATGCTCTAAATATGGCTGTTATAGATGAACTTGGCCAGTGTTTCACAGAGCTTTCAAATAACATTGACATCCGTTGTATAATACTCACCGGTGCTGGCGAAAAGGCCTTTGTTGCGGGGGCTGATATTAGTGAATTTGCGAGTTTTTCTATTGAGGAAGGAAAAAATCTTGCAGCTCAGGGACAGCAGAAACTCTTTGATCTCGTAGAAAATTTAACAACCCCAATTATTGCTGCCATAAATGGATTTGCCTTGGGTGGCGGGCTTGAATTAGCAATGAGTTGCCATGTGCGTGTGGCGTCCGAAAACGCAAAAATGGGACTTCCAGAAGTTTCTTTAGGCGTTATTCCTGGATATGGTGGCACCCAGCGGCTGCCCCGATTAATTGGAAAAGGGCGCGCCATGGAGCTTATTGCTACTGCGCAGATGCTAAAGGCGGACAAAGCCGCTGATTATGGCCTTGTAAACCATGTCGTTTCACAAGAAGAATTAATGGGTAAGTGCATGTCTATTGCCTCTAAAATTTGCGCCAACTCTCCAACTGCTATTGGGTTTGCCATACAGGCAGTCAATTCAGGGTTCAATAGCCTTAATGGATTTAAAACTGAAATTGATCTCTTCGGGAATGCGTTTGGAACAAACGATTTTAACGAAGGAACCACGGCATTTTTAGAAAAACGAAAACCAAACTTCAAGGGAGGCTAATCTCGATTTAAATCAAAATATGAGATTACAAGTCGATCAAATATTGACTCATTAGCTTCGTAAAGGGCAATCTTACGTGTACCCATAACGAGCATTAATACATAATACTCATGTTCAATATAGGCAACCCATTCAAAGTTATTCTTCTCACTATTTTTAAAGGAGTATACAATAGCCTCCATACCCTGTGGATAGGTGCTTAACGTTTTCTGATATTCTGCCTTAACGCCAGGTGAATCACCGCTAAAGTTCTTAATGTCAATTTCAGCCACATCTTCTAGAGTCTGCGAAGAATCCAGCTTTAAGGTTGTGTTGACATACATAACAATCGGTGATTTTGTCCATTTAGTTGTGTCTGGATAAAAGACCATGTTCAGCCGCATCTCTTTTGCCATCACCTCATCATAAACCCATCCATTTGGGGCCTTTATTGTGTACCTAAACGCTGGCTCATGAATAATGGCGGTGCCATGGTGTTGAGCCAATGCCTGAGAAATACAAAGGACAGAAAGACTTAAAGTTATTAGTAGTAATCTCATGTGTATAAAAGTAGTTTTACCTAGAGCGCGTTGAACACTGCAAATCGTTGAAATCTTTAACACTACGTCTGCAATGCCCTAGATAATGGACGTTTCTTTGTCTGAAAGATGGCTTCACCACTCAAAAAACTTCTTGGACAAACAGCGGTCTATGGTCTCAGCAGTATTGTAGGTCGGTTTCTAAACTACCTACTAACGCCACTATACACCAGTAAGCTTGTCTTCCAACCTGCGCAATATGGAATCATCACAGAAATGTACGCCTATGTAGCATTCTTAGTTGTGATGTTGACATATGGTATGGAAACCGCTTTTTTTAGATATTACAGTCAGCATAAGAATAAAAACTCGGTATACAGCACTGCACTGTGGTCTCTGGTGATAAGTTCATTCGGCTTCATTGCACTTGTGACTTTGTTTGCGCAACCAATTGCCAACTTTCTTGGATACCCTAATCACAGCGAATACATCTGGTGGTTTGGAATTATTGTTGGCCTCGATGCCTTAGTCGCAATACCTCTGGCTAAGCTGAGAGCTGAAAACCGTTCTATCAAATTTGCCTGGGTTAATATCTCGTCTATTGCTGTCAATATTGGTCTTAACCTATTCTTTCTTGCCTACTGTTTACCAAAATTCAAGGCGGGTGAGATTAATTGGTTGGTAGAAACCTTTTATGACCCCGAAACTGGAGTTGGCTACGTATTCATCGCGAACCTCATCGCTTCTATCGTTAAGTTATCAATCATGCTACCTGATATAATTAAGGCACAGCTAAAAATTAACCCAAGGTTATGGAAAACCATGATGAAATATGCCGTTCCATTGCTTATTGCAGGTATGGCAGGCATCGTAAACGAAACCCTTGATCGAGCACTGCTAAAATGGCTGTTGTGGTCAGATCTAGGTAAACAAGCTACAATGACTCAACTGGGTATTTATGGCGCTTGTTATAAACTATCTATTGTCATCACCCTCTGCGTGCAGGCTTATCGGTATGCAGCCGAACCGTTTTTCTTTGATCAACAAAAATCAGGCAACGCTCCAAATACTTATGCACGAATGCTTCATATATTCTTTGCCTTTGTAATGCTGGTATTCCTCTGGGTGACTTTGTTTATTGATGTTGTTAAATATTTTATACCCAATGAAGCATATTGGGTTGGGTTAGACATCGTACCTGTGTTACTACTCGCAAATGTCTTTCTGGGTGTCTACTACAATTTGAGCGCTTGGTATAAGCTAACGGACAAAACGTACTACGGATCATATATCGCCATTGGCGGCGCCATGGTTACCGTGGTGCTTAACATCCTTCTCATTCCAATACTCGGATTTCGGGGTTGCGCATGGGCTACTCTTATTTGCTATTTTTCAATGGCAGCAGCCAGTTATATACTCGGTCAACGATTCATGCCAGTGCCTTATAACATACCAAAACTAACAGGCTATTTTGTACTAGCCGTTGGCCTCTATTGCCTAAATGGCTGGATAGATTTAGAAAGTAGTTTCATTGTTTGGTTAATTCGATCTCTAATGCTTGCTACTTATGTCGCGGTTGTGCTTTACTTTGAATTCATGAATCGAAAAACTCCATTGAATGCAGGTTAATATCGTAAATAAAAGTCATCACCCAATACCTGCTTACTCTACAGAAATGTCGGCAGGTATGGATTTAAGAGCCTTTTTACCAGGTGGTTCACTTACAATCGAACCTAGCTGTAGAATTCTTGTGCCAACAGGTTTACATATAGCCCTACCTAATGGGTATGAGGCACAGGTACGTCCCAGATCTGGGCTCGCACTAAAAAAAGGAGTTACTGTGTTAAACTCTCCTGGAACAATAGACGCGGATTACCGCGGAGATATTGGTGTAATCCTTATAAATCATAGCCATCTTTTATTTGAAATAACAGATGGCGAGCGAATTGCTCAATTGGTGATTGCTAAATACGAACGTATTTCATGGGAACAAACTAGTTCAATTGAAGAAACCGCACGCGGTAAAGGTGGTTTTGGCAGCACCGGAATAAACTAATTTTCAAACAAGTGTTATAACAATGGCAGAAAATATGTGCGACGTAAAGTATTCGCATTTTTGCCAAAGAATCTGAAACAAATGAATCTAATTATTCCAATGGCTGGGATCGGCAAACGCATGCGGCCACATACTCTAATCACACCAAAACCATTAATTCCAATTGGCGGTAAACCAATCGTACAAAGATTGGTAGAAGACATCGCGTCCTTATGCGATGACCCAATAAACGAAATCGGCTTCATCATTGGTGAATTTGGCGATCAGGTTGAAAAACAACTGATTGATATTGCTGAATCACTTGGCGCTGTGGGTAAAATCTATTATCAAACAGAAGCTTTGGGAACCGGTCACGCCATTTATTGTGCTGAACAATCACTCACAGGTCCTGTTATCGTTGCTTTTGCAGACACGCTTTTTCGCGCAGATTTTAAAATTGACGACTCCAAGGAGGGTGTAATTTGGGTCAAACAAATCGAAGATCCAAGTCAATTTGGAGTGATAAAGGTGAATGATGATGGCGTCATTACTGACTTTATCGAGAAACCAAAAGATTTCGTTTCAGATTTAGCCATCATTGGAATCTATTTCTTCAAAGATGGGGGACACCTTAAGCGCGAGCTAAAATCGCTAATCGACAACAATGTGGTCAAGGGCGGTGAATATCAACTAACCGATGCGCTAGAGAACATGAAACAACAAGGAGTTCAGTTCCAGCCAGGAGAGGTTGATCATTGGATGGATTGTGGGAACAAAAATGCAACTTTGGAAACCAACAGCATGATTTTAGAATTTGAAAAAGATCTAGACCTGATTGACTCAACAGCAACCGTTATAGATTCCACTATAATTGAGCCTGTTTTTATAGGAGCAGGGGCACAAATAAAAAACAGCGTTATCGGGCCTCATGTTTCAGTTGGTGCTAACACCAAAATAAATGATTCGCGCATTATTGGCTCTATTGTACGTAGCAACTCAATTATAAACAATGCAGTCATGCAAAACTCTCTTGTCGGATCAAATGCACAAGTTAAACTTAACCCTTCAGACCTCAGTATGGGAGACTATTCTACCATATCCTAAATTGGGAAGCGTGCGCATATATCCACTTGTTTTAATACTTCTATGGTCTGTAAGTTTATTTGGTCAGACTTCAGATAGACTAACTAACGAGGAGCTAGTCGTGTTTACCAAAAAATTCATAGACGCAAGTAAAGAAAGAGTGTTGGGAAATAACCAAGAAGCATTTAAACTTTACTCTGACTGTCTTTTAATGGATCCAAAAAACGATGCGGTTCATTACGAAATGGGTCGGTTGTTTTTAACCCAAAACAATCTTCAAAGAGCCTCCGATCAGTTCTCAATTGCGGTTAAGCTTGACCCTAAAAATAGTTGGTATTTGGTACAGCTAATTGATGTGCAAACCAATATGCAAGACTATAAAGCAGCCAATAAAAGCTTTAAAAAACTCAGAAACCTTGAGCCTAGAAATCCCGAGTATGTCTATAATCACGCAAGTCTTTTAATGTTTGCCGGACTCACCAAAGATGGGCTCAAGGCGTTCAATGAATTTGAAAGCCTTGCAGGAGTAAGCTCAGATGTTGCCGTAATAAAGTTTGAATATCTTATTGGCAATGAGAAGTACGATCAGGCAATTGAGGTAATGAAAAAAGCAACGGTCAATTTTCCTGACGAAGCACGGTTTTATAGCTATCTCGCAGATCTTTATAAAGCACAAGGAAACAAAAACGATGCGGTGGCAGTCTACGCCAAAGCCATGTTGGTCGAGCCTGAAAACCCGTACATACAACTTTCACTTGCCGAGTACTATGAGCAAAATAACGCGGAAGACTCCGCATCATTTTACCTCACAAAAGCATTCCAGAATAAATCACTAGACATAGATACTAAAATCAGCGTCTTACTCAGCAAGTACGATATGGCGGAGAGAGATCAGAAAGTAAGAGACCAAGTGATTAAACTGTGTCAGAATTTGATTGAGGTTCACCCTACAGAAGCGAAAAGCCATTCTGTATCTGGTGATTTTCTATACTTAGATGGGAGAAAATTGGCTGCGAGACAATCCTATTATAATACTATTGAACTTGATGGATCCAAATACGCCATCTGGAACCAAATACTTTTGATTGATTCTGAATTAAACGACCCAGAGGCTATGTTAGATGATAGTAAAAAGGCTTTAGCGCTTTTCCCTACGCAACCAGCGGTCTACCTTTTTAATGGTATCGCAAACAATCAACTGGAAAACTACCAAGAAGCAGCAAAAAACCTAAAAACCGGGACTGAATTAGTAGTTGGTAATTACTTTTTATCCGCGCAACTTCTTGCTAGCCTTGGCGATGCATATCATGAAATTGGAAAGCACCAATCTTCAGATAGCGCGTATAATGCATCTCTAAATTATGACGCTACCAATCTTTACGTTTTAAACAACTATAGCTACTTCTTATCTCTTAGAAAAACAGACTTGAAAAAGGCAGAGGAAATGTCTCGTAAAACCTTGGATGCCGAACCTAACAATGCTTCATACTTGGATACTTATGGATGGGTCCTTTTTCAATTAGAAACCCTAGATGAAGCACAGACTTATTTGAAAAAGTCGCTTGAAAATGGTGGAGATAAGAGTGGTGAGGTACTGGAGCATTATGGCGATGTTCTTTACCAGTTAGGGAAACCTGTTGAGGCCTTGAGTTTTTGGAACAGGGCTGTCGGAACAGGTAAGGCCAGCGAAAACCTTAAAGCAAAAATTAAATCACGAGGCATTGTCGATTAAGGTATTATATCTGTTCTTATGCCTGTCCCTCGGCTTAGCTTCATGTCGCAGTGGTAGAGATGCGTCTTCTGGCGATAAAGAGCGCCTACCAAAGCTAAAAACAACCGAATTAGTAGCCTCTCTGCGCGCCAACGATTTATCGTGCGACTGGATGAGCATCAAATACGATGTTGAAATAAAAACATCTAAGATTGACGATAGTTTCAAACTATACGTGCGGCTAAAACAAGATAGCTTAATTTGGATTTCAGCAACATACTATGCTGTTGAAATTGGTCGTTTTCTTTTTACGCGTGATAGCGTGAAATACATTGACAGAAGAAAAAATAAGTTCTACGCAGGTGGCTATGAATACATTACGGAAAAATTCATGATCGAGGCCGACTTTTCCACACTTCAATCATTAATTCTAGCCAATGGCTCTGCCTTTGTAGACAATACACAAGAAAAGCTCAGAAGCAATGAAGATGATGGTTCGTATACCCTGAACTTTCTTCGAAAGGGGCAAATTAAGCGGGCAGCTAAAAAGGACGAGTTTAAAAAACCCGTAGACCTTTCGGTTAGCCTTTGGATTCAGCCCGAAACGTTTAGATTAAATAAGGCAGACATCCGAGATTTCAATGAGCAACGAAGCCTAACCGCGACCTATTCCAACCTAGAAAAACATTGTAATTCAATGTTCCCCATGAACATCGTATTCTTAGCTGATTCACCTAATGAACAAGCCGCGGTGAAAACATCTGTAATCAAGCTAACTGTCGATAAGAAAGTTAGCGTTTCCTTTACGATTCCAGATAAGTATGAACCGTTGGCGCCTTAGCATATTCATTTTATTCTTTGCCACAACAAGTGTGTTGGCACAATCGAGCAGTGACCTTAAGCGTAAGCAGCAAAAGCTTAAAGAAGATATCGCCTACAAGGAAAAACTTTTAAAGCAAATTGAAGAAGACAGTCGCAATGCGAAATCGCGGATTAAGATCGCGAGTCAAAAAATTGAGCAGCGGGAGGAATTAATTTCTGTTTTACTTGAAGAGCTTGACTTAATTGGCGGGAAAATTGACCAGAATCAAGATCTTATTTCAGCATTTGAAAACGACATTATTCGACTGAAGGAGGATTATGCACAGATGATTATTCAAGCATATAAAACGCGGAACAATGCGGATAAAGTCATGTACATTTTTGCAAGTGATGATTTCGACCAAGCTTATCGTAGAATGAAATACCTACAACAGCTATCTGACTACAGGCAGCAACAGGCGGGAGCGATCATAAGTGCACAATCAAATCTCGCGAAAAAACGAGAATCACTAGTAACCCAACGCAAGGAAAAGAATAAAGTGCTTAACAATCATAACCAAGAAAAAGTAGTTCTGAATCGTGAGCGACAAGAAAAAGCTAAAAAAATCACCCAGCTAAGTAGCCAGGAAAGTCAATATAAAAAGGAGTTAATCCGAGTTGCAAAACAGGCAGAAGAGTTGAGGTTGGCAATTAAGAAGGCAATAGAACGTGAAATGACAGTCACCAACACTGGGGGCGGAACCAAAGGCTTTAGTATCACTCCTGAAGCGCGCGAATTAGGCAACAATTTTACCGCGAGCAAAGGAAAATTGCCGTGGCCCGTGGATAAAGGTTATGTTGTTGCAAAGTTTGGTCAACAACCGCATCCTTTCTTGAACCAAGTTACGGTTAAAAACAACGGAATAACAATTTCCACAACACAGGGAAGCCGGGCAAGAGCCGTTTTTAATGGAGTAGTTTCAAAAATCATAATTCTACCCGGTATTGGAAAAGTGGTTATGGTTCGTCACGGTGAGTATATTACGGTGTATACCAATTTGAAAGAAACTTTTGTAAGTAATGGTGACAAGGTAAAAACCAAAGAAGAGATCGGTGTAATCGTGACAGACAAAGGAAATACCGAGTTCGAGTTCCAACTATGGAAAGGAACAGAATTGATTAATCCTGTCTATTGGATTTATCAGGCTAAGTAATCTCCCTTTCGTAACTTTACCCACTAATTTTAGATCATGGGAGCAATTGGACCTTGGCAAATCGTTTTAATTATCGCAATTCTTTTACTTCTTTTCGGTGGAAAGAAAATCCCTGAATTGATGAAAGGTCTTGGAAAAGGCATGAAAGAATTTAAGGACGCCAATAAGGATGAGGGCGACAACTCAGAAAAACTGAAGGATTAATCTCTAAATTTTCAATCTGTTGGAGCATTACGAATTCACCAACTTTACTCAAACACGCAAAGACTTAATTGATGGTAAGTATACCGCCCAAGAGCTATGTGCGTTTTATCTAAATAAAGCTGCCCAACAAGACTCATATAATGCCTTTTTGGAGCTGTTTCAAGAGAGTGCCTCCGAATTAGCTGAGAATGTAGACGCCTCCATTAAAAACGGCACTCCGGGTAAGCTAGCTGGAGCAATAATCGGCATCAAGGACAATATGTGCTATGCTGGTCATAAAGTCGGAGCGGCATCAAAAATATTAGAGGGGTTTGAGTCTCTTTTTACAGCCACGGCTGTACAACGGCTTATTGACGCAGGGGCCATTGTTATTGGCCGCCTCAATTGTGATGAATTTGCAATGGGTAGTTCGAATGAAAATTCTGCCTATAGAGGAGTTAAAAACCCAATAGATCCAAAATTTGTTCCAGGCGGATCAAGTGGTGGCTCGGCAGCGGCTGTCGCTGCAGGTTTATGCATGGCGTCTTTAGGGTCCGACACTGGCGGTTCAATTCGACAACCAGCATCCTTTTGTGGAATTGTTGGACTAAAACCTACCTATGGTAGAATTTCACGCTATGGTCTTATTGCCTTCGCATCAAGCTTCGATCAAATAGGACCGATGACCCAGTCTATATCTGACTTAAAGTTACTATACGAGGTCATGGCAGGACATGATCAAATGGATTCAACATGTTCTTCAAAACCTCTTGACAAAACCACACCTAAGGATAGGTACACGTTTGCTTACTTACAAGAGGTGGTTGATAGCCCAGGTTTAAACCCAGAAATTAAAGCGCAATTCACTGAAAAACTTAACAGACTAAAGGAAGCCGGACACAAAATAGAGGCTGTCTCTTTTCCTTACTTGGATCACATGATTCCTTGCTACTACGCGCTAACTGCAGCAGAGGCGTCTTCCAACTTAGGAAGGTATGACGGGGTTCGCTATGGCACTAGAAGCGAAGAGTCGCAGGATATTCCTTCTACATATTTCAACTCACGTACCGAGGGTTTTGGGCCAGAAGTTAAACGAAGAATTATGCTAGGCACATTTGTTTTAAGCACTGGTTATTACGATGCTTATTACTCAAAAGCGCAGAAGGTGCGTACTCTAATCAAAGAGGCAACCGATCGAATCCTAACAGAGGTTGATTTCATTATTTCACCAACGACACCACATCCAGCATTTAAAACTGGAGAAAAGGCTGACGATCCAATTTCACTTTACTTAGAAGATATTTACACTGTTCAAGCTAATTTAGCCGGAAACCCTGCTATATCAATTCCTCTTGGTAAAACAACAGGTGGCCTGCCTACTGGGTTGCACTTAGTTGGTCGTTCTTTTGAAGAAGCACTCTTGTTTGACTGTGCTAGCAAATTAGCCTAGTACTTATAAAGGTAGCCCTTATTGGGTAAGATTGCTAATTCGTCTAAACTGCTGGTTTCTCTCGCAAGAATTTTGAATCTTTAGCATAGATCTCTTCAAACCACTTTAGTTATCCGATGATCAAAAAACTCATTTCCTTTGTATTACTATCATTTGTGTTTGCGGCCTTTTTTGCAATAAACCCTCCTGATAGTGTTTCGGTATCAGATAGCATTCGGCCAATGGAAGACGTGGCATATGCTGCTCATTTAGATAGTGTGATCCAATGCTATTACGAAGATCTAGTCGGCCTCTCTGAACCGTTATTTTCACCGATAGAGCTTGGTGTTAGCGACTCTATGCCCGTGTTTACAAGCGAAATCTACGCTGAACGTTTAGACATTATTGATCAACGGACTCCTTTTGATTTATCCTATAACAACACGGTAGAGGCCTTCATTCATTTATATATGAGCAAAAAGCGATCGCTTAGCGCTAATAGTTTGGGTCGAAGTGAACTTTATTTTCCCCCTTTTGAAGAAGCGCTAGATCGACATAATTTACCATTAGAACTTAAATATTTAGCGGTTGTTGAATCTGGATTGAATCCACAAGCAAAAAGTCGCGCAGGAGCAGCAGGACTTTGGCAGTTCATGTATCGTACAGGAAAGCACTTTGGTTTGGATGTAACCTCATACGTAGACGAACGATGCGATCCCGAAAAATCAACTGAAGCAGCCTGTCGATATTTAGGTTATCTCTATAATTTATTTGATGATTGGAACCTTGCTTTGGCGGCTTATAATTGTGGCGAAGGCCGCGTTGCCTCAGCAATTAGAAAGAGTGGTGGGAAGAGAAATTATTGGGAAATTTACCCTTATCTACCCCGTGAAACAAGAGGTTACGTCCCTGCATTCATAGCCGTTAACTACCTTTTTGCTTATGCCGGTGAACATAACATTCAAGCAAGTAATGTGCAGCACCGGTCATACGAAATAGACAGTGTACACCTAAATCAACCTGTTACATTCAGTCAAGTGGCCGAAATTCTTGGCGTGGATAAAGAGGTTATCTCGAGTCTTAACCCAGTCTATAAAATGGAAGTGTTTCCTGCTTATGAAAATCATAGGGTAATGTATCTACCTAAAGACAAAATCAATATTTGGGTTGCAAATCAAGAAGTAATTGAGGCCGCATTAAAAACTGAAAAGGCACAGGCAGCAGTTAAGTCTGTTCCAGAGCCAAAATCAACTACCTATTACACAGTGCGCTCTGGAGATTACTTGGGTAAAATAGCAAACCGATATGGGTGTTCAGTAAGACAAATTCAAGATTGGAACAACTTGCGAGGAACGTCTCTTCGGATTGGTCAACGATTGACTCTTTATTCTGATGAAAGAGCACAAACCCAACAGAAAAAAGAGCACAAAACCGTAATCACGGAATCGGAAAACAACACATATTATACGATTCAAATTGGTGACACGTTATGGGATATAGCAAAAGATCTTGGTATTGGTCTTGAAGACTTAAAAACACTAAATCCGGGAGATAACTTTAATAAAATGAAGCCTGGACAAAAAATTATTGTT
This sequence comes from uncultured Flavobacteriales bacterium, assembly GCA_938091155.1. GTDB lineage: Bacteria > Bacteroidota > Bacteroidia > Flavobacteriales_G > Salibacteraceae > SHAN690. The sequence continues at coordinate 33,145 of CALKOP010000040.1, read as the reverse complement.
GCTAAAAAATAATGCGATTCTTATCTCTCATAGCGCTATCCATCCTCCTTACGGCTTGCTATAATGATGATGACAGAGCCTCCTACCTTCCCGGAAATAGTGGAAACCAAGGCGAAATTCTAGTTGTAGCGCCAACCGAACTTTGGAGTTCAGATGAATCAAACTATCTAAAAAGGGGTCTCCTAAAATTGTTTGAGGGATTACCGGCCGAGGAACCACTCTTTACTAGTATAGAAGTAAAGGCCGAAAGCTTTGGTGCCGTATTCAAAACACACCGAAACATCCTTGAGTTTAGTATTGACAGAGCCAATCAAACATCTGTTATAAAACGAGAAAACATACACGCTAAACAGCAAACACAAATAATAGTCACACTCAACAGTTTACGTGACCTTGAGGAGTTTATGCAAACACAATTTGATCAAATTTTATGGACCTTCCACAATGCTGAAATAGATCGGCTTTCTTCCAGAAACAAAGCCTTTGGGTCCAACGAAGTCAACCAAGAACTAGCGGATATCAGTGGGTTAGAAGGTATAATCCAAAAGGACTTTGAGTTTGCAACAAAAGAAGATGATTTTGTGTGGCTCCGTTTGGATAGAGAGAAACCAATCGGTGGCTATCAACACGCCATAAAACAGGGTTTAATTATATACCGCAGGCCTTATACTGATACCGCTCAGTTCAGTGAGTCAAGCTTAATTGAATGGAAGATTGCCGTCAATAAAAAACACATTCCTGGGCCTAAAACTAGTTACATGGGAATAGAAGATCGATTTATAAAACCCACCATGAGTACAATTAACTTCAGGGGAAGCGCTGCAAAAGAAATTCGTGGATTATGGCGTATGCAAGGGGCGAAAGGCGTCTTTATGGGTGGCCCTTTTTATGCCTTATCATTTTACAACGAAGTGAATAAACAGCAATACATGGTTGAGGGTTATGTGTATGGACCACAATTCAATAAACGCACTTTTATGCGAGAAATAGAAGCGGTTGTAAAGAGCTACAAGCCAGCTTCTGAGTAGGTTGGTAGATCGTTCAAATCAATATTTCCTCCTGTAATTACAATCCCCACCTTTTTTCCGTGTACTAATTCTTTTTGCTCATGTATTGCCGCAAACGGCACCGCACAGGAAGGTTCCATCACCACGTTTTCTTCCTTCCAAATTATATACATCCAGAGAATTATTGATTCCTCTTCGGCAAGCCAAATGTCATTTACTTCTCGCTTTATTATTTCGTAGGGAATCTCACCAACTAGTGTTCTTAATCCATCTGCCACCGTGTTAGGAGATTGATCCTTTGCGCGTTGACCACTATGAAATCCATCATAACCATCTGAAGCGGTCGCTGGTTCTGTGCCAATTACTTGTGTGTTTTTGGAAAAGTATTTTGCCGCAAGCGCAGTTCCTGATAACAAACCTCCACCTCCAAGCGGGGTTATAATCATGTCTAACGTCTGATCTAAAATAATTTCCATCGCAGCTGTCGCCTGCCCTTCTAAGATCCATTCATGATCAAATGGCGGAATTATTATCGCTCCTGTTTCCTTTTCAATTTTATTGGAACCATCAAGTCTTGCCTCAAAAGTTGGTTCACAAAATTTAATTTCCGCATCCCATTTTCTAGCGTTTTCAACTTTTCTCTTATTAGACTTTTTAGGCATAACTATTATCGCCATAGCTCCCAGCTTATGCGCCATTTAAGCCACTGCCTGAGCATGATTTCCAGAACTATGGGTTATATAAACTGACATGCTCGACTTACCTGTTAATCGATTACAAAAGTTTGAAGCTCCTCTTATTTTGAACGCGCCAATTTCTTGTTGTTGTTCATGTTTTAAAAAAACCTCTGCGTTCCATAAATTGCTCAAAAACCTTGATCGTAAAAAAGGTGTGTTCACTACATACGGCAGCGTGCGGGTCCATGCCTTCTCCAGGTCTGTTTTTGTAATCACCTATGAACAAGTAATCTTATCCACTCTACGCTGGTGTCTTCCTCCTTCGTATTCCGCCTTCATAAATGCTTGCACAATTTCCCAACCCAATTCATTAGTAATAAATCGCGACGGAAGTGCAATCACATTGGCATCATTGTGTTGCTTGGTAAGCGTTGCTGTTTCAGGAAGCCAACATAAACCACATCTAATTCCATCGTGCTTGTTAGCTGTCATAGTCATTCCGTTTGCACTTCCACAAATCAAAATTCCAAAATCCACCAATCCCTCTTCCACATCTCTGCATACTGCATGTCCATGGTCTGGGTAATCAACACTATCAGGTCCATCGGTACCATGATTAGTCGCTGCTATGCCACCAATAGAAAGCTTTTCAAGTATAAAAGCTTTCAACTCATATCCTGCATGATCCGCGCCAATTGCTACTTTCATCGTAAATAATTTGACTCAAAGTTAAGCTCTCAATTTAGTTTGATAACTTGTTAAGTAACGTTCATTACTAGCTAAAACTTTTCCTTGCATTATTCAGCTCAAAAAACATACGTGACTCCTAATTACTACACAAGTAATAGTTGTTGTTTTTTAATATCTTTTTATGAGTCTATCAACTACTCTATTCAATCAATTACTTATCACTAAGATCGTAGGTAATACTATTATTAACACATTGTCAATAAACTTAAATATATCACTGTTTAATAGAGTTAATGTGTTCATGCAATGTTCACTTCATTTGATAAATTCACCAACCAAAGAAATTCTATAAAATCTATTCACACAACTAACAGGACATATAGTAATAATAGATTATTTTAAAACTTAATAGTTATTAGTACAGTGAATAAAGAAATTACATACTGTTCCGTTTTGATGCTCGTGTTGATTCTAACTTTGAACCATGAAATCAGTGCCCAAGAATCGACCTCCAATCCAAATGGATACAATAAATTTTATTTTGACAATAGTATTTTAAGCAGCGAAGGAACGCTGAAAGACGGAAAACCAGAAGGTTATTGGAAAAATTACTTTCCAACAGGACAATTAAAATCTGAAGGAAATAGAAAGGATTTTTTACTCGATGGAAAATGGAAATTCTACACTGAAGAAGGTGTATTGAAAGAAGAAATAGAGTACGCAGAAAGCAAGAGAAATGGGGTAACAAAAAGTTATTCGAAAGAAGGATTTTTGGAGTTTTCGATGCCATTTAAGGATGACGAAAAAAGCGGAAGAGGTTTTACTTATTACACAAATGGAAGCGTGAAATCTGAAATTCCCTTTTCTATGGGAAAGGAAAATGGAAAGGCGTATTTATTCAATTTACAAGGAGATATTATTTCCATCAAGTACTATAAAAAAGGTATTCTATCCAAGCAAGAAAACATAAATAAGACGGATGAAGAAGGCAAACGCCAGGGAGAATGGAAGGAATTTGACAAAGATAGAAATCTGATTAGCGAAGGAAAATACAGGAACGGAGAAAGGGATGGTTATTGGAAGGAGTATTCACAAAAAGGAGACCTATTAAAGACAACTAAATTCAATGAAGGTGATTTGATTGAAGATGCAGAGGAGTTATCTAATCTAGATGTGAAGGTTAGGTATTACAGCGGGGGTGAAGCAGAAGGAAATTTAAAATTTAGAGGAACATTTAGAGAAGGTTTGAAAAATGGAACTCATCTTTGGTTTGCTGTAAATGGAGATGTTGATAGTGCGAAGGTTTATAGCAACGATGTACTCACTTCAGAAGGTAATATGGATAGAAGTGGTTTGAAACAAGATGATTGGGTTATCTACTATTATCCTGATGGTGAATTAAAAGCAAAGGGAAACTATACGGGTGGTTATGAAACTGGGCTTTGGATATACTATTATAAAAATGGTCAAGAAGAACAAACAGGAAAATACGATAGTAAAGGAAGACCAGAAGGACTTTGGAAATGGTATTATGAAAACAGTCAATTGCTAAGAGAAGAATCGTTTAGCAATGGCATAGAAAACGATTGGTTGATTGAATATAGCTACTCCGGTAAAGTGATTACGAAAGGAGAATATATTGATGGTAAGGAGGAAGGCGAGTGGCTCTATGAAATTGGAGATCACCGAGAAGTTGGTAAGTATGAATACGGCGCCATGACGGGTGAGTGGGTTCATACCTATCTATCTTCTGGTAAAACAAAATTTGTGGGGGAGTTTTTTGATGACTTACCAATCAATAAACATGTTTGGTATTATGAAAATGGTCAAAAAATGTTGGAAGGAAAATTTATAAGTGGAGTTAAGGACGGTGAATGGAGACGTTATAATTTAGAAGGATCTGTGTTGATTTCAATATATTACAATTCAGGCCGGGAGGTAAAGGTAGATGGAATCAAAATGAAAGAAACAATTTCTGAATGAAGAAAATTAATTTACAATCCGCTCGAGGAAATATTTTTATCTTTCAAGCTTTAATCTATAGTACGCATCCATGAATATCCTTATAGTAGAAGATGAAAGCATTGTAGCCAAAGACATCCAAGTATGTTTAAGAAAACTTGGTTATAATGTTATTGGTATTTGCTCTACAGGTGAAGGGGCTGTGGAAAAAGCATTAGATGAAAAACCAGACCTAATCATGATGGACATTATGCTTAAGGAGGAAATGAATGGAATTCAGGCTGCAGCAGCGATTAGGAAAGAACATGATATTCCTGTTATTTTCTTAACTGCATACACAGATAGGGACACTGTTGATGAGGCAAAAGAAACAGATCCATACGGTTATATCATTAAGCCATTCAAGGAAATTGACATCCAAACAGCTATTGAAATTGCGTTTTACAAGCACAGTAAAGAAAAGGAAGTAAAAAAAGAACGCGACTTTTATTACAGCCTTGTTGAGAAGCAAGATTCTAATGACATGATTTTTGTGAAAGCTAATCAGCGATTGGTTAAAATCAAGTATGAAGACATCTACTTCATCGAAGCTTTAAAGGATTATGTGGTTATAAACACGCTCGAACGTAGATATACTATACATAGTACGATGAAAGATATCGAATCTAAGATGCCTGAAAAGCAATTCGTTCGAGTACATAGATCGTTCATTATCAGAATAGATAAAATCAAGGAAATTGATCATTCTAATGTAGTTATGGATAATGAAAAGAAAGTAATTCCTGTGGGTGGATCTTACAAAGACTTACTTCAGGAGCGCATCAATCTGATTTAAATTTTCCTACTTTTCTTGTAGCGCGCAAATCTGAATTGACCTTCATTTAGGGTATCAATTAGGTGGAGCTTAGTATTAAATTGAATTAGCTTTTCGGGGGGCGAATCCAACCAATTGTTAAGACAAATATGGATAGTATCTGATTGCATCACCAGGTCTACTTGTTTCCAATTTCTTACGCTTTCTTTCTCATGCGGTGTAGCTGTGATAATTTTAGGATTGATAATACCAAAAACATAGGAATACCAATAATTACCGATGACAACCTTGGGTGTTTGAAAAAAGTGAGTTTGTAATTCTGCTTGAGTTAATTTGTGTTCAGATGGATGATGGTATTGGTAAATAAGAGAACCCGAACATCCTATTACAATCATAACCATGAGTGCTTTAGAAATCAACCAAAGTTTTTTATCTAAGCAACTCCAATCTACACTCAAAATACCCAACCATAAGCTGAAAAAAACAGGTATAAAATACTTGAGCATTACAAAATTGATAGCTAGCCAGCGCAGCGAAACAATCAAAATAAACCCTAGGATACTAACAATAAAGCATACATTAGAATAAGCTGTAAAACGCAGTTTTTCTCGATTCACAACGAGCAGTATTATAGAAGCGAGAGTTGCATAGAAGTATATGGAGTTACACACTGAAACACTGTCTATTAGCAATACATTTTTGGTGTAAAACCAGATCATAGAAATGGAGTATAAGATCTGATCTCCAGACCCAAATATGGAAAGGGTATAGGTTTCATCGCGAGCTGAAGTGAGTTTTGCATATAGAATAAAACTGGTCGCTATAACAAAAACAATTGACGTCAATTTCATCTCAATTAGCAGGGGATTGGAAAAGAGCTGTTTGATTCGTTTTTTAATGGTTGAGAAATAGCTAACCAAAATGGCTAAATAAAAAACCAAGGAAAAATCGCTGATCCAAAAGGATATAGTGGCGAATATTATTAGTAAAGGAAGATTCCAAGGTTTGGAAGAAGAATTAACCCATCGACAGAAAAAAAATAAAGACAGACCGAACATAGCCATCTGCTCTGCATAGGGATGACCCGGAAGAAGATGATACATCATTTCATAAGCAGGAAAAAACCACAGGCTTGTCCATACCCAGCGTTGAAAGCGGTTAGGAATGAAATACCAGAAACTGATGCAACCTATACATAGGAATAACCATTTAGTTAGCGCGGTCAACCAAAATGGTGATATTCCAGAAATGCGATGTACGATGTTTGCCACAAGAGGAAGTAAACTTCCTAATCTATCTTGTCCCCAGAAATAGAGATCATATTGAAAACTGAATGACTCAGTCATCAGCACATGTATAGCAATATCAGAATTAAGAAAAGGATAAAAAGGTAATCCAGAAACAAGAAATGATAAGGTGGCTATTAGAAAAAGCCATAAATAGTCAATGAATCTTATTTCCGTGCTCCTCACAGACTAAAGCTAGACTATTTTTAAATTTATTCTGCGGTTTTCAATATCAGCCGCTTCTACCTTCACCCTAACTTTTTGACCTAGTTGAATGGTCGTTTTTGTTCGTTGTCCGACAATAGACATATTCTTCTGATCATAGAAATAGTAGTCTCCGTCAATATCCCTGAGCCGGACCATTCCTTCACATTTGTTTTCTGTAATTTCTACAAAGACACCCCATTCAGTAGCGCCACTAATAACTCCATCGAATATTTCTCCAACGGCCTCTTGCATGTATAATACTTGATACAATTTAGTGGATTGTCGTTCGGCATCAGCTGCTTTACGTTCCATAATACCACTGTGCTTACAAAGTCGATCTATCGGTTCTTCAGCTACAGATTTACCGCCTTCTAAGTAGCTGTATAATAGTCTGTGAGCCATCATATCCGGATACCTACGAATGGGGGAGGTAAAGTGACTATAAAACGGAAATGACAAACCGAAATGCCCAATATTATTAGGAGAGTACTCGGCTTTTGCCATGGTTCGAATGGTCAGCATTTCCACTATGTTTTGCTCAGGTTTTCCTTTTACCTGTTGTAGCATTTCATTGATGCTGGTTGCAATTTTTTGTGGAGCACCTAAATCGACTTTATATCCAAAACGGCCTACGAACTGCCCCAATTCTTTAAGTTTAATTGGATCCGGCTGGTCGTGTATTCTGTAGACAAAGGTTTTTACTTTATCTGATTCAGATTGTTTTTTAGCCACCTTAATTGCCACGGCCTTATTGGCGAGAAGCATAAATTCTTCAATCAATTTATGGGCATCTTTTTGCACTTTGAAGAAAACATCAATTGGTTTCTTGTTGTCGTCTAACCTGAATTTTACTTCAATTTTTTCAAAAGCAATAGCGCCATTTTCCATGCGTTGAGAACGAAGAATTTTAGCTAGATCATTGACCGTTTTTAACTCCTCAGAATGCGTTCCATTTCCTGATTCTAAAATTTTCTGGACATCATCATATGTAAAGCGATGGTCACTATGAATAACCGTTTTACCGATCCACGTACTTAGGATATTCGCTTTCTTGTCCATTTCAAACATGGCGCTAAAGGTGAATTTATCTTCATGCGGACGTAGCGAACACAGTTCATTGGAAAGTGTTTCGGGTAACATAGGAATAACACGATCTACTAAATACACTGATGTAGCACGATTCTGAGCCTCATTCTCAATGGTAGAACCAGGGGTTACATAATGTGTAACGTCAGCAATATGAACTCCTATTAAATGATTGCCATTTTCAAGGGTTTCAAAAGAAAGGGCATCGTCAAAATCTTTTGCATCATCAGGGTCAATAGTGAATGTGAGAATGGGACGAACATCTTTTCGTTTAGCGACCTCTTTATCAGAAACGGAACGGTCAATTTCTTTACACGCATCCTCAACCTCAACAGGAAATTGCAATGGAAAGCCAAATTGGGCAAGGATTGCATCGCCCTCAGCACGCATATCACCAGGTCGGCCGAGTATATGCTCAACCGAGGCAATAGGATTCATTTTTGTGTTTTCCCATTCCTCAAACTTCACCACCACTTTGTCACCGGGCTTAGCACCATTCAAGAGCTTACTAGGAACGTAAAAATCGGTTGCCATCCTTTGATTATCGGGCACAGCAAAGAAGTGCTTTTCGTGTTGGTTTAGCACACAAGGAAAAGACTCACGCGCACGATCGATTACCTCTACCACCTTTCCTTTCTGTCGTGCACCTTTTTTACCAGTAGATAATCGAATTAATACCCGGTCTTCATGAAAGGCTTTTCCGGTGAAGTGCTCTGGAATAAGAACATCTTGTGGTTGGCCAGCTATTTCTACGAAAGCCATTCCTCTTCTGTTGAACATGATAATACCGTCCAACTCCTGAATGGGGCCTACCCAACAGAATTTTCCGCGCGCCGCTTCTTTCAGTAGTTCATCTTTCACCAAGGCTTCTAACACAGCGATTAAGACTTGCTTGTCAACCGCATCGTTTAGGTCTAGGCGAGCAGCAATTTGCTTATAGTTTAATAATGATTTTGGGTCGTCACGATACAATTGCGTGACGAAATTCCGCATGCGTTTTACCTGCTTTGCGAGCTTCTTATGGGTCTTTTTTGACATATATTTATATTCATAACAAAGGAAGTGTAATTAAATCGGATCAATATTGATTCTGTATTAAGCTTATACTAAACAACCGTATCCATTTAGCTGTTAAATCCCTATACATTTGCAGAAAACACAAACAATTATGTTATCCAAAAAAGTAGAAAAAGCATTAAACGATCAGGTAAAAATGGAAGGAAATTCTGCCAACTACTATCTCGCCTTGGCTTGTTGGGCAGATATGAATGGATTCAGTGGTGTGGCTAACTTCATGTATAATCAATCTGACGAAGAGCGTTTTCACATGTTGAAGTTGATGAAGTATGTCATAGAGCGAGATGGAGAAGCCGTTGTACCCGCATACGACCAACCTAAGGTTGATGTGAAAACAGCTACTGGGGTCTTTCAAGGCCTATACAAACATGAAATAGCTATTACAGAGTCCATCAATAAGTTGGTGGGTATATGTTTATCAGAGAACGACTACACTACACATAACTTCCTTCAGTGGTATGTGAGCGAACAATTAGAAGAAGAGGCTACTGCTAAAACTATTCTCGATAAGATTAAGTTGATGGGCGATGATAAGAGTGCCTGGTATCATTTTGACAGAGACATTGCTGGCCTCACTGTAACAAGCGCCGCTGATCCCGCAGCGGATGGGGCCTAATTCTTTGCTACAAGACTAGCGGCAAGGGCTAAGTATTTGGAGCGAAAAGCATCATAGCTTTCGCGACCCGTTGCGGGACCGCTAAATCCAGTGTGAATACGCACGATTTCGTGATTTCTATCCAAGAAAATCATAGTTGGATATGAAGAAACCTCAGAGAGGGCTGGTAGTAATTCACTTGCCCTCTTTTTTGTGGCCTTAGTCGAGGCGAGAAGTACTGGATAATTAACGCCAAGACTTTGTTTATGACGATCTATGTTTTTAAAAGCTCGGACGCTGTCACTCACCAGCTCAAAATCGAGGGCAACAATCTTCAGTTTCTTTTCTGAATACAATTCATGGATTTCTTTCAAAAAGACGGATTCATCCAAACAGTTGCTGCACCAAGTTCCCATAATGGTTATAATCATAGGCTTACCCATGAATTGTTCATCACTTATCGAAACAATGTTTCCTTTAGAATCAGGAAACGAAAAAGAAAATGGAATGCTATCGTGCTTAGTTGTAATGTGTTCTGCGGAACTCATGGCCGGTTTTGAGTTCAATGTTGCCTTCCAGGCTTGCTTATAACCCGTTCCTGTTTGGAAAACCCCGCTAAGCTCTTGATCTATTATTTCTGCCTGAAATAAATATGCGTGCGTTCCGTCCATGGTAGACAGAAGAAGAGAATCATTTCTAACCACTCCTTCCAAAAATCGATAATCTCCGGTTTCAGTAAGAAAAGAACCAGTAACAATGTGATTGTTTTGAACCAAGCGCAACTCTGCCGTTTCCTGAACTTCTCCGTCAGGGTTTAAGAATTTTGCTGTATGTGACCCTGTTAAGTTTGTTGTAGGTATAGTTTCAACCAAAAACCGATAGGGTGTGTTTTTAATGGCTTGAAAAGAAACAGAATAAGCATTGTCTTTTTTTCGATTTATCCACCTACCAGAGATCTTATTATCAGAAACATGGCTGTAAACCAGCGAAGAATTGAAATTATCGGAGTGAAAAATCAAAGAATCCTCAATGGATTCGCTTTGCGAAAACCGAACTGTTTCACTACCATTTTTTGCAAGCAGTTGGCCGTTTTCAGTAATGATGAAGTTAATTGGACACTTAGCGTCATCAAATTGCAGGTTGGCTCTCCAGAACGTGCCTTTGGGGAATACATTACCCACCACATACTGTTGGTTATCAAAAACCCACTTTATCTTTTGATCCAACTTTAATGAATACTGGTTGTGATGAAACTCAAACTCAATGATAGAGCTAGAGAAGAGGGTGCTATTCGCTTTATTGATGGCATAGTAAATAACAGCTCCTTTTACCAGCCTTACCTCCATACGCTGTACTTCTTGATCATCAGAAATAGCGACAAACGAAACGCGTCTTTCAGAGCCAATTACACTATCACTTATGGTATAGCTGTCTTTAAATCGAAGATGGTTAACATTCGACTTTCTAAGCGTTTCAAGTTCTTTCTCCCAATCGATATTTAGGGCGGCCCTTTCCACGATAGAATCCCCGTTAACCGCCCATTTAGCCACCATCAAATCCGCGTTATTTAAGCTGTCAACAAATGCCTTAAAAGATGGAAGACCTTTAACAACTGCGGCCTCCTCTGATTCTTCACGAGAGCTACATCCAAGGGTTAATACAACCAAACAGAGCAGGAGGTATCGAACTAGATAGCTGATTGGAATTGCTTTAAAAATCGAACGTCATTTTCGAAGATCATTCTAATATCAGGAATTTGAAACCGCTGCATCGCGCTTCTTTCCAGCCCCATTCCAAATGCGAAACCGGAATACTCTTCGGGATCTATTCCGCAAGAACTCAGTACGGCAGGGTCTACCATTCCACAACCCATCACTTCTAACCAACCCGTACCTTTTGTAATTCGGTGGTCGAGTTCGTTTTCCAGTCCCCAATAAACATCCATTTCTGCGCTTGGCTCTGTAAAAGGAAAGTAGGAAGGGCGCATTCGAATTTTGCTTTTACCAAAGAAGGATTTTGCAAAATATTCGAGCGTTTGTTTCATATCTGCAAACGTGACACCCTTATCTATATACAAACCCTCTATTTGGTGGAAAATACAATGGGATCGAGCGCTTACCGCTTCATTTCTAAATACACGACCAGGAGCAATAATTCGAATAGGAGGTTTTTCGTTCTCCATGGTACGAACCTGAACAGATGACGTATGTGTTCTTAACACATATTCTTCACCGCCATTCGGATCTTTAATAAAGAAGGTGTCTTGCATATCCCTGGCTGGGTGCTCCGGAGGGAAGTTTAATGCAGAAAAGTTATGCCAATCATCTTCAATTTCTGGACCTTCAGCTACAGAGAAACCAATGGCGTGAAAAATATCGATTATCTCATCCTTAATGATGGATATGGGATGTTTAGCGCCAGGTTCAATAAGCATTCCAGGTCTTGTCAAGTCTAAGTTGTTCTCCTGTTTTTTCTCAGAATGCAAAGACTGTTTCCAAGCCTCAACTTTCGACTCAGCCTTGGATTTTAACTCGTTAAGTTGCTTACCGAATTGCCGCTTCTCCTCAGAAGAAACCTGTTTGAATTCGTTAAAAAGATCCTTGAAAACCCCCTTGGATCCGAGATACTTAATCCGAAACCGTTCCGCCTCGTCTAAGGTTTTTGCGCTAGCCTGTTCTAAATCGGTTACGAGTGACTCTACCTTTTCTGAAAATCCCATGATGCTAATTTACCTTAGTCTAGAAGGGTTACAGTCATTTTCACATCGGTCACTGGGCGCTCTCCTTCTTTCTTCACAGCTGCTATTTTATCGATAACATCCATGCCGTCTACTACTTCCCCAAATACTGTGTATTGTTGATCTAGGAACGGTGTACCGCCAATGTCTTGATAAACGCCCTTTTGCTCATCGCTATACGAGAATTTTTTCTCATCCATACGCGCTTCGAGCATCGGCTGAACGTCTTCACTTAATGATTGTAGCGCGACTTGGTCTTTTTCCTCTTGTGCTTTTTTCAAGCGAGCCAAGTATTCTATGTTTTCAGGCGCCATAAAAAACGCACGTTGAATCTGCTGCATTAAAGCCTGATTAGCACGCATTTCCATTTGTTGTAACATGTTTTCATCCGCTACTTTTCCTTGTACAATGTAGAATTGACTTCCACTACTTTTTCGTTCAGGGTTTGTTTGATCTCCTTGACGAGCTGCGCTTAGCGCCCCCTTTTTATGAATAAAATCTGTGCGAATTTCTGCTTCAATAGTATAACCAGGCCCACCGTTTCCGAGGTTGGTTGCACCTTCAGTTTTTGAGTTTGGATCCCCACCTTGGATCATAAAGTCTTGGATAACCCGATGAAATATTGTGCCATTATAAAACCCTTCTTTGGCAAGTTTTAGAAAATTGTCGCGGTGTTGGGGTGTTTCATTATATAATTCAATAATCATATAACCTTCAGATGTCTCTATTTTTAGCCGAGGTCTGCTCTCATCTTGAGCCTGTAATGTCAAGGAGAGTAGGAGGATTAATACGGTTAACTGGCCACTGATTCTCATTCTATCGTCTTTAATGTGCTTGCCGCAAAGGTTCGCGAAAATAACGACTTATAATATTCTTACTTTTGAATGTCAAATTTTGATTCAGTTATGATGAAAAAGGTTTTTTTAGGAATGGTTTCAACCCTAATGATTTTAGGGCTCTCAACCACTTCATGCGATAACACTCCGGGGCCTGGAACCGCAGAGGTTAAGGTATATAATAAGGATGGTGTTGCGCAAAAGAGCATTCTCGTTAAAATGTTTTGTACGGAGCCAGAGTGCGTTGTGCAGCGAGAAGGCCTAACAAATGACCTTGGGGTCTACGTCGAGGCATTTGATTTACCGGTTGTATTAAGGGTGCGTGCCGTTCGCTATGATACTACAGTAACCTTAACAGGTTTACCTCCAAATCAAGTTCGCAAGGAGAGTGTTGACTCTGTTTGTGGCGAAGGCTTTATTCAGGTAGAGAATGATGAAGTGGCTAGCGAGACGCTTACCATTCTGAGCTGTAATTAATAATAGCTTCTTTCATTAAGTTTTCTTGCGCTTGGGCTTCTAGTCTTGGTAGACGGTCGTTACGCGAATAATGAGGCCAACCGTCTTTATCTAAACCCGTGTATTCGTAATATCCGTAAGGCATCAAAAGATGACACACCGCAATGTGCATCACGTCTAATTTTTGGTCCTTAGTTAGCTTCATGGGTCCTTGACCCAGTTCGTTTACCCCAATTAGAAATAAGATCGCCTGAAGATCAAGAGGTTGATTAAACTTTTCTTCAAAACGCTTTAATGCGCCATTCCAACGTTGTTCAAAATCTTGTTCATTCATCTCTGCAAAGGTATGTTTGAGACGATGTTGGCGGCCTTAAATTTGTCGCGGAATGGATTTTAATCATTGGGACATCTTCTTGTTTATTCCCTTGGCCTTTGCTGCGTGGAAAGGGTTTAGAAAAGGATTTATAATTGAGTTAGCGTCCATAGCAGCTTTGATTGCCGGGGTCTATGTGGCGGCAAATTTTTCGGAGATAGTTGCCGGCTACCTTAAAAGCTTTTTTGACTTAGAGGGAAGCTGGACCAGCTATTTGGCGTTTATCGCAACGTTTACGGGAGTTGTTTTTGGGGTATATGCCTTGGCAAGGGTTGTGGAGAAAGCGGTAAATATGGTCGCGCTGAAGTTGGTAAACAAACTAGCAGGCTTAGCATTCGGCACTATCAAAATGGTTTTGATTCTATCCATTGTCCTCAACATTATCTCGTGGTTTGACCAATTAGTGCCAGTTATAACAAAGTCAGATCCAGAGAATAGTTTGTTGTTTGAGCCAGTATTAAAAGCAGCGCCAACCGTTCTACCAGTTTTAACTCAAAGCGACTGGATGGGAAAGGCTGAAGAAATAGTCAGGCCTTTGTTTATTGAAGAAGAAACATAGGTAGAGTAGGCGTGGATTAATCCTGAATCGCAGCAACGCCGGGTAATATTTTCCCCTCTAAAAACGCCAATAAGGCACCCCCCCCAGTGCTGATATAGCTCATGTCATCAGCGACTCCAAACTTTTTCGCAGCTGCAACGCTATCTCCGCCACCAACCAAAGAGAACGCACCATTCTTGGTAGCTAGCGCTATTTGCTTTCCAAGAGAACGTGTGCCATTTTCAAACTTTGAAAACTCAAAAACGCCAACGGGTCCGTTCCATAATATGGTTTTACTTTTTTTAAGTACCAAAGCATAGTCCGCCAATGCTTTTTCCCCAACGTCTAATCCCATCCAACCAGACTCGATTGAACCACTATCAACAATTTTTGTCTCAGCATCATTGCTGAAACCCTCCGCAATCACAGAATCCTCAGGTAAATGAATACTGACATTTTTTGTTTTTGCGGTTTTTAGGATCTCGAGAGCGGTTTCTAAATAATCAGCCTCCACTAGCGAGTTTCCAATTGAACCCCCTTGAGCTTTTATAAAAGTGTAAGCCATTCCGCCACCAATAATTAGGTGGTCAATCCTATCCAAAAGAGTTGTGATGATTTCAATTTTGCTACTGACTTTTGCGCCACCAATGATGGCTGTGAACGGAGCTTTGGCATTTTCTAATACTCGTTGAGCATTGTCAATTTCAGCGCTGAGTAATTTTCCAAAACACTTATTTGTAAAGAATTCTGCAATAATAGTGGTCGATGCGTGTGCTCTGTGCGCAGTTCCAAAAGCGTCATTTACATAAATGTCGCCATGGTTACTGAGTTTCTTTGCAAACTCTTTATCTCCTTTGGTTTCTTCACGATGAAATCGGAGGTTCTCCAATAAAAGCACCTCACCTGGTTTTAGGTTACTGGAAGCCTTTTCCGCGTTTTTACCAATACAATCGTCTACAAAATTGACAGGCTTTCCAATAAGCTTACCTAATGGGCCAACTAAGTGCTTAAGGGAAGATTTTCCCTTAGGGCCGTTTTTAGGCCGACCCAAATGAGACATTAACACCACTGACCCACCATTTGATAATACATGCAGGATGGTAGGTATGGCGGCGACCATTCGTGTATTGTCAGTTACTTCTTGCTCGTCATTTAATGGAACATTGAAATCCACACGTATTAATGCGCGTTTTCCGTTAAAATCATGGGAATCTAGAGAGATCATAGCTGAATATTTGGTCGGCAAAATTAACTTTATGCCCTCAAGCAGGAAAACGACAGATGACAGAAAAGGACATACCCGGGCAAGGCACATTGAAAAGTGTATTTCGTCAATTGGTTGACGAGGAACGGGTGCCCCATGCCGTGTTGATTCATGGCTTGGAAGGAGGTTCTGGACTTCCCTTAGCACTATACCTTGTGCAGACGCTAATGTGCGAAAACAAGCAGGGCGGTGATCCGTGTGGAGAATGCGCTGAGTGTATCAGAACAGCATCTTATGCCCACCCAGATATCCACTATATTTTTCCAGTCAATGGAAACAAAACAGTCAAAAGACCAGAGGATAGGCACTCAGATAGCTTTATGGTAGATTGGCGGATTGCGCTAAAGCAAAACCCATACATGACGCTAATACCTTGGCATCAAGCTATTGGCATTGAGAAAAAGGAAGGCATAATCAGTGATGCCGAAAGCACGTCTCTAAGACGAAAGCTTGCGTTACGCTCATTTGAAGGCGGCTATCGAGTTTTCATTATTTGGCACGCAGACAAGATGAACGCATCTTTTGCCAATAAAATTCTAAAGAACTTAGAAGAGCCTACAGAGAGAACACTTTTTGTCTTAGTTACAGAGAACCCAAGTAAGCTGTTGCCTACCATAATATCAAGGGTTCAAATTTTTAAGGAGGACCATTTAGACGAGGCAGACCTGGGTGATTTTATCGAGAGAAAATATGATCTGAGTGAGTCTGAGGCTATGGACGTAGCATTTAGAGCAGAAGGACGTATCGCGCAGGCCATGAAGGAGATGGAGCACCAAGAGGACCCGTGGTTAGATGAGTTTAAGAATTGGATGCGAATGGCCTATAGCCAGGATATGAGTGGGTTATTCAAATGGAGTGAGAATATGTCACGGAGATCAAGAGATTCACAAATGCAATTTTGTAACGCGGCTCTCAAAGTATTGGATCGGTGCTATCGCATGGGTTGGATGCAGGTGAATATTCCCTTGGAAGGCGAGGGGGCTAAGTTTTTCAAAGACTTCTCACCGTTTATTAATACAGCAAATGTTTCGGGGTTTTTAGACTTGCTGGAAGAGGCGTCCTTTCACATTGAGCGAAATGTGAATGAGAAAATAATTTGGTTTGACACGAGCATTCAAGCCATTCGCTTGGTACACGCGGGTAAAAAGTCTGTCGCAACGGGATAGATTCATCATCAATCAAAATCTAAATGGAGCGGCTAAATTCAATAGGTTTGTTAATCAAAGTCAAGCAACATGGCATGTAAGAATTGTGGAACAGGAGGAGGTTGCGGAACAACACCAGCAGGGTGCAAGAGCAATGGAAATTGTGGAACCAGCGGTTGCAACAAACTAGACGTGTTTGATTGGTTGGCAGGAATGCAGCGTGGCGCATCTTCCGAGCCCCAATATGTAGAAGTGAGATTTAAGAATACGCGCAAAGAATTTTTTAAGAATAGTGATAATGTAGAGTTAGGCGTGGGCGACACGGTAGCTGTTGAAGCAGTTACAGGGTTTGATGTGGGCGTTGTTTCTCTAACAGGAGATTTAGTGCCTTTTCAAATGAGAAAGCACAAAGTAAAGCCCGATAGTAAGGAGGTTCGAAAGATTATCCGGAAGGCAACAGAAGAAGATATCGAAAAATGGCGCGATGCCCAAAGTTTTGAACGCGAAACGCTGGTAAAAACGAGAAAGATTGTTCGGGATTTAAAGCTCAATATGAAGTTGAGTGATGTGGAATTTCAAGCGGATAAAAACAGAGCCACTTTTTTTTATATGGCTGAGGAAAGAGTGGATTTCAGGCAGTTAATCAAGGTGCTTGCCGATCAGTTTCGTACCAGAGTAGAAATGCGTCAGATAGGTGCACGACAGGAAGCGGGTCGCGTTGGCGGAATCGGATCTTGTGGTCGCGAGCTATGCTGTAGTACGTGGTTGACAGATTTCAGAACAGTATCAACATCGGCAGCGCGGTATCAGCAATTAAGCATCAACCCAATGAAACTGGCTGGCCAATGCGGTAAATTAAAATGCTGCTTGAATTACGAGCTTGATTCTTATGTAGATGCCATCGAAGAATTTCCAAGCCCACGGATAAAGCTAAAAACCAAAAAAGGAGTTGCGTTTCATCAGAAGAGCGACATTTTTAAAGGGATGATGTGGTATGCTTATGCAAAGGCACCCAATGAATTTATTCCGATGAAAATTGACCGAGTCAAGGAGTTGATGGCGCTGAACGAAAGTGGCAAGGAAGTGGATGATCTTAAAGGATTCAGCTTTATTGAGGCTCTTCCAGAAGAACCCGCATTTGAAAATGTTGTGGGCCAAGATGATTTGACTCGATTTGATAGAAAAGCTGGCGTTCGACCTAAGAAAAAGAAGAAACGGAAAAACAAAAATTATAAGGGAGGAAATAATCCAAAAAAGTCAGTTCCAGAAAAGAAATGAGATTCCTTAGAATATTGGCGTTGGCCTTAATGTTAACTGGATGCGCGGATGAAGCTCTGCTAAATCAATCCCAAGAAATGAAAAAGGGAGAATGGGTTTTTGACCAACCTGTAAAGCTCGGTTTAGATCTGAGCGATACGCTCAACAACTATGCATATTTTATTCAATTGCGACATGGTGGGGAGTATAAGTACCGCAACCTCATTGTATATTTCAAAACGTTTTACCCAAATAACACTTACAAGGTTGATACTATCGACTGTCCACTAGCTGAGCCGAATGGAAGGTGGTTGGGATCTGGACTGGGCGACATACTTGATAACCAAATACTGTTCAAAATAAATCAGAAGTTCCCCTTGGGCGGTGTGTACAATTTCGAAATTCAGCACGCAATGAGGTCAGATACCGTTCACGAAATTTATGACATGGGTCTGCTTATCAAAAGAATGAAGGACTAACTTGCGTAACCCTCTGATATGAAGAAATATATCCTCTGGTTTTGGATTCTGTTTTTAGTTGGAATCATGTCCTTTATTGGACTTTTTGTTGCCGCAGATTTAGGCTGGCTTGGTAAGATGCCTTCAGTAGAAGACCTTCTAAACCCAAAAAGCGACTTAGCCAGCGTTGTCTGCAGCTCAGATGGCAAGGTGCTGGGTAAGTACTTTTTTCAAAACAGGACTAACGCGGATTTTCAAGATTTGGCCCCGGAATTGGTACAAGCCATTGTTTCAACGGAGGACGAAAGGTTCTATGAACATCCCGGCATCGACTTCTTTGGAACTATTCGAGCCGTAATTTTTTTAGGAACCAGGGGAGGTGGTAGTACCATCACTCAGCAATTAGCCAAGATGGTTTTTACAGAAAAACGGTCGTCAAATATTTTAGTAGCGGTAAAACAAAAAGTCCAAGAATATGTGATCTCCGCTAAGTTAGAACGATACTATACCAAGCAGGAAATCATTGCGATGTATTACAATCGATTTGACTTCATCAATAATGCGGTGGGAATTAATTCTGCTGCTTCGGTTTACTTTAATGTTCTGCCAGATTCGTTGAAGATTCATCATTCGGCAATGCTGGCTGGAATGGCGAAAAACCCCTCATTATTTAACCCGATTCGTAGGCCTGATACTACGTTGTTTCGAAGAAACGTAGTATTTGGACAAATGCTGCGAAATAAACTGATTACACAAGAGCAATTTGATTCGCTTAAGCAACTTCCCCTCGATTTAGACTATCAAGTAGTTGATCACAGCGAAGGAATAGCTCCTTATTTTAGGGAAACATTGCGCGGTATGCTAGCTTCCATTTTAACTGAAAAAGTAGAGGGCACAGATCAATATGCCGTGTCAAAACCAAATGGGGACCGATACAATATTTATACGGATGGGCTTAAGATTTACACTACAATAGACAGCCGAATGCAACAATATGCTGAATATGCAGTGGAACGATACCTGAAAGAATATCTGCAGGATGACTTTGCTAAAAAGCTAAAACGGGACTTAAGAAGGTCTAACAAGGAAGACCAATTTCCATTTAAACGATTAAGCAAGGAGCAGATCGAAAATGTCATGAACACAGCACGAAAACGAACCTCAAGATATAGAACAATGACAGGCCGTGAGTGCAGTAACTGCCATAGACGCGGAGACTTTGTAAGCAAGCAAAACATTGAAGGCATAGATTATTGGGTGTGCAAAGCGCCAGAATGTGGTGAGGATGAAATGCTTCGTGCTGTCCCAGAAGATTCAGTTTCGATTGTATTTGACACACCAAGAGAGATGAATGTGTTTAGTTGGAAAGGGAATTTGGACACAACCATGTCTCCAAATGACTCCATTAAGTACTATAAAAGCTTTTTGCAATCAGGATTGATGAGCTTAGATCCACTCACAGGTCAAATCAAGGCCTGGGTTGGTGGCATTAATCATCACTATTTTGCTTATGATCACGTACAAACCGCAAAACGCCAAGTAGGGTCAACCTTCAAGCCATTTGTGTATGCGCTGGCCATGGAGTCAGGTATTGACGCCTGTTTTGAGGTGCCGGATATTGAGTACTGTTTTCAAAAGGAAGACTACGATATGCAGAAGGATTGGTGCCCAGGTAATTCACATGCGTTTACCGAGAAATCGTTGACATTGAAATACGGCTTGGCGGCATCACTAAACAATGTGACTGCATGGATTATGACTAAGTTTTCGCCACAAGCTGCGGCTGAATATGCCCATCGCTGTGGTATTACTTCTTTTATTGATCCTGTTCCATCTTTAGCACTTGGTGTTGCGGACTTGAGTGTGTATGAAATGACCTCTGCCTATGGCACGTTTATGAATAAGGGAAGAAGGATGGATCCCATCTATTTATTGAGAATTGAAGACAATACGGGCGCAATAATTTATGAAGCCGAGCAGGACGAGGTGGATGTAATGAGTGAGGAGACAGCATATAAAGTTGTCGATTTGATGAAAGGCGTAACTACTTGGATTCCTGGGCCAGATGGAAAAAATGAAGGCGGAACTGCGGTAAGAATGAGGATAGACCGGCCAGATAGAGAATATGACAATATATCAGGAAACATTGAGATTGCAGGAAAAACAGGCACAACACAAGGAAACTCAGATGGGTGGTTTATGGGAGCTGTGCCTGATTTAGTTACTGGCGTTTGGGTAGGTGCAGAAGATAGAAGTGTTCGCTTTTTATATACGCAAGATGGTATGGGTACAAACACCGCACTTCCTATTTGGTGTTATTACATGAAGAAGGTATGGGAAGATAAAAAGCTAGGAGTAACCACTAGGCCGTTTGAAATACCCGAGAGCCTCAAAAACGTTAATTTCGATTGCAGACAAACGAATGGCGGAAGCGATCTATTCTCAAACTAAGTTATGGCACTAAACAAACAAGTAGCAAACGCTGAAGACGCAATCAAGGGAATTGAAAGTCGTATGACCATCATGTTTGGTGGATTCGGATTGTGTGGAATTCCGGAAAACTCGATTGCGGCCATTCAAAATAACGGTGCCACTGGGCTAACATGCATTTCTAATAATGCTGGGGTCGATGGCTTTGGATTAGGTGTTTTACTGGAAAGCAGGCAAGTAAAAAAGATGATTTCGTCTTATGTTGGCGAAAACGAAGAGTTTGAGCGCCAGATGTTGAGTGGAGAGCTGGATGTGGAGCTAATACCACAGGGTACATTAGCTGAGCGATGCCGTGCTGCAGGAGCAGGTATTCCCGCATTTTTTACTCCAGCAGGTTATGGCACTGAAGTAGCTGAAGGAAAAGAGGAGCGTTGGTTTAATGACAAGCCACACATCTTAGAGCATGCATTTGACGCATCCTTCGCTTTTGTAAAGGCTTGGAAAGGAGACACAGCTGGGAACCTCATTTTTAAATCAACCGCAAGAAACTTCAATCATGCTATGGCAATGGCTGGTAAAATCACTGTTGCTGAAGTGGAAGAATTGCTGCCAGTAGGGCAACTCAACCCAAATGAAATTCATACTCCGGGTATATTTGTTCAGCGCATATATCAAGGAGAGAGCTTTGAAAAGAGAATCGAACAGCGAACCGTAAGAATAAAATAATATGGCACTCGATAAAAACGGAATTGCTCAGCGTATAGCGCAAGAATTGAAGCACGGATATTATGTGAATTTGGGTATCGGCATTCCAACTCTGGTAGCAAACTATATTCCTGGTGGAATTGATGTAGAGTTTCAATCTGAAAACGGAATGTTGGGTATGGGTCCATTTCCCTTTGAAGGGGAAGAAGACGCGGATCTAATCAATGCTGGAAAGCAAACCATTACCGCTTTGCCAGGCGCGGCCTTTTTTGACTCATCCACAAGTTTCTCCATGATCAGGGGTCAGCATGTTGACCTAACCGTGTTAGGCGCCATGGAAGTGAGCGACCAAGGAGACATAGCCAACTGGAAAATTCCAGGTTATATGGTCAAAGGAATGGGTGGCGCAATGGACCTTGTTGCCTCTGCAAAGAATATTATCGTGGCAATGATGCACACGAATAAGAAAGGTGAATCGAAGTTGCTAAGACAATGCTCGTTGCCACTAACGGGCACAAAATGCGTTACTAAAGTCGTTTCTAATTTAGCCGTTATGGAAATTACGGACAAAGGCTTCAAGCTGCTGGAGCGAGCGCCTGGGGTGACCGTAGAAGAAATTCAAGCTGCAACCGAGGGAAGATTAATATTAGAAGGCGAGATTCCTGAAATGAAGCTCTAATCATGTATGTATTTCTTACCGGAGCTACGGGTATTGTGGGCTCACACCTCTTGCTCAAATTATTACAGGCTGGCCGAAAGGTAAAGGTGTTGGTTCGCGAAAATTCAAACCGAACAGTTATAGATCGAGCTCTTGCTCACAATCAATTACAGGCAGATAATATATCATACGTTCTTGGTGATGTATCAGATCCTGTTTCGCTTAGAGAGGGCATGGAAGGCTGCGAAGAGGTATATCATTGTGCAGCAGCAGTATCTTTTGATCCTCTATTAACCAATTATTTAGTTCAGGTTAACGCAGGCGGCACGCGCAATGTGGTGAATACCTGTTTAGAATTGGAAATTGAAAAACTTTGCTACATCAGTTCTACAGCGGCCATCGGTGATGTTAAGATTGATGGACAATTGACCGAAAAAAGTGCTTGGACTTCAGACAAAGGACGATCAGGATATAGCTTAAGTAAACGTTATGCTGAACTAGAAGTATGGCGAGGTCGAGAAGAAGGATTGAAGTCGCTTATTGTTAATCCAGGATTAATAGTGGGTGCAGGAAATTGGGGAGAAAGTAGCACAACCATCATTTTATCTTGTGAGAACGGAATGACCTTTTATCCCAGTGGATCAAATGGATTTGTTAGCGCTAATGATATTGCGCGATTCTGCATAGAAGGAATGGATAAAGGGTGGTTTGATGGGCGGTATTTATTGATTTCAGAAAACCTTTCTTTTAAGTGTTTTTTCGAACTAACAACAGGGGCTTTTGGTAGTAAGAGTCCGAGAATAGCTATACCCAAATCATTGGCTAAACTGGGTCAAGTAGGATTAAAGCTGTTGGAGTTTTGTCGAATAAATGTGTTCTCTATTACCAGTCAAAATATAGACTCAGCCTATCGGGATTCAAGCTATGGCAGGACAGAAGCATTATCAACTGGGTTTAAATTTACGCCAATTAAAGTGGGAATAGAAGAATGCGTTAATCGCTACTTAAAGGAAAAAGGGTAAGCTATTCTAGGTGTCGAATATCATCTGCTGATTTAGTGATCTCTAAATCTTCTTTTTCAGCACCAATTAATTCAGGTTTTTCGGTTTTCAACCTAGCCATGCGTTCGGTGAGCAAGTTCATAGCTTTATCATGCATCTTTTGCATTTCACCATAGTCTTCAGCATAGAAGGCCATACTCGCATCAATCTGCGATTGAGTAACACCAATGCTGTCATACATGGCTAGCTGCTCCACTTTTAGCAAGTCTGTAAATTTTTTTCTGCGCGATTCGCGATGCGTAACCTTTGCGTTGATTATTTGCACTTCTGCAAGCACCAGAACCATAGAATCAGCGGATAACACACCCGCAGGTCGTACTCTTTTTTCGTTTCCACTGCATCCCGCAAAAAGGATAACGGTTGCTGTAAAAAGCGCGATTCTCATCGAGAGAATGTTAAGGCATGACCGCGTTTTGACTCATTAAAGGCTCCAAGATCGTAAGCTTTATGGCCATTTACAAATACGGTTTCAATAGAGCTCGAAAATTGATGGCCTTCAAAGGGAGACCAAGCACATTTATAGTGCAAAGAGTCTTTGGTGACGTCAGTAGAATTATTTGGATCTACTAAAACGAGGTCAGCAAAGTATCCCTTGCGGATGTAGCCTCTGTTTCTGATTTGAAATAAGTCGGCAACAGCGTGACTCATTTTTTCGACCATGCGTTCTTGTGTGATTTTTCCCTGTTTCACAAAGTCCATCATCGCTAAAATAGAGTGCTGCACTAAAGGGCTACCTGAAGGTGCATTCCAATAGTTACCACTTTTTTCTTCCATCGTGTGAGGTGCATGATCAGTAGCAATTACATCAATGCGATTATCCAACAATGCTTCCCATATTCCTAGTCGATCTGCTTCTGATTTCACAGCTGGATTCCACTTAATGAGAGAGCCCTTGGTGTCATAATAAGAGTCATTGAACCATAGGTGATGGACGCATGCCTCAGCAGTAATTCGCTTATCTACCAGCGGTATATCATTTCTGAAAAGCGTTGTTTCCTTGGCGGTACTAATGTGCAGTATGTGCAGTTTGGTGTCGTGCTTTTTAGCAAGCGCTACCGCTTTACTTGACGAAATGTAGCAAGCCTCTTCATTGCGAATTACCGGATGATAATTGAACGGAACATTATTGCTAAAACGATCCTTAGCCGCTGCGCTATTGGCGCGAATCGCAGCCTCGTCTTCGCAGTGTGTGGCAATAAGTAGCTTGGTTTTCGCGAAGATATTGCTCAGCGTTTCTGTGTTATCAACCAGCATGTTTCCGGTTGATGAGCCCATGAATATTTTGATGCCGCAAACGTTGTTGGCATCTGTTGCCAATACTTGATCTAAGTTGTCATTGGTAGCTCCAAAAAAGAAGGAATGATTGGCTAAGCTGCATTCAGCCGCTCGGTCAAACTTCTTTTCTAACTCAGACTGTAATATTGTCTGCGGGTTGGTGTTGGGCATTTCCATGTAGCTGGTTACACCACCTGCCACTGCTGCTTTGGCTTCAGTATATATTTCTGCCTTGTGTGTAAGTCCTGGTTCACGAAAGTGCACTTGGTCATCAATAGCTCCAGGAAGCAGAAGCAATCCTGAGGCGTCTGTTGCTTCCGCGTTTTCAATCGCAGGGCATTCTCCTTCAAAAATGTCCTTGATTTTTCCTCCTTCAATCAAAACACCACCGAGGTAGGAACGTCCTTCGTTCACTATTGTGGCATTCTTAATTAAGAATTGACTCATATTTTAAATCGCATTTGCACCACGCCAATAAAGGCTTCCTTGAATATGCCAGTGCTCATTTTTGATGAACCAGCTATCCTGTCTGTGAAAGTGATGGGCACTTCAACCAGGTGGAATTTTTTGCGCCAAGCGCGGTATTTCATTTCTATTTGAAAGGCATAACCTACAAATTGCACATCGTCCAAATCAATGGTTTCCAGCACCTTTCTTCTGTAGCACTTGAAGCCCGCAGTAGTGTCCATAATGTTCATCCAAAGCACGATACGCACATAAACCGAGGCGAAATAAGACATCAATATGCGACCGATCGGCCAGTTGTCTACTTTACCACCTTTTACATAGCGCGAGCCTATAGCCACATCTGCTCTATCATCTTTGGCAGCGGCATAGAGTCGAATGAGGTCGTCAGGATTATGTGAAAAATCGCAGTCCATTTCAAAAAAGTATTCAAACGAGCGCTTCAAACCCCATTTAAAACTATGGATGTAGGCAGTGCCTAAACCAAGCTTTCCTTTGCGCTCTTCTATGTGGAGTTTACCAGGAAACTCTTCCATCAAGCGCTTTACAATATCTGCGGTACCATCGGGCGACCCGTCATCAACGATCAAAAGATCGAAATCAGCGGGCAACGAAAACACTTTTCGAACCATGTTCTCGATGTTCTCCTTCTCGTTGTATGTGGGTATGATGACTAGCGCTTCTGACACGAGGGGCATTTCAAGTGGGGCGAAGATAAATTGGAAAATTGACTTTTATTCAAATGTTTCAACTCATTAGTAAAATATAGCAAGATTCTTCACGAGTTAGTTTGTCCTAAACACGATACTAATACACGAATTGTTTGGTATTCAACCGCGTACTACATTTATCGATAAATTTGGTTAATTCTCTGATTAACTCAAGACTATACGTCATGAAAAAACTTATACTCATTTGTTCTGTGTTTGCATACTTCTCAGCGGATGCACAAGTGTTACTTTTTGACCAAACCGATAGTATAAATACGGGTGGTATTTTATGTAGAGAGCACACCACAGCTACAAGCGCACAATTTAACACAGAGGGAGCAGATGATTTTACAGTGCCAACTGGTCAGGTTTGGCGAATTGACAGCGTCTTAGTGGAGGGCTTTTATAATGCAACGCCAGACACCAACACGCCCACTGTTGTAACAATATATTCGGACGATAATGGTGAGCCTGATGCTGTTGTGGAAACAAGAAAAGTTCAAGACGGGGATTATAATGATGATGGAGATTTAGAGCCATATTTTGAAGGTGATCCAATTTTCTTAGGAGAAGGAACGTATTGGTTATCGGTAAAAATTGATACCAGCACTTTTCCGTGGTACTGGGCAAGAATTACAGCTCTGGAAACAGCTAACCCAATGAATTGGTACAATCCAGGTGGAGGCTATGCGGTATGCACCTCCTGGCAACCTTTGTATACGTGTATTTCATCGATTACAGATTCAAGCGCTAATTTTCAGATCTATGGTTGTATTAATCCACCACAATTAACTGGGTTTATTGAAGATACAACGATCTGTGAAGGAGATTCAGTTACCATTAACCTAGTTACTTCTTCCAACGCTTCTTATTTATGGAGCTCGGGAGAAACAGGCACATCTGTAACCGTAGACACTACAATGGATTACACGATAACAGTTACGGATAATACCACCAACTGCGCAGCGGTTTTTGAAACAGCCATCTTGGTTAATGATAATCCAGTTGCAGAAGGATTAGAAAACGACACTATATGTCAGGGCAAAAGCACAACCTTTAGTGGAGTAGGCTCCGCTTGTACCGGCCTATGTGAATATGTATGGAACGGAGATACGGGCACCGTTTTTTACCTTACGGGTGATGCTGGTTGGCAATATCTTCAGGTCATAGACGCATCCACAGGTTGCGTAAGTGAGCTGGACAGCGCATGGTTAGAAGTGGAAACTCCCTCTCCACCGACTATGATTCCAGATTCCGGATTCTATATCTGCAACGGTGATACAGGAATAATGAGTGTTTTAGAGGTTTATGAATCATACAATTGGTCAATCGGGTCAGACAGTAATGCAATTACCGTCATGAATGCGGGAGAATACTTTGTAACGGTGACTACGGAATTAGGATGTGAAGCCTATGATTCTGTTGCGCTAGAAGTGAAAGCCCTCCCTATAACAGATATAAAGACTAGCGTTACAGGTTCATTTAAGACTAAGCTGAAAGCTGATGAAGGATATACTTCTTATTTATGGAGCACTGGTGATGATGAACGGGAAACGATCGTTGATGAAGACGGACAATATTCAGTAACGGTTACAGATAGTTTCGGTTGCGAAGGAGTCGCCATCATCTTCGTTACAGTTATTCCTTCAGGGATTAACGAATCAGACTTAACTTCTATCAAGGTTTTTCCAAACCCTACCGATGCCTTGCTCAACGTGCAATGGAGTGGAGCTTTCGCACCTAAGCAAATGGAGTTGGTAGATGCAATGGGGCGCATAGTTATAACTCAGACAGCAAAAAGCATCAATGAGCAACTTGATTTAAGTAAGATTCCAAGTGGCTATTACCTACTGAATATTAAAGGAGATAGTGGAGTGGAATCCATTCAAATCTTACGGCACTAAACCTAGGAACCCTAACCTTCTAGTGTAGAAGTGGATACTCCCCTAGGGAGGCCTCCATTTTTTTTGTAATATCTTTAACTTTGGTTACAACCAGTGGATTGGTTTATAAGTCTTAGTCATATGAAACTCCTGTACCTATTACTTTCTATTTCACTTTTATTTATTGGGTCCATAAAGGCTCAAGTACAGTTATTCGATCAAACCCAAAATGCCACAACAGCAGGACTTGTCGCACAGGATTTTGAAAACCTGTATAATGGAAATGACTGCCGCATTGCGGATGATTTTGACGTGCCTTCAGGTGAGACATGGTATATAGATTCCGTAACTATTTATGGATTTTATAATGTTACCAACCCAGATTCTGCGGGCATGAACATTACCATTTACGAAAACAATAATGGAGCTATTGGCTCTTCGGTTTATACCAATGTGTTTCAGGTAAACTTAGATCAAGATGGAGATGGAGCTATTACTGCTTTTTGGAATACGCCATTGCAATTAAGCGCTGGCTCCTATTGGTTAGCAGCCTCAGCGCGTAAAAATTACCTAAGCGATCAGGGTGTCTGGTATTGGTACCTGGATAATGGAGGCTATGGCGAAGAGGCAATGTGGGAGAATCCAGGTGGGTCTTGGAGCGCAGGCTGTACGTCATGGACAGACATTACTGATAACAGCTGTGTGAATGTCCAATATCCTGATGTTGTTTTTGACATTTATGGTTGTTATGGTCCAAATAAGCCCACGATTAATCCATTGCCACCAGATACCACGTTTTGTGAAGGAGAACAAAACACACTAACCGCAACATCTAATTCAACGGGAGTGAGTTTTGCTTGGAATACTGGCGATTCCACCGCTACAGTTGTAGCTAATCAGAACGACATTTATAGTGTAACAGCCTATGATCCAACAACACTATGTGGCGCTGTGGCCCGCACGCAAATTAATGTAATACCTGGCCCAACCAGCACGGTAACTGATGACACTATTTGCGAGGGCCAGACCAGAAGCTATGCGGTCACATGTAGTTTTTGTTTGTTTGCTTGGAGCGATGGTTCAACAAATAGCATCATTAATAAAACGACAACGGGTCCGGTGACAGTGACTATGACGGATACAGTCACAGGTTGCGTCAAGTCTGACACAGGTTGGTTAGAGGTGGTGCCTGCACCTGAAATTGACTTTTATCCTGGAAACCCGGCGTATGCTTGCGAAGACGACACTATGGAATTTGGAACAGAAACCAATTTCAAAACCTACGCATGGAACAGCATAGGTTGGACCTCTATATCTGATACCAATGCATTCTCTGTTACAGACAACGGCACTTATTCTCTTACCGTTACCAATAGCATAGGCTGTTGGTCTAGTGATACGTTAGAGGTGGTTTTCCGTTCACCACCGGTTCCTAATGTGACTCAGTCATATACCAACAGCTGGAAAACAAAACTGACAGCGGAATCTGGATATCAGTCTTACTTGTGGAGTAATGGAGATGATGACTCTGAAATCAGAACTTGGAAATCGGGTATTTTTTCACTCACAGTAACCGACGAATATGGTTGTGAAGGCGATGTGTCATTATTTGTTATTTCCATCGCTCAAGGTTTGGATGAACTGGATGAGAGCCTGTTTTCTGCTTATCCAAACCCTGCAACTAACGTCTTAAATGTTGAGTTTGCAAACGCTCTTTCAGTCAATAGTCGGTTGGCATTGATGGACGCTTCGGGTAGGTTTATTTTTAAAGAGACACCTAACAAACCCATTTCAATTATCGACATCTCAAAATTACCGAGAGGTTGCTATGTTTTGAGATATCAGAACGATGTCGGCCTCGCTATAAAGCAGATTGTATTGCAATAAGACTGAACTAGCGATAATTATAAATTGTTAACGCTAGTTCTTCTTGACGGTGTATACGACCCTCCGCCTATCTGAGGGATCTTGATATCGAGATATTTTCACTTTCCCCTTGGAGTTCAAATTTTTGATAATAGTGTTTCTCTTAACTTTAGCGTTGTCCGGGGTTAATTTATCCAACTTAAAAAGAGTATTCATTTTCTCTACAGAAATCTCTCCGTTTACTGATAAAAGATGGCTTTCTAGACTTACCGACGCGTTATCCTTGCGCCTAATTACAGCCCTTCTCAAGGAAAGAACAATGCCTATGACTGCAGCGAGAATTGTAGGAATGATCCAATTAGAATCTTTTCTGTTTGAATCAGATAGGAAAAACTGATGGGCTGACTCTCTCCTTAAAACATCTGATTTTTGAATCTGCACAATAGATCCATCACTGCGGAATAGAAAAATCGTGTCACCACTGGAATACGACTCAACATAATCTAATTCGGTTTCTGATGGGAGGTCCCACTGCTTGTAAAATCGTTTTCTCTTTTTGTCAAAAAAAACAACATCCTGATTATCTAGGAAACGCCCAATGAGTGAGACGGAATCCTCAAAATAATTCTCGAAAAATTGCCCAAAGTGCAGATCTTGGATTTCCGTTATACCACCAGGCACAAAAACCATGTTTTCTAAATCAATTACTCCATAAAAAGGTTTTTCTGAGTCGTTGTAAAAATGTCCGATTAACCAGATACTATCATTGAAGTAGGAAGCAAAATTGATTCTATGGCGATCGCTGAAATTCTGAACCTGAAGCTCAGACCAATCTTGATTAACTCCATCAAACTCAATTAGTGAGCTATGTTCTTGAAATAGCCCTTCCCCACCAAATTGATAAGGAACAGCATTGTGAATAAAAAAGTATCGTCTAAAGAATGCACCATGGTAGATACTTTTATCTAATCTTCTTAGATGCTTGAGCTTCCTACTATATTCAAAGAGATAAAGAGTCCCTTGAGGGTTAACAAATATTTTATCACCGAAGAAGCTTATTTCTGTAAGCCGCAACCGGGGGTTGACGCCGGACTCTCGATGACTCCCTATTTCAGCAGCATAGAGGGATTGTAAGTCCTGCAGGTCTTGGCCTTGACTCTGAACGCAGCAGGTAACTAGAAGCGCGATTAAACTATCTTTTATTTGTATCATATATCCTTTCGGCAACAATCGAAATGTGAACTTAATAAGCAACTAGAACTTGATCATGAGAAATAAGATAAATGCGTAGTTACTTTGTTTTACTCAAAAAAGTGATCTCTAATAGTTTCTTGCACTTAGAATTACCATCTAGAAAATTGATCAGTTGAATACTTTGCCCTTTGAGATAGAATCAACGTGGTTACCTTAAAGAATCTAAAACTCAAAATTAATTTAAACCCCCAAAACAATAATGCGATATCTGACCTTCTCCTTGCTAGTGATTCTTGGTACCACGATGAAGGCTCAAAACATACCTGGCTATGTGCCTCAAAACGGCTTGATAGGTTATTATCCGTTTAGCGGCAATGCAAATGACGTGAGCGGCAACGGTAATAATGGATCCATAAATGGCGCGACCTTAACTTTGGATAGGTATAGTAATGTTAACAGCGCATATGATTTTGATGGAACAAATGATTATCTAGACTTAGGGAGTAACTCAATACTACCTACAACTAGTATGACCTTCAGTATCTGGTTTAGAACGAACAGTTCAGGAAATCAAGAATTATTAGCTACGGACCAAAGTTGGACAACTTACACATGTCGATTATTAACCAATGGGAGACTGCAATGGCGGATTTACCCAAACACTTCAGGTGGATCAGGCGGACAAGATTTACAAGTGGGAAATAACTACGACGACAATAATTGGCATCATTATGTCGCTACTTGGAACGGCACACAGATGGTTTTGTTTCTTGACGGCGTATCGGTCGCCTCGGGCGCTATGTCAGTTACTCCGGTTTCATTTAATTCAAGTAACGTTTTGATAGGGAAATTCCCTTCCGGTGTTCATCATTTTGATGGAGTCTTAGACGATGCAGCTTTCTGGAACAGAGCCCTCACAACTAGTGAAATTTCATCGCTGTACAACTCATCATGCACTGCAACTTTTAACTCATTGCAAGATACTATAACTGCTTGCGGAACTGACAGCGTTCAACTTGATGCGGGGTCAGGCTTTTCCACCTACTCATGGAGCACTGGAGCAAGCACCCAAGCAACCTATGTTTCGAGTTCAGGAACGTATTACGTTTCAGTAACAGATAGCTCTAGCTGCAGCGCAGGAGATTCGGTTTATGTGAGCTTGATCAATTCTCAAATTGAGCAAGATGATACTACGATTTGCGCAGGAGATTCGGTTTCATTATCAATTATGGAATCAGGTTATTCTCAAACAGTTCCTGAATATGTGCCAACTGCGGGTTTAATTGGATGGTATCCTTTTTCTGGAAATGCAAATAATTCATTTAGTTCAAACAACTATGGTTCAGTATCGAATGCGAGCTTAACGACTGATAGATTTGATAGCCCTAACGCGGCATATTCCTTTAGTACCAATGCGGGCATCAATTTTGGAGACATAAACATGATTTCTACTGGATCAAGCGGAGCCAGTACGGTATCGATTTGGGTATATCAAACTCAATTAGCATCTGCGGCATCCACCCAGTCAATAATTTTTGCGTCGGGTTGCTCAGGCAATAATGATATAGAGTATCAATTGCATAACACACAGGGTCTTAAATCATGGTACCAACCTACGTCAACCTCATACCCCTCCAACTACAATCCAAATTTAAACGAATGGGTGCATGTTGTTTTTACTCAGAAACCGAATGCAGGAACAGATTTATATATAAACGGAGAATACGAAACGACATTTTCTCAATATACGAACACAGAAAGCTCCTGTAATAGTAGGATTGGAAGATATGAATACTGTGGAGGAGCATGCGATAGGCCTTTTTATGGGAAATTGGACGATTTAGGTTTATGGAATAGAGCCCTATCAGCTGCTGAAATATTGACTTTGTATGGTTCAAATAATCAATACTTATGGTCTACAGGTGATACTACCGCATCGATTAAGACTACTCCAACACAAACTACAACGTACAATGTGACAATAACAGATGGGGTTGGAATCTGTGAGGATAGTATTACCATCACGGTCAGT
Source organism: uncultured Flavobacteriales bacterium (assembly GCA_938091155.1). Classification (GTDB taxonomy): domain Bacteria; phylum Bacteroidota; class Bacteroidia; order Flavobacteriales_G; family Salibacteraceae; genus SHAN690. The sequence continues at coordinate 401 of CALKOP010000040.1, read as the reverse complement.
AATCCCGCAATCACAGCATCAACTACGCCAACAGATTGTCAGAACACAGCTAATGGCATTATTTCCTCTTCTAGCTCAGGGGGTATTTCTCCGTATCAATTTGCTTGGAGCAATAGTGCTTCTACATCATCAATTAACTCCTTAGGTGTTGGTTCATATTCAATTACTGTGGTAGATAGTATTGGATGTTCAATAGACACTATTATTAGTATTACCGCCGAAGACACAATTAATCCTTCTGTCGTCACTCAGAACCTGACGATTTATCTAGACGCTTCAGGTGCGGCTAGTATCACGGCAGTTCAGGTGGATAATGGCTCAACGGATAACTGTGATATAGATTCCTTGAACCTTGACATCACAGATTTTGACTGCTCAGATGTGGGTGTTAATTCAGTTAC